>NZ_APNL01000019.1:0-72758 GCF_040361435.1 Salinisphaera sp. C84B14 | reverse complement strand
TCGGCGATCAACAACATCTCCACCACCGAAATCAACATCTCCTCGGCCCGCTCGCGCATCACCGATGCCGACTACGCCACCGAAGTGTCGAACATGTCCAAGGCTCAGATCCTGCAGCAGGCCGGTACTTCCGTGCTGGCCCAGGCCAACCAGAGCACCCAGGGCGTACTCTCCCTGCTCCGGTAAGCCTTGGCTTCAAGCCTTCGCTATACGCGGATACAAAGGGCGCCTTCGGGCGCCCTTTTTATTGGAACGGTCACAACACCGCTTTTAACCAAGCAGATCATGACGAGCTGCACGGGGTTATCGGGTAAGCCATTCCTGCTCGTTCATGAGCCTCAGCAGAATTTAAAGGAATCGCGCGCGCGGACGATATGCACTTCAGCGGCACGCAATGACGCCGCGACAAAGCTCCCTGAAGCTATCCGGCCAGTAAAAATAGACTCACCCATAGGAAGTGCAACATGTCATTCGTGATCAATACCAACACGCTGTCGCTGACCGCCCAGCAGAACCTCAACCAGTCCCAGAAGACCCTGAACAGCGCTATCGAGCGCTTGTCTTCGGGCAGCAAGATCAACTCCGCCAAGGACGATGCCGCCGGTCAGGCCATCTCCAACCGCATGACCTCGCAGATCAACGGCCTGATGCAGGCTTCCTCGAATGCCAACGACGGCATCTCGCTGGCCCAGACCACCGAAGGCGCGCTCAACCAGATCAACGACAACCTGCAGCGCGTGCGTGAACTGGGCGTGCAGGCCGCCAACGGCACCAACAGCCAGTCCGATCTGCAATCGATCCAGAACGAAATCACCCAGCGCCTGGGCGAGATCGACCGCGTGTCCGAGCAGACCGCCTTCAACGGCACCAAGGTGCTCGACGGCTCCAAGACCGAAATCAAGATCCAGGTCGGCGATAAGGACGATCAGACCATCTCCATCAACCTCTCCAACATGGACTCGGCTTCGCTGGGCCTTGGCAGTTTCAATGTGAACGGCTTTGACGGCACGCTCGGTGCCGCCACCGTGAAAGACGCCAACGACGACACAGCAACCGGCGCCACCACGATCACCGATCAGAATGGCGGTACGGTCACCGGCACCCTGCAGCAGGACGATGACGGCGACTACTTCGTTACCGACGGCGGCGGCAATGTCTATGCTGCAGACGTCAAGGTCACCACCGGTTCGGCTGGCGACGGCAGCGACTCCACGATCGCGGTGTCTGTGAATACCGACAACGCGGTCGCCCAGAAGAGCGCCGACCCGCTGGCCTCCCTCGACAGCGCCCTGAAGCAGGTCGACGATCTGCGCTCGGATCTCGGTGCGGTACAGAACCGTCTGGACTCGGCGATCAACAACATCTCCACCACCGAAATCAACATCTCCTCGGCCCGCTCGCGCATCACCGATGCCGACTACGCCACCGAAGTGTCGAACATGTCCAAGGCTCAGATCCTGCAGCAGGCCGGTACCTCCGTACTGGCCCAGGCCAACCAGAGCACCCAGGGCGTTCTCTCCCTGCTCCGGTAAGCCGCGGATCGTCTCGCAAGAGACAAAAAAAGAGGGCGCCCCGGGGCGCCCTCTTTTCGTTGCAGCGCGTGAACAGCGCTATACCTGCATGTTCATGATCTCGCGATAGGCACTCACGACGCGGTTGCGCACCTGTACGCCCATTTCGAAGGCGAGCCCCGCCTTCTGCATGTCGACCATCACATCGTTGATGCCAACCCCGGGCACCCCGCGCTCGAACGCATGGCCCTGGGCCACAGCGCTCTGCTTCATGCCATCGATGCGATCGATCGCGGCGACCAGCGCGTTGGAGAAATCCACGGCTTCCGCCTTTTCGCCGCTTTTCGCGACTGCCTGTGCACCGGGCTGCACGCCTGGCTGAACGCCGCCGGGGCCGGCCTGATTCGCCGTGGCCTGAAGCTGTTGCAGCACGCTGTTGAGATTGACTGCCGAGATACTCATTGAGCCCTACCCTCGTGAAATGCGACCGGGGCACGTCGGCCGAATTGGCACGGCACCCCATTTGACGAATTGCAGGGTAGCGCAGGCGCAAGCGATCTAATCCGCCCAATTGCCGCCCAAAAAGTGGGCTTATTCGTCCTTTGATTTTTTCTCGGTGCTGAATAATGGCCTTCGTCCTGCTGGGGCTGCGGCGCACGCGCGCTGCATCAACGGCAGCACCCAGGGGCCGGGCTCGACTATCAACAGCCGCGGCAATCGCACATCAAGCAACGAGGAAAGAGCATGGCGACAGCGGATACGGCAGTCGCAGCAGCCGAGGCCAAGCCCGGCGTGCTGGAGCAGCTACGCGCAAACCCGCGTCTGCCGTTGATTGTAGGTGTCGCGATAGCCGTGACCCTGCTGGTGGCCATGGCGATGTGGTCCATGGGTCCTAGTTACGGCGTATTGTTCTCGAACTTGAACGATCGCGACGGCGGCGAAATCATTGCCAAACTCGAACAGATGCAGGTCCCCTACGAGTTCGCGGGCAATGGCAACACGATCATGGTGCCCACCGACATGATCGACCGTACGCGCCTGACCCTGGCCGGCGAAGGCCTGCCCAACGGCGGCGGCGTGGGCTTCGAGCTGATGGACAACCAGTCCTTCGGCATCAGCCAGTTCGCCGAACACGTCAACTACAAGCGTGCGCTCGAAGGCGAGCTGGCACGTTCCATCGAAAGCATGGACGCGGTCGCCAAGGCGCGCGTTCATCTGGCCATCCCCGAATCCTCGGTATTCGTGCGCGAGCGCGAAAAGCCCAGCGCCTCTATCGTGCTCGACCTTTATCGCGGTCGCGCGCTGGGCGAAGGCCAGGTAACGGCGATCGTCAACCTCGTGGCCAGCAGCGTGACCAACCTGCCCACCGAGAGCGTTACCGTGGTCGACGGCTCCGGCAAACTGCTGTCCGACAATGCCGCCACCGCGGGCAATGCCACCGATGGCTCACAGCTGGAATACGTTGACCGGATCGAGCGCAGCTACCGCGACCGAATCGAATCCATCCTCGCGCCCATCGTCGGCCGCGACAACATCCGTGCGCGCGTGGTCGCCGACGTGGATTTCTCTTCCAACGAACAGACCGAAGAGCTCTACGCGCCCAATGGCGACCCTACCCAGGCCGCAATCCGCAGCGAACAGCGCAGCGCCACGCGCTCGAACGGTGGCCCGGGTACGGGCGGCGTTCCCGGCGCGCTGAGCAACCAGCCCAGCCCGGAAATCGATTCGCCCATCAACAACAAGAACACCACCACCACCGCCAACAACAACAATAATGCTGAAGGCGCCAAGGGCTCCACGGTCAGCAACGCGACCATCAACTACGAGGTCAACCGCACCATTCGCCATACCCGCGAGCAAAGCGGCCAGGTTCAACGGCTGTCGGCTGCGGTGGTCGTCAACTATCCGATGCAGGCGAACGCCGAAGGCGAAATGCAGCCGATGCCGCTGGCCGAAGAACAGATGAACCAGATCAAGAGCCTGGTGCGCGAAGCGATGGGCTTTTCGGTGGCGCGTGGCGACTCGCTTGAAGTCATCAACATGCCGTTCACCGACCAGCCCGAGAACGTGGTCGAGCCGGGCGTGCCGTGGTGGCAGGATCGCCAGCTCATCGCCATGGCCGAGAGCGCGATCAAGTATCTGCTGTTGGCCATCGCTGCCTGGATCGTATGGCGTCGACTGGTCAAGCCGCTGCTCGACCAGGTGCCGCGTGCCCCGGTACGCCTGGCCGATGCAAAAGCCGAAGCCGGCGCCGTGGCCGAGGACTCGGACGAAGGCAATGAAGACCTGCGCGCGGCCATCGAAGCCGGCCGTGGCAAGCGACGCCAGCAGGATGCGTTGCTGACCACGACCCGCGAAGCCGCCAAGAACGACCCGAAACTCGTCGCCGCCATCATCAAGAGCTGGATGCATAGCAATGCCTAGACAAATGTTCAACGAAACCGGCAGTGAGTCCAGCGCCATCCTGATGATGACGCTCGACGAAGACACCGCCGCCGACGTGTTCAAACACCTGTCCACGCGCGACGCTCAGGAACTGGGCATGCGCATGGCCAACCTGCGCAACATCTCGAACGAAAAGATCAGCGAAGTCCTGAACAACTTCCACGAGGAATTCGAGCAGGTCAGCGCCGTGAGCATGAATTCGAGCGAGCACATCCGCTCGGTGCTGACCAAGGCCATGGGCGCCGAGCGGGCGGCCAGCCTGCTCGAGGATATCTTCGATGCCCAGGAGGGCACCGGCATCGATGCGCTGAACATGATGGAGCCGACGGTCGTCGCCGAAATGATTCGCGACGAGCATCCGCAGATTATCGCCACCATCATGGTGCACCTGGAACGTGCCCAGGCCGCGGAAGTGCTCATGCACTTCGACGAGCACCTGCGCAACGACGTGGTACTGCGCGTATCCACTTTCTCGGGCGTGCAGCCGGCCGCCCTGCAGGAACTCACGGAAGTGCTGTCCGGCCTGCTCGACGGCCAGAACCTCAAGCGCAGCAAGATGGGCGGCGTGCAGACCGCCGCCGAAATCCTCAACCTGATGAACTCCGCCAACGAGGAAAGCGTGCTCGAGAGCGTGCGTGCCCACGACGACAATCTGGCCCAGAAGATCATCGACCAGATGTTCGTGTTCGAGGATCTGGCCAGCGCCGACGATCGCACCATTCAGCGCCTGCTCCAGGAAGTGGACCAGAACAGCCTGGTGGTCGCGCTCAAGGGCACGCCGGAGGAGCTTATCTCGCGCTTTACCTCGAACATGGCCAATCGTGCAGCCGAAATGCTGCGTGAAGACATGGAGATGCGCGGCCCGATTCGCGTGTCGCAGGTGGAAACCGAGCGCAAGGCGATCTTGCTGACCGTGCGCCGTCTGGCCGATGCTGGCGAAATCACCTTGAGCAGTGACGACGACGAATATGTCTGATCGGTCCCGCGCGAGAAAGGACGCTTGGCGCCCTTGGCAGATGGGCGCGCTGGAACGGCGTGCGCCCCACCGGGATGGAGGCGATGCCGGGGATACGCCGGCACGACGGCGCGAAGACGGCATCAGCTTCGCGCTGTTCGAGCTGGCTAAGGAAGAAGCCGTCGCCAAGGGCCACGAGTCGGGTTATGCCGAAGGCCTGGAGCAAGGCCGTGCCGAAGGCAGGGCCGAGGCCAAGGCAGAACACGAACAACGCCTGGCCGCGGAGCTCGATACCCTGCTCGCCCCCATACGCGAATTGAGCGAAGCCTTTCGCACGGCCGTCAACGGTCTCAACGACAACGTCTCTTACGAGCTGGTGGAACTCGCGTTGGAAGCCGGTCACCAGCTGGCCGGCCGCGCGCTGGAGCTCAAGCCGGAACATATCATCGAGGAGATCGAAGCGCTGATGGCCGAGAACGCCACCATCGGCGGCAAGCCGACGCTGTATGTGAATATCGAAGATCATGCGCTGGTCGAATCGCATCTGGCGCAGACGCTGCAGGCCGCCGGCTGGGAACTGCGCCCCGACATGGGCCTGGCCCGCGGCGACTGCCGTATTGAAAGCGAACAGCGCGCCATCGATGCCACCGTGGGCGACCGCTGGGAGCGGCTGCTGCACACCGTCGGCCACGGAGAAGACGTATGACCAGCACCCCCAGCCCTGTCACGCAATGGCTCGAGGACCTGCGCGAGGCCCGTCAACAGGTCAGCCATCTGTCGCGCACCCGTCAGGGCGGCCGGCTGACGCGTGCCACCGGGCTGGTGCTGGAAGCCGTCGGGCTGCAGCTGCCCCTGGGGGCCCATTGTATTGTCGAAATCCGCGGCGGCAGCGACTTCGCCGAGGCCGAGGTGGTGGGCTTCAATCAGGAAAAACTCTTGCTGATGCCGTTTGTGGACACGGCTGAAATGGTGCCGGGCGCGCGCGTGTGGGCCACCCTGCCGCCGCCGGGGGCACAGGCCATCGGCAGCAAGCGCGTGCCGGTGGGCGATAGCCTGCTCGGGCGCGTGGTCGATGCGCGCGGGCGCGTTCTCGACGGGCGGGGCCCGCTGCACGACGCGGCCCATGCCACGCTGGCGGCCCCACGTCTCAACCCGCTCGATCGCGAGCCTATCCACGACGTGCTGGATGTCGGCGTACGCGCGATCAACGCCCTGTTGACGGTCGGACGCGGTCAGCGTCTGGGGCTGTTCGCAGGCTCCGGCGTGGGCAAGAGCGTGCTGCTGGGCATGATGGCCCGCTTCACCCAGGCCGACGTCATCGTGGTCGGCCTCATCGGCGAACGCGGGCGCGAGGTCAAGGACTTCATCGACAACATCCTCGGCACCGAAGGCCTCAAGCGGGCCGTGGTGGTCGCGGCGCCGGCCGACGACTCTGCCCTGCTGCGCCTGCAGGGCGCGGACTATGCGACGCGCCTGGCCGAAGACTTTCGCGAACGCGGCAGAAACGTGCTGCTGATCATGGACTCGCTCACGCGCTATGCCATGGCCCAACGCGAGATCGCGCTGGCCATCGGCGAGCCACCGGCGACCAAGGGCTATCCGCCGTCCGTATTTGCCAAACTGCCCAAACTGGTCGAGCGCGCCGGCAACGACGCCCCCGGCAAGGGATCGATCACCGCCTTCTATACCGTGCTCACCGAGGGCGATGACCAGCAGGATCCGATCGCGGATTCCGCGCGCGCCATACTGGACGGGCACTTCGTGCTGTCGCGCCAGCTCGCCGAATCCGGCCACTATCCGGCCATCGATATCGAAGCCTCGATAAGCCGCGCAATGACCGCGCTTATCGATGAAATGCATCTGTCGCGTATCCAGTACTTTAAGCAGATGCTCTCGCGTTACCAGCGCAACCGCGACCTCATCAGCGTGGGCGCCTACGCGAAGGGCAGCGACCCGTTGCTCGACCAGGCCATCGAAATGTATCCGCAGCTCGAAGCCTTTTTGCAGCAATCGATGAATCAACGCGCCGATTTCGACCATGCCAGCCAGCAACTGGCGGACCTGTTACCGCAGAGAACCACGCACTGATATGGCCAAGACATCCGCACTCGAAACCCTGATCGACCTGGCGACCGACGACCGCGACGCGGCCGCCGCCACGCTCGGGCGTCTGCGTCGCGATCACCAGCAGACCGAACAGAAGCTCGAAGCGTTGTTGACCTATCACGCCGAATATCAGCGCCGTCTCGACGACGCCATGGCGATGGGCATGAGCATTGCCACGCTTCAGAATTACCAGCGCTTCATCGCCTCCCTAGAGCACGCCATCGAACAGCAGCGCGGTGCGGTCAATCAAAGCGAGCGCCGCGTCGAGCACGGCAATGAGGACTGGCGCGACCGCCAGAAACGCCTGAATTCCTATGATGTACTGGCCGTGCGTCGCCGCGAGGCGGCCCAACAGGCCGAAGCCCGCCGCGAGCAACGTCAGACCGACGAATTCGCCAGCCGCGCGCTCTCTGCCGGCCTTTATCAATAACGTTCGCCGCCCACGGGAATCGCTTCATGAGTATTCAGCTTCTCACTGCTGCAAAAACAGCGCCGGCCGAGACCGGTGCCAAGAATGCGGCATCCGGCGACCAGCCCGAAGGCAAGCTCAGCTTCTCGGCCGTGCTGGCCGATCGTCGCCAAGCGCATGGCCAGGATCATAGCCAGACCCATGGCCAGGCCGATACGCGCGCTGCCAACACGGCCCGCCGGCCCGATCAGGCGTCCGCCAAACACGCGGCCGCCCCCGGGGGGCTGGCACCGCAAGCCCTTGCCGAAACCCAGCCGGACGCGCGCAAGGCAGACCAACGTCTGGTCCTCGACGGGCCCAACGCGCCGCTGTCGGATACGTCGAGCGGCGCGCTGCGCGCACTGGGCCACGGCGCAACGGACAAGCGCGCCCTGGATGCGCGCAGCGACGACAAGGCGGCCGCCGAGCTGCGCGCACTCGATCGCGGTGTGTCGCGCGACGGCGCGCTCGCAGCCGAACCCGCAAGTGAACTCGAACCGGCTCGCGATAGCGACACGCCTGCCGGTAGCGAAGCCGCGGGCGAAAACGAGGCGCTCGTATTCGCCGACATGCGCTGGATTGGCCAGGCCGTGTCGGCCCAGCCGCGCGGCACAGCGCCGTCATCGGCGAAACCGGCATCGGATAACAGCATGGCGCGTCTGGCGCCGGCCCCGGCCGACGTGCAGCTTTCGCTTCAGACCGCGGCGCAGGCACAGGCCGACGCTGCGGACGACGGCGTCCATACCCGCCTGCTGGATGCACGCGCCCTGCAGGGCGGCGACAGGCAGACCGACAGCGCACTGCGATTTGCCGCCGACCGCGACGGGCTGGCCAAGCAGGGCGAAGACGCGTTGACCGGCGATCGGGCCCGCATGGCAGCCGCCGCACAGAATGCGCCGACCGATACCCGCAACCCGGCCGCCTGGGCCGCCTTTGCCGGGGATACGTTCCAGCCCGGCCGCGGCACGCGTTTCATGCAGCCCGGTCGCGACGGCGAATTTGCCGACAAACTGGACCTGAAATCACTGGCGAGCGCGGCGAGCAGCGTGCAAACCGCGGCGAGCAGCAATTTTACCCCGGCCGCCCAGCCGGCCGCCCTGGCGGCCAGCGTACAGGCGCCGCTGGGCAGTGAAGCCTGGAAACAGGCGATCAACCAGCAGGCCCTGCGCCTGACCCACCTGGGCGACGGCGCGGCCGAACTCACGCTCTACCCGCGCGAACTCGGCCAGCTGCACGTATCACTCAAGATGGGTGAACAGGCCCAGCTGCACTTCGCCTCGGCGCATGCGGACGTGCGGGCCGCGGTCGAAGCCGCTTTGCCGCAGCTGCGTCATGCCTTCGCCGAAAGCGGGATCAATCTCGGCCAGACGTCGGTCAGCGACCAGGGCGCGAACCCGAATTCGTCGAACAACAACGGCAACGGTCGTGCTCAGGCCGGCGCCGGATCGGCCGATAGCGGTGACGTCGCAAGCGTGGACGCATTGACCGCACCGGTGGCAGTGACGACGCTGGCCGGACGCACGCTCGACGGCGGCATCGACATCTTCGCCTAGGGTCTGTAAGGCTAGCGTTCTCAGACTCTAGTCGCCCATACGGCGGCCCCTGCCGCTGACTCACTTTCAAGGATAATCCTCGCCCATGGCCACTTCGCCCCCCAACGCCCCCGGCAGCAACCGCATGCTCTGGCTCATCATCATGGCGCTGGCGCTGGTCATCGTGACCGGCGCGGCGATCGGCGGCACTTATTTCTTCATGAACGACGGCGACAAGGAAGCTGCCGCCCCGGCCCACGCGCCGGCCGTGCCCAAGCCCGCGCCGGTGTTCGTGCAGATCGACCCGTTCACGGCCAACCTCAGCGATCCGCGCGGGCGTATCCTTTACGTACGTATTGCGGTTAAGGTCGACGACAGCAAAGCCGCAGAAAAGCTTGCCGAACACATGCCCGAGGTCCGCAACCGTATTCTCATGACTATCGCCGATACGAAGGCCGACAACCTCACCAGCGCAAGCGGCAAGCAATCGCTGGCCGAGTCGCTGCAGGTAGCGATCGCCCGGCCTTTCTACGAGGACGAAGACGCCATTGGCGTGCAGGAAGTCCTCTTCACCGACTTCATCGTTCAATAGGCAGGGATCGTGTCCAACGACGACATGCTTTCGCAGGACGAAATCGACTCGCTGATGCTGGGCGTCAGCGGCGACGAGGAGCCGTCTGCGAGCAGCAAGGACAACGGCGGCAAGCGCATCCGCGCGTTCGACCCCAACGACCAGCAGCGCGTGGTGCACGGACGCCTGCATGCGTTCGACATCATCAACGAGCGCTTCGCACGCCGGTTCCGCATGTCGCTGTTCAACCTGATCCGGCGCAATGCGGATATCACGGTCGGGCGGCTCAAGATCCAGAAATACAAGGACTTCACCCGCAATCTGCCGGTGCCGACCAATATCAACCTGATCAGCATCAAGCCGCTGCGCGGCAATGCTCTGGTGGTGTTTCCGCCGAACCTGGTCTATCTGGTCGTCGATAGCCTGTTCGGCGGTGACGGCCGGTTTCTGACCCGCTCGGAAGGCCGCGAATTCACCCATACCGAGCAACGCATCATTCAACGACTGCTTTCGCTGGCGCTGGAAAGCTATCAGGAAGGCTGGAAGAGCGTGTATCCGGTAGAGCTGGAGTATCAGCGCGCCGAGATGCAGGTGAAGTTCACCAACATCACCAGCAACGACAACGAGCTCGTGATCAGTTCGACGTTTCATGTCGAGGTCGGCGCGTTCGGCAGCGATTTCCAGATCTGCATGCCCTATTCCATGATCGAACCGATCAAGGATCTGTTGTCCGGGCCGCTGCAAAAACGCGATCCGGAAGACGAGCGCCAGCGCACGCAGCAGCTGGCCGGCGAGATCAAGCAGAGCAATATCAGGCTGGTGGCCGATTTCACCGAAATCGAAACCACGCTCGGCCGGATCGCCCAGCTGGAAGTCGGCGATGTTCTGCCGATCGACCTGCCCCGTGCCATCACTGCCCGCGTTGACGGCGTGCCGGTACTCGAATGCGACTACGGACGGCTCAACGACCGCAAGGCGCTACGCGTAACCCGTGTCATCAACCAAGAGGCTTCAAAGTCCAACCAGGGACCGAAAAAATGAACGACGATAAGGCCCAGAGCGGCGCCGACGACGATTGGGCCGCCGCCCTCGCCGAACAGACCGGCGAACAGCCGAACAGCGATGGCGACAGCATGGAGGATGCCTGGGGCGAGGCCATGGCCGAACAGGCCGAAGTCGAGACGGGCGGCAAAGCCACGTCGTCTTCCAAGGCCACCAGCGCCGGCGATAGCGTGTTCAAGCCACTGGCCGACGAGGCCAAGGCCGGCACGCCGCGCGAACTCGACATGATCATGGAGATCCCGGTCACCCTGTCGGTGGAACTGGGCCAGACACGTCTGACCATTCGCGAACTGCTCGATCTGGCCCAGGGCTCGGTAGTGGAACTCGATGGCCTGGCCGGCGAGCCGATGTCGATTCTGGTCAACGGCTATCTCATCGCCCAGGGCGAAGTGGTCGTGGTCGATGAGAAATACGGCATCCGTATCACCGAAATCGTGACCCGCTCGGAACGTATTCATAAACTCAACAAATGAACGACGACGAGGCACAACAGACCATGAACGCGGCGCAGGATGCGCCGCGTACCGGTTCGGCCGACTGGCTCCACGGCCAGACCCAGGCGGGCGCGGACACGCCCTCGGCCGCGGTGCCCCGTGCCAATAGCTCGCTGGGCATGGAAAGCATCGGCCGCACCTCGCTGGGGTTGATCGCGGTGATAGCGCTGATCTTCGTCTGCAGCGCCCTGCTCAAGCGCTTTGGCCCCTATCGCAACCGCAGCGCACGCTCGCTGGACATCATCGCCAGCCAGAGCCTGGGCCCGCGCGAACGCGTTGTGGTCGTCGAAGTCGAAGACACCTGGCTGGTGCTGGGCGTCGCTCCGAACAGCGTCAACAAACTCCACAGCATGCCGGCCGGCGAGCGCGACAAGCCCGAACCGGGCAGCGGCCGCGCCACGCCGAGCTTCGGCGAAGCGCTCGCCGAGAATCTGCGCCGCGCCGGGTCGCGCTTCAGCCGTAACGACCGGGGCCGCTGATGGCCCGCCTGCCGATACGCCTGCTGCTGGCCCTGCTGGCGCTGACCGCAAGCTTTGCCGTAGGCGCCCAGGAGCCCGGCGCGCTGCCTGGCGTCGTCGCGCGCCCGCTCCAGGATGGCGGCCAGTCCTGGACACTGTCGGTCCAGACGCTCGTACTGCTCACGGCGATGGCGTTTTTGCCGGCCGTGCTGCTGATGATGACCGGCTTCACCCGCATCATCATCGTGTTGAGCCTTTTGCGCAGCGCGATCGGTACACCCACCGCACCGCCCAATCAGGTGCTGCTTGGACTGGCGCTGTTTCTCACGTTCTTCGTGATGTCGCCGGTATTCGAGCGCATCTACGACGTGGCCTACGAACCCTTGTCGCGCGACGAAATAACCTTTCAACAAGCGCTGCAGAACGGCGTACAGCCGCTGCGAGAGTTCATGCTGCGCCAGACACGGGAAAGCGATCTGGCCATGTTCGCCAATCTTGGCGATATTCCGCCCATGCAGGGTCCGGAGGACGTGCCGCTGCGGCTGTTGCTGCCGGCGTTCGTAACCAGCGAGCTGAAGACGGCCTTCCAGGTCGGCTTCATGATTTTCATCCCGTTTTTGATCATCGACCTGGTGGTGGCCAGCGTCCTCATGTCGCTGGGCATGATGATGGTGCCGCCCGCCACGATCTCCCTGCCGTTCAAGCTCATGCTGTTCGTGCTCGTGGACGGCTGGACGCTGTTGATCGGCTCGCTGGCCGACAGCTTCTTCATGAGCTAGGGGGCAGACGCGCATGAGTCCCGCAACCGTCATGGAACTGGCCTATCAGGGGATGCGAGTAACCCTGCTCATGGCCACGCCTTTGCTGCTGACCGCGCTGCTCGTGGGCCTGATCGTGAGCCTGTTCCAGGCCGCCACCCAGATCAACGAAATGACGCTGTCGTTCATCCCCAAGATCCTGGCCGTGTTCGCCGCGCTCATCATTGCCGGCCCCTGGATGCTCGGCCTGATCCAGGATTTCACCCGCAATCTGTTTTTGAGCATTCCCGGCCTGATCGGCTAAGCGCTGCCTGCAGCCATGATCGAGTTCACCACGAGCCAGATCACGCCCTGGGTGATGTCGCTGTTCTGGCCGTTCGTGCGTATTCTGGCTTTCGTCGCCGTGGCGCCCATCCTGGGCGAAAACAGCCTGTCACGGGTTGCCAAGGTCGGCGTTGCGGTTCTGCTGGCATTCATCATCGCACCCACGCTGCCGCCGCCGCCGGACATCCCGCCGGTGTCCTATGTGGGCGTATGGCTGATCGTTCAACAGATTCTTATCGGCATTGCCATGGGTCTGGTCATGCGCGTGGTGTTCGCGGCCGTGCGCGCCGCGGGCGACTATATCGGCCTGCAGATGGGTCTGGGCTTCGCCTCGTTCTATTCGGCCGCCATGGGCGCGAACATCATGGTGCTGGCACAAATTCTGAACGTGTTCGCGCTGCTGTTCTTTCTGGCATTCGATGGCCATCTGATGATGATCCGGGTGCTCGCCTTCACCTTCTTCGAGCTACCTATCGGTGCCGGCACGCTCGACCCAGAAGGCTGGTACACGCTGGTGCGTTGGGGCGGCACGGTATTCAGTGCCGGCCTGGGGCTGGCGCTGCCGCTTGTCACGGCATTGCTGACCATCAATATGGCCCTGGGCATCCTCAACCGTGCCTCACCGCAGCTGTCCATCTTTTCGATCGGCTTCCCGCTCACGCTGCTCTCGGGCATCGTGCTTCTGTTCTTCATGGTTCCCGAACTCGGCGGTCTGTTCGGGCAGATGTTTGCCAACGGGATCGATGCCATGGGTGCGGTATTGAGCGCGCTCGCGGGGAGCGGCTAGCCGGGGCATGGGCCGGCACGGTGTGAGCCGGCAATCATGGCGCCGCCACAGCGCGGCCGCATCGCGCTCGACGGGTGAGTCGCGACGACCCGCCGATGGGTCGTGACGGCTGATCGAACAAGGCTCGGCCCGGGTTCATCCTTGAACGCGCGCGCATCCGTCCAGCAGGCCGGCCAGCGTTGTATAGCGGTCGCGTAAAAAAGCCCGCCGCGTATGAACGCTGCGGGCTGTATACCGGCGCCTGGCAGTACTAGGGAAGCTCTGCATAACCTCTCGCGGATCGCGTTCGAGTCCTCAAATGCGTTGCGACAAGGCGCCCGAGCGCAGCGCCTGCCTCATTGGCAGGTCAAGCTCGGCAACGCAGTCGCGGCGTCTGTGAGGCCGAACCCCTTCGGGGCCGGGGCTTTGCGCGCGCTTGATCGGCGTCAGTGTTCGCTACCGTGCAATAAGCACGCTACGCTCTCACTTCCTTGTCAATCGCGCGCAAAGCACGCCGGCGCGACCGTGGCAGGTTGTGCAGAGCTTCCCTAGATATTGAGGCTGAACATCGACAGCTTCTGAATATCGGTGAATGTCTTCTGCGAAAACTGCAGCGCCACCTGGGCCAGGCTGTAGTCCGAGTAGGCAGACATGTAGTCGAGATCCTCGAGCTGCGAGCGCGTCGTGTCGTAGTTGAGTCCGCGCGCTGCGCCGACCGTGTCGAGGGTATCCAGCTCGTTGAGCCGGGAGCCCAGCGACGCACGCACCGTCAGTACGTTGTCGAGTGAGTTGGCCACCTTGCGATGGGCGCTATTCAAACCGTTTTCCAGCGCTGCGCGCGAGGCCGGAGTGTCGGTTCCGGTCTTGAGGACGTTGATCACATCGGTCAGCGTATTGAGGATGTTGTTGTCCTCTTCGCGGTCGCGCGCAAAGGTAAAGCCGTCACCGCTGACGGGGCTGCCCTTGATGGTGACGCGCATGCTCTCGCCCAGTTCGATGGGCTCGCCGGCGACATAGGGCTGGTCGGCAACCAGGGTCTGGCCGGTGCTGGCATTGGCAACGCTATAGCGCGTTTCGCCATTCGTTTCACTGAAGCTGATACGGAATTCGTCGCCGAAGTCGGCGCTACTCGCATCGGCCACGTTGATCGAGCCAAACACACCCGTGCCCGAGTTGCCGGCATCGGCCGTGCCTACGTACTGGGCACTGTCGGTGACCGAGGCGAACACGCGGCTGCCGGTATCGTTGATCGCCATCATGCGGGAGGCGTCCACCCGCAGGTTCTGCAGGCCCTCATCGCCCTGATAGCTCACACGCCCGCCGGACTCGACAAACGGCGTCCTGTCGCCGTCATGTCCCGCGAAGATGAAGCGGCCGTTACCGTCCTGAGCGTTGGCACTACCGAGCATCTGGGCGTAAATGCCTTCAAGCTCGGTCGCAATCGAGTTGCGGTCGGCATCGCTGAGCGTACCGTTACCGGCCTTCACCAGCTGCGGCGTGACCGCCTGCAGCGCCCGGGTCACCTGATCGAGCTGCGTTTCCTCCGCCGAAATACTGCGACGGGCGGCGGTACGACTGGCTTCGAACTGCTCGTTGACCGCGCTGGCCTGCGAGACGACGAGCGCCTGCGAAGCAGCGCGCGGGTCGTCGGCCGGGGTCACGATCTTTTTGCCACTGGCAAGCTGCTGGCCGATGCCCGCGACCTGGCCCTGCTGGCGCAAGATCGACTGCATGCTCATGCTGTAAATCGAATTGGTGCTCAAGCGCATGACGTGTGCCTTTCAGTGAAAACTAGGCGCGGATGCCGAGCAACGTATCGAACAGGCTTGCCGCCGTTTCGATGACCTTGGCATTCGCTTGATACATTTGTTGGTAATACAGCAGGTTGACGCGCTCTTCATCGAGGTTTACGCCAGAAACCGACTGCTGTGCCGTGGCAAGTTCGCTGGTGAGCATCTGCTGCGCACTGCTGTTGACCTGAAGCGAGCGTGTCTTGTTACCGATATCGCTCACCAGGCGTGCATAGCCGCTGTTGAAGCTGCTCTCGCCTTCGATCGCGGTTTCATCCTGCAGGGCCGCCATGGCCAGCGCATTGCGGTTGTCGCCCGTACCGCCGCCCTGAGCGGCAGCAATCTCGGACGTATTCTTGACCGCGACTTCCATGCTGGCCGCGGCGCGATCCAGCGGTTTGATCACGAACGCATCGCCATCGGCAACGTCGCCCTGCACCCGGACCTCGACGCCGTCGAACTGCAACGGTGATTCGTCACCACCAAAAAAGCGCTTGTTGCCGTCGCTCGTGCGCGTGAGCGCATAGGAGTTCGTGTCCCCGTTGTATTCCAGCCGATAGTTGCTGGCGCGGACTTCGGCGCTTGCGCCCTCGGTGAACGTCACCTCCAGGCTCGCCGTTCCGCTGTTTTTCTCGTCGCTGAAGCTCACCGGGCTCGCCACTTCGAAGAACGCGCCCCCGGCCTGACCCTTGTACGTGGTCCCGCCCTGGTGGACTTCGTTCATGCGCGCGGCAAGCGTATGCGCCAACTGATCCAGACGCTGCTGGGCGGGCTCGAGCGAATCCTTGCGAAAAGCAAGCAGGCCGCCGATGGAGCCACCCTTGATGCTCGTTTCGGAGAGTTCGCGCAGCTGACCATTGCCGACATCGAAGGCGATCGCCGAACGGGTCGGGTCGGCGCTGGAATCCACCAGCTTGAGCGATTTCGCCCCGGTGGCGTCGACCAGCGGCTGGCCGGCTACCATCACATGGTAGGAATTGCCGTCCTGAACCGACAGCTTGACGTCCACGAGGTCGCCCAGCGCCGAAACCAGCTGGTCGCGCTGATCAAGCAGGTTGTTCGGGGCCTGTCCGGTCTTGGCCTGGGCCTGAACGATCTGCGTATTGAGATTGGAAATCTGCTCGGCGTAGTTGTTGACCTGCGTGATCGCGCCCTTCATCTGCGACTCGACGCTTTCACCCATGTCGGACAAGTATTCCGAAAACGCTCGGAACTGGGCGGTCATGCTGTTGGCATCGCCCAGCAGCGACTCGCGTGCGGCGGAATCCGCCGGACTCGCCGACAAAGTCTGTAGGCCACCGAAGAACTTCTGCATCAGCGGTGCCAGGCCGGCCTCGCTATCGCCCAACAGGTTGTTGATCTGCGATATCTGGCCGAGATGGCTGTCCAGCGCGCTCGAACGGCTCTGCGCATCGTTGAGCTGGCCGGTCAGATATTGCTGATACTGGCGCTCCACACCCGTCGTGCGCACGCCGCCGCCCTGGCCATCGCCCTGCTGGGACGTGCTCAGCCCTACCACCTGGCGGTTGTAACCGGGCGTTTTGACGTTGCTTATATTGTTGCTGGTCGTGGCCAGCGCGGTTTGCGCTGCCCCCAGGCCACTCAAGCCGATGCCGAATAGATTGGACATGATCGCTCTACAAGTTTGGCATGCGCACCGACGGTGCTTTCATACCTGGAAATAACGGCCAAAGTGCGAAGAAGTTGAACCCTCTCAGCGCCCGTACGGCTTAGAAAAGACGGCTCAGATCCGCCCCTTCTGCCCTGGCGAACTGCTCGGGCTTCGCGGCGGGCGCCGGCGTATCCGCAGGCAGCGTGCTCATGATAGAAACCAACTTGTTCGCATAGGCCGGATCGGTCGCATAACCGCAGTTCTGCAGTGCCCGTGCGGCGTGTTCAGCCGTGGGCGCATCGACCACCGGCTTGTAGCGCGGCGACTGGGTCAACAGACGCGCATAGTCCGAAAAAGCCTGCTCGTAGGAATCGTAGGCACGGAATTCGGCCTGCGTGGTGTAGCGCCGCGAGCCGGCATATTCGGTAGTCGTTACGCGCGCGGCGTCGCCGTCCCAACCGTTGGCCTTGATATTGAACACGTTAAAGCTCGGGCGTCCGTCGGCACGCGTGATCTCGTGCTTGCCCCAGCCGGTTTCCAGCGCCGCCTGAGCAAGAATCAGGCGTTTCGGAATGCCGGTTTCGCGGGCAGCGACCGCGGCCGCGGATTCCATGCGATCCAGAAAAGCGTTGACGTGATCGGGCAATACGGCGCGACGTACTGTGTCGGTAGCCGACGCCTGAGTGTCCGCCACGCTACGCCGGGTCGCGATGGCCTCGTTGACCGCCGCCTGCAGGGGCGGGCGCGGAAATTCCTTGCGCGCAAGATCGTCCGCGGGTGCGTTATCGGCACGACGTGGCTCGACCGGATCCGAGGCCCGCAGCGGCTGTGGCGTGGCATTGGGAATCGAAGCCAGAAAGGAATCGACCTGACTTTCAGGAGGCGTCGATGCCGTGTTCTTGCCCTGCAGCTGCTGGGTCAGCATATCGGCCAGGCCGATGCCGCGCTGCGACAGCGTCTGTGCCCACTGCTGATCCATGAGCGACTGATACATTTCCGAGCGCTGGCTGTTGAGCAGGCCACTCTGCGGGATGGCATCGCGCATCTGCTTGAGCATCTTCTGCAGAAACACGGCCTCGAACTGCTTGGCGGCCTCCTTGATGCCTTCATCCGGCGAGTTGCGTGCCGAATACTTGAGCTTGGAGACGCCATTCATGCTCAGGGCGAAATCGCCGCTCATGCCTGTGTTCGTCATCTAGATGATCTCCAGCTCGGCGTTCAGCGCACCCGCGGATTTGAGCGCTTCCAGAATAGCCATCAGATCGTTGGGCGTAGCCCCCAGGCGATTGAGCGCATCCACCACCTCGCGCAGCGACGCGCTTTCGGTGATCGTATGCAGCGTACCGCTGCCCTCCTGGACCGAGATATCGGCATTGGGCACAACCGCGGTCTGACCGCCCGACAATGCGTTCGGCTGACTGACGATCGGGTTCGAGTCGATTACCACCGACAGGCTGCCGTGGGCGATCGCGGCGCTGTTGAGGGTGACGTTGCGATTCATCACGATCGAACCGGTACGCGAATTGATCACCACGCGCGGTACTTCCTGGCCCGGGGTTACGTCCAGTGCCTGCACACGGGCAAGAAACGCTACCTTGGCGCCTTCGTCCACCGGCGCGCGCAGGGTGATGGTGCGGGCATTCTTGGCGGTGGCGATATCGGAACCGAACGCCTGGTTGATGGCATTCATGGTGCGCAACGCCGTGTTGAAGTCGGCACGCTTGAGGGCAAGGTCGATTTCACCACCCATGGCAAGCTGCGTAGGCACGGTGCGCTCGATGGTCGCGCCTTCCGGGATACGACCGGCGCCGGTCTGGTTGACCTGCACGCTGCTGCCGCCCGCGCTGGCGCTGATGCCGGGAGCAAGAATATTGCCCTGGGCCAGCGCATAGATATTGCCGTCTGCGCCCTTCAAGGGCGTCATCAGCAGGGTGCCGCCGCTCAGGCTCTTGGCGTTACCCACCGAGGAAACCGTCACATCCAGCTGCTGGCCGGTGCCCGCAAACGGCGGCAGGTCGGCCGTGACCATCACCGCGGCGACGTTCTTGAGCTGCATGTTGGTGCCGGCCGGCACGGTCACACCCAGCTGGGTAAGCATGTTCTTGAGCGCCTGGCTGGTGAACGGCGTCTGCGTGGTCTGGTCGCCGGTATTGCCCAGGCCCACGACAAGGCCGTAGCCGACCAGCGGGTTGGAACGCACGCCGCTGAAGGTGGCGATATCGCCCAGGCGCGCGGCCTGGGCGGTGCCGACCATCAGCACGGCGCCCGCGAGTGCCAGCAGCAAACGTTTGCAACGGCCGATCTGGATCATGTCTTGTCTCGCTCGTAAAAGGAGGAACAAACGATTCATCAAAGAGTTAAAGCGGCGACAGGTTCAGGAACACGCGCTGCAGCCAGCCCATACGCTGGGCCTCGTCGATATAGCCATCGCCGTAGTACTCGAGCCGCGCGTTGGCCACCTGGGTGGAGATGACGGTGCTGTCGGCCGAGACCGTGCGCGGATTGACCACGCCCGAGAACAGGATGTATTCCACGCCCTGGTTGATGCCGATACGCTTCTCGCCGGCCACCTGAAGATTGCCGTTGGGCAGTACGTCCATAACGGTCACGGTGATCGTGCCGGTGAAGTTGTTGGAGGCATTCGCACCGCCGCTGCCGTTGAAGCTGTTGTCGCCGGATATATCGGTCCCCTGAGCTTCCAGCAGGCTCTGCAGCGCTTCCGGGATCTGGGTGGGCGTAAACTGGACCGACCCGTTGCGGCTGGCCTTGGCCGCCGAACTCTTGGACGCGCTCACCGCCTCATCCAGCACGATGGTGAGAATATCGCCGACCTGGGTCGGGCGCCGGTCCTCGAACAGCGGCTTGGTATAGCTGGCTCGGAAGATGGAGCCGTCGGCCGGCGGCGCCGGCGGCAGCTGCGGCGGCGCCGTGGTCGGACCTTCGACCACGTTCTTGCGCGGCAGCTGCGCACAGGCCGAAAGCACGCCCAACGCCGCCACTATGACGACCAGACGAAGAATCCGCGAAAGCAGGCGCGTGCTGGACATCGTCGGCTCGTTACAGCTGGGCCAGACGCTGAAGCATCTGGTCGGAGGTTTCGACCGCCTTGGAGTTGATCTCGTAGGCGCGCTGGGTGGCGATCATGTTCACCATTTCCTCGACCACGTTCACGTTCGAGGTTTCCACGAACTTGTGCCGTAGCAGACCCGTGCCGTTCAGGCCCGGAATGCTGTCGTTGCGCGGGCCCGAGGCCGTGGTTTCGCGATACAGGTTGTCGCCGATGCTCTGCAGACCGGTCGGATTGATGAACGTGGTCAGCTGCATTTGGCCCACCTGGACGTTCTCGGCCGTACCCGGCTGGGTCACCGATACGGTGCCGTCGGTGGCTACGCTGATCGACAGCGCGTTTTCCGGAATGGTGATGGCCGGCTCGACCGGGAAGCCCGTGGCGGTGACCAGCTGACCGTTCTGGTCGATCTGGAACGAGCCGTCACGCGTGTAGGCGTTGGTGCCGTCGGGCATCTGCACGGCAAAGAAGCCGCGGCCGTCGATGGCGACATCCTTGGAGTTGCCGGTTTGCTCGAGGTTGCCCTGCGAGTGCAGACGTTCGTTGGCCACCGGCTGCACGCCGGAGCCGATCTGCAGGCCCGAAGGCAGGTTCGTCTGGACCGACGACAGCGCGCCGGGCTGGCGCATGTCCTGATAGAGCAGATCCTGAAAGACCGCGCGCGAGCGCTTGAAGCCGTTGGTCGACACGTTCGCCAGGTTGTTGGCGATGGTGTCGAGTTTGACCTGCTGGGATTCCAGACCGGTCTTGGCAATCCAGAGTGAGCGAATCATGCGTTTTCCCTCGTTGCGCCGGGCGGTATGCCCGTGCGCGATTCGTATCTAAAAAAACCTAGCTCAGCGAGAGCAGCTTGTTGGCGCTCTGATCGTTTTCATCGATGCTGCTGATCATCTTCATCTGCATTTCGAAGCGACGGGCGTTTTCGATCATCGACACCATGGCTTCCGTGGCATCGACGTTGCTGGCCTCGATCGCGCCACTGACAACGCGTACCGTGTCGTCCGCCGCAAACGGCGCGCCGGGCGTGCCGTCTTCGTTGTTGCGCGGATGGAACAGGTTGTCGCCGCCGCGTGCGATCTGACCGGGCTCCGGGTTGACCAGCTTGAGACGCCCGATCTCGGCGATCGCGTCGGGCTGATCGCCCGCACCGATGGCCGAAATCGTGCCGTCCGGCGCGATCGTGACCTGGGCCCCGAGGGGCAGCACCAGCGGTGCACCGAACTCGCTGAGCACCACATTGCCGTTGCTGCGCAGCAGACCGGTCGAGTCCATCTGCAGCCCGCCTGCGCGGGTGTAGGCTTCCTCGCCGTTCTCGGCCTGTACCGCCAGCCAGCCGTCACCGTCGATGGCCACATCGAGACTGCGGCCGGTGTTGGTGATATCCCCGGGGGTCAGATCGGCCCCCGGGGTGGTGCTGGCCGTGATCGCACGCGTCGCCAGACCGTCGCCATTGACGGGCACGGCCCGGAACATCGACAGCTGGCCACGAAAACCCGGGGTCGAGGCGTTGGCCATGTTGTTGGCCACGACGGCCTGGCGTTCCAGGGTCTGGGTGGCGCCGCTTAGCGCGGTATAAAGCAGTCGATCCATGGCGTGACGTCCGGCGGTTGAAGCGTGCTAACGAAACGATCAGCTGCGACTAGCGCAGGTTGACCGCGGTCTGCAGGACCTGATCCTGCGTCTTGATGGTCTGCGCATTGGCCTGATAGTTACGCTGCGCGATGATCATCTCGACCAGCTGCTGGGACAGATCCACGTTGGAAGCCTCGAGGGTCGAACCCAGCAGGCTGCCGAACTGACCGGTACCGGCCACACCCAGACCGGCCTGACCGGATGCCGCGGTTTCCACCCAGGCATTGCCGCCCACCGGGGACAGCCCCTGCTCGTTACGGAAGCTGGCCAGCGCGATCTGGCCCAGGTTGATGGCCTGACCGTTTGAGTAGCTGCCACGGATCATGCCGTCCTTGCCAACGTTGATCGCGGTCAGATCACCCGACACATAGCCGTTCTGCTGCGGCGTGCTGGCAGAAAATTCCTGCGCGGTCTGCGAGGAGCCGGCGAAATCGAAGCTGAAGTCGATCGGCGCCGAACCGTTCTGCGCATTCAGGCTGTAGGACACCGACGAGCTGCCCAGCGTGTCGGCCTTGTTCTGCTGACCGGCTTCGACCAGGTTACCGTTGGCGTTGAAGCTCAGGGTGCTGGCCGGCAGCTGCTGCACATAGCGGATCTGGCCGCCCGAGAAGCTGCCATCCGGGTTCGCACTCGCGCCCGATACATAGGCGGTGTAGTTGTTGCCGCCGTCGCTGAAGCTATAACGCCCGTTGCCATTGGTCACCGGGTCGAAGCCGTTGTAGGTTTCGTTGGCATCGACCGTGCGCGGCAGGTTGGACTCATCGCCCAGCGCCATTTCGCCGTTCACGCTCCAGCTGTTGGACGCGGTCTTGGTGAAGAACAGGTTCACGCTATGCGCGTTGCCCAGCGAATCGAACACGGTGTTGGGCGTGCTCCAGTTGTAGCTTTCGGCATTGTCGGCGTTGAACGGGCCCGTCTTGGTCTCGGCGCCGGCATCCAACGCGGTGGCCAGGGAAGCCTCGGTGGTGGCCTTGGCGTTCATGCGCTCGGTCGGAATGACCAGAGGCACCGGATTGCCGCCAGCCGCCACGGTGGGCTCGGCCGCCGGATTGTTGAAGTTGGTCACGTTGTACCCGGTCAGCAGCGCGCCCTGGGCGTTGGCGATATTGCCGTCCTTGGTCTGCTGGAATTCGCCGTTGCGCGAGTACAGGGTCTGGGCGCCGTCGGTCAGACGGAAGAAACCGCCGCCGTCGATCGCGATGTCGAGGTTGCGGCCGGTGTTGTTGAGCGCACCGCCGGCAAAGTTCTGGGTCACGCCGGATACGGTGGCGCCCAGGCCGGTCTTGGCACCGGCATAGATGTCCGCGAATTCGCTGCGACCGGACTTGAAGCCCACGGTCTGCGAGTTGGCGATGTTGTTACCGATACTGCTCAGGCTGCTGTTGGCCGCGTTAAGACCGCTGACCCCTTGCGAAAAACTCATGGTGCTTTCCTCGTGATTCGAGTGTTGAGTATTGCCCGATCGCGGGCGTGATGATTGATCGATTAGCGTGCGTTTACGCCCGCAATTCGCGATACCTGGAACTAGATGATCTGGCGGATGGCGTCGAGATCGACCAGCCCCTTGTGCGGGCCGAGATCGAGCTTGGCCCCGTTCTCGCCGGCGACCACGCCGCTGACATAGCCGGTCGATAGCGGCTCGACCGGCACCGACTCGCCGTCGGGGCCGACGGCCTCGATGGCAAAGCGATAGTTGCCCTTGGTCACAACGTTTCCAGAGGTATCGGTGCCATCCCAGGAGAACGACTGGGTGCCGGCCGGCTGGTCCTTGTAAGAGGATTCGTGCACCACGGTGCCGCTGCCGTCGGTGATGGTGAGCTTGACCTGGCTCGCCGGGCCATCGAGATCCATGCCGAACGGCAGCGACGAGCCCTGCTCGCCCACGCTGATGTCGTTGCCCGGCACCAGTACGCCGCGCCCGATCAGGGCACTGGCCTGGAGCTGCTGCGACTTGCCGATCTGGCCGTTGATCGCGGCCAGGGTGTCGTTGAGGTCGTTGATGCCGCTCACGGTGTTGATCTGCGCGATCTGCGAGGTCACCTGCGAGTTGTCCATCGGGTTGAGCGGGTCCTGGTTCTGCATTTGTGCAACCAGCAGCGTCATGAACTGCTCGCTCATGTCCTTGGCGCGGGTACGCGACGCCGAGGTCGTGGCGGTGGCGCCGCTCGACGCATTCAAAGAACCCAGAATATCGGTAGCCATAATGATTGGACCTTGTGGTTATTCGCCGAGCGACAACGTACGCAGCGCCAGCTCTTTGCCGGTGTTGAGCACTTCGATGTTGGCCTGGTAAGAACGTGACGACGAGATCATGTTGATCATTTCGTCGGTGGGATTGACGTTGGGCATCTGGACATAGCCCTTGTCGTCGGCCAGGGCATGCCCCGGGTTGTATTCCTGACGAAAGGGCGCATCGCTTTCGATGACGTTGGATACGCGCACGCCGCCGATGCCCTCGGCGCTGCCGGCATTGAGTTCGAACATCACCTGCTTGGCGCGGTACGGCTCGCCGTTCGGCCCGGCCACGCTGTCGGCGTTGGCCATGTTGCTGGCCGCCACGTTCATGCGCTGCGCCTGGGCGGTGAGCGCCGAACCCGCGGTGTTGAAAAGATTGGAAATCGACATTCTTATCCCTCGTGGTTAGACGCTGATCAGCGCTCGGGCTGCATGGCGGCACGCAGACCCTTGATTTGCGAGCCCAGAATCTGAAGGTTGGCGCGGTAGTGGACGGCGTTGTTCATGAACTCGACGCGTTCGACGTCCATATCCACGGTGTTGCCGTCCAGGCTCGGCTGGTATGCGTTGCGATAGGCCAGCTGGGTGCCATCGATGCTGCCGGGGCTTGCCGCGCTCATATGCCCGGCCGACGTGGTCTTCAACGGCACCGCCGGCGTGGCGTTATCGCCGGCGGCTCCGATTACGCGGTCGAGTTCGGCGCGAAAATCGAAGTCCCGCGCCTTGTAGCCCGGCGTATCGGAGTTGGCGATATTCGCCGACAGCACGTCCTGGCGCTTGTCGCGCAGATCGAGTGCGTTCTTGTAGAAACTCAGCGATGCTTCGAGTCGATCGAGCATGGTGGCTGCTCCCCTCATGGCCTGCAGATGGTTTTGCGAGGCTCATACTAAGAGGAGGTCTGGCAAGTCCATGACCAGAACAGGCACCAATTTGGGCTCTAATTCACCGAATGGTACGACCGCGACCGGCCCTAGAATTCGCCAACACGAGATCACCGCTGCCCATACGAGCCACTACCGCATGAACCCGGCCCCCGCCCGTCGCAAAGCACGCATCGCACTACGGCTTCTGGCCGTGGCGTTGCTTGGCTGCGTCACGTGGTCGGCCCAGGCCGACGACGCGGCGTTGCAGCAGCTGCTGACCGATTATCTGCGCAGCCAGACGGCGGCCGAGGGCGAGGTGGACATTTCGGTGACCATGCCCGCGATCGCCATGCCAGCATGCAAAAACCCGCGACCGTTTTTGCCGGGGCGCAATCCGCGCGTTGCCGGCAATATCACGGTTGGCGTGCAGTGCCCGGGCGATCGCCCGGCCACGCGCTATTTCCAGGCGCGCGTGAACGTGATCGCCGACTACTACGTAGCCGCCCGCGACCTGATGCCCGGCGATGTGATCGGCATGGCCGATATCCGGCGCGAACAGGGCGACCTGTCGCGCCTGCCCGGCAATGTCGCGACCCGCCCGGAGGCGCTTGTCGGCATGTCGGCAAGCCGCCGCGTCGCCGCAGGGCGCGCTTTGAGCGAATCCATGGTCCATGCGCCCGTGGCGATCAAGCGCGGCGAGCTGGTACGCGTCGTGGCCGTGGGCCCCGGCTTTTCAATCACCACCGAGGGCAAGGCCCTCAATGCCGCACCGCTGGGTGGCGACGTGCGGGTGAGCACACAGGAGGGCTCGATTGTCATCGGCCGGAGCACGAACGAGAATACGGTAACGATCACGCGTTGATCCGTTGTGCGCGATATCGACGTTTCTGGATTAAAGAAATAAATCCGAGCGCCGATGTTTGCGCCATGGCACGCACAATCGTTCCAGCAGGAACGTTCGAGGAATACAGCCGTGAATATCGACCCGACCCAGAACACACCGCGTATCGTCAACACCGAGACGCGCGACATCAAGAAGACCGACGAAGCCAAAGCCGGCGCCCAGGCGCCCGCAGCGGCCGCCTCGGCCCGTTTTCAGGCCTCCGGCATTTCGGATGCTTCGCAGGATATCGACATGGCGCGCGTGAACGAGATTCGCGACGCAATCAGCCAGGGCAAGCTCGAGATCCGTTCCGACAAGATCGCCGACGGCCTGATTGCCAGCGCCCAGGCGTTGGTTTCCGGCAAATCATAACCAGGACAACATCATGAACGACCCCTTCGCGATCAATCTGCAACAGCATCACGACGCTCTGGGCGAGTTCATGACCGTGCTCGACAAGGAGCAGGCGTTGTTCACCGAGGCGCCGGTCGCCGTCGACGCTCTGGCGCGGCTGACCGAGCGCAAGGCCGCCCAGGCCAACACGCTGGAGCAGCTCGACGGCCAACGGCGGGCAATGCTGGCCGAGCGCGGCTACGACACGGGCCGTGACGGCGCCGGCCAGCTTGCCGCTTCGTTGGGCTGCGATGCCATCTGGCAGGCACTGCTCGAACGTATCGAAGCCGCGCGCGCCCAGAACCAGATCAACGGCCTGGCCATCGAAACCCGGCTGGACCACACCAATCGCACGCTGAGCTTTCTTCAGCGTGAGACGGGCCAGACCCTGTACGGGCCGAACGGGCGCACCCGTGCCTATGGCTCAAGCCACAGCCTGCGCAACGGCGTCTAGCCGAGTTGTTGTTAGGCCGACACCAAGACAGCTGACTGCGTCAGCTGTTTTCAACCTCATAGAAAAATAGACGCCGGGCGCTGCCCGGCGTTTCTGTTCAATGGCTTCGCAGCGGCTCGTCAACGGGTTTACGCCGCCTGCTGCATCTAAAATGTGCTTACCTAGGGCGTGTCGCCATGAGATAAGGCGGCGCATCGGCCGTGGCGATTGATGCCACCAGCCCGCCCAGCGAAGCTCTGCACAACCTGTCGCGGTCGCGCCGGCGTGCTTTGCGCGTGGCTGGCGAGGAAAGGCGCGCGTCGGGTGCTTGTTGCACGCGAGCGCGCCTTGACGAAGACCAGACGCGCAAAGCCCCGGCCCGCAAGGGGTTCGGCCTCAAATGCGATCCGCGCGAGGTTATGCAGAGCTTGCCTAGCGGAAGTTGACCATCAAAGTCAGTTCCTTGCCCTCGAGCGGCGCGCGCGTTGCCGGCGGGCCGTCGATCAGGAATTCGAACCGAAACCCGGTCGCCACCGGCAGACCCTCGAACGCCATGCTCTGACCCCGCGCCTGGGCGGCATCGATACAGCGACCGCCACCGCATAGCCGTACCTTGAGTGCGCGCGGCCGCCAGCCGGCGAAGTCGTAGTGCCATTCCACCCGGCTGATCGCCCTACCCGCCAGTGGCGTATCGCCCTTCGGCGATAGCGTGTCGCTGGTGTAGCGCAGGCCCTGCTGGCGCAGGGTGGGCGTCTGGCTTTCGGCAACCCAGCGCCCGGCCGCCATGGCCGGCACGCATGCGCTGGCCAATAGCAGCGCCAGAATCATCGCAGGGCAACGTTTCGTCGCCATGCGCCAGCGCCTAGCGCCCACCGATAAGCATATTCACGCGCACGCTGCGATCGTCGGGGATTTCGTTCTGCGACAGCACCACGAGCTGGCGCATGCGCCGGCGGAGGAAACGGGTCAGCAACGGCCGCAGTTCGTGCTGGACCACCAGCACCGGCGGCAGTCCCCGCTCTTCCTGACGCGCGACCGAATTCTCGACCTGCTGGACGAGCGTATCGGCCAGACCCGGCTCCATGCCGCCGCCGTTGTGCAGCGCCTGCATGAGCATCTGCTCGAGCTTGGCGTCGAGCGTCATGACTTCCAGCTGCGGGGCGGCCCCGTACCAGTGCTGCACGATCGAACGACCGAGCGACATCCGCACCATGGCCGTGAGTTCGTTGACGTCCTGGGTATGGCCGGCGTTGCCCGCCAGCACATCCAGAATACGGCGCATATCGCGAATCGAGACATCTTCTTCGAGCAGGTTCTGCAGAATGCTCGTAATCGTGCTCAAGGGCACCAGCTTGGGCACCACGTCATCGACCAGCGCCGGATTATCGGCCTTCACCCGATCCAGCAAGGACTGGGTTTCGCTGCGCCCGAGCATGTCGCTGGCGTGCTGGGCCAGCAGATGATTGATATGCGTTGCAATCACGGTCGAAGCATCGACCACCGTATAGCCCTGGACCTCGGCCTGCTCGCGATGGCCGTCCTCGATCCAGACCGCCGGCAGGCCGAAGGCCGGATCGGTGCCGGCCCGGCCTTCCAGCGTGCCATGGGCCTGCCCGGGATCGATGGCCAGCCACTGGCCGGGATAGGCCTCGCCACGGCCGATTTCAACGCCGTTCAGGGCCAGGCTGTAGCTATGCGGCTGAAATTCCAGGTTGTCGCGGATATGTACCACCGGCGGCAAAAAGCCGACTTCCTGGGCAAACTTCTTGCGTACGCCCTTGATGCGCTTGAGCAGCTCGCCGTCCTGATGCGCGTCGACCAGCGGGATCAGCCGATAGCCGACCTCCAGGCTCAAGGGATCGACCAGCTGGACATCGTCCCAGCTCGCTTCCTTGGTTTCGGCGGTGATCGGGGCGGCCGGGGCCTGCTGCTCGGCCTGCGCCTGGGCGACGCGTGCCTGCTTTTGCAGATACCAGCCCAGCCCGCCCAGCAGCGCGGTGAAGAACAGGAATACCAGGTTCGGCATGCCCGGTACCAGGCCCAGCATGCCGAGCACGCCGGCCGACAGATACAGTACCTGCGGATTGGTAAACAACTGCGCCAGCATCTGCTGGCCGACGTCCTGTTCGGTGCTCACGCGCGACACGGTCACGCCGGCCGCGGTCGAAATCACCAGCGCGGGCACCTGGGCGACCAGGCCGTCGCCGATGGTGAGCAGGGTATAGGTCCGGGCGGCCTCGCCGGCCGACAGGCCGTGTTCGCCCATGCCGATGATCAGGCCGCCGATGAGGTTGATGACCATGATCAGGATGCCGGCGATGGCATCACCGCGCACGAACTTGCTGGCGCCGTCCATGGAGCCGAAGAAATCGGCTTCCTGGGCGATCTCCTGACGCCGTTCCTTGGCCTGCTGTTCGTTGATCAGGCCGGCGTTGAGGTCGGCGTCGATGGCCATCTGTTTGCCGGGCATGGCGTCGAGAGTGAAGCGCGCGCCCACCTCGGCAATACGCCCTGCACCCTTGGTGATCACCATGAAGTTGATCACGATCAGGATGCCGAACACGACGAGACCAACCGCGAAGTTGCCCCCGACCAGAAACTGGCCAAAGGCCTCGATGACCTGGCCGGCAGCACCCGCGCCGGAATGGCCGTTCATGAGCACGACCCGGGTCGACGCCACGTTCAGCGACAGCCGCAGCAGGGTGGCAAACAGCAATACGGTGGGGAACGCGGCAAAGTCGAGCGGCTTCTTGGTGAACATGGCCACCAGCAGCACCATGATCGACAGCGCGATATTGAACGTGAAGAACAGATCCAGCACGAACGGCGGCAACGGCAGGATCATCATCGCCATGATCATGAGGATCAGAATCGGCCCGGCCAGCATCTTGTACTGGCCGGCGCCGCCTGCCCCGAGGCGGCCGAACATCGTGTTTAAAGCGTTCATGCGTTGCTGTCTTCCTCGTCCGGGTCGAGCCCGGGGGGCACGGCTATTGCCGTGGGTTTGACCGGCGGCACCCCGCCGCCCTGTTGATAGCGCTTGAGCTGGAATACCCAGGCCAGCACTTCAGCCACCGCGGTATACAGCGCGGCCGGAATTTCCGTATCCAGATCGCCGTGGCGATACAGCGCGCGTGCCAGCGGCGGCGCCTCAAGCAAGGGTACGCCCGATTCCGCCCCCAGTTCACGGATTTTGGCCGCTACATTGTCCGCGCCCTTGGCGACCACCCGCGGCGCGTTCATCTCGCCGTCGCGATAGGACAACGCCACCGCGTAATGGGTCGGGTTGGTCACGATCACGTCGGCGGTGGGCACTTCGCTCATCATGCGTCCGCGTGCCATCGCCTGCTGCTGCTGACGGATCTTGGCCTTGAGCTGCGGATCGCCCTCGGATTCCTTGTGCTCGTCCTTGATCTCCTGGCGGCTCATGCGCAGCTTTTTGTGGTGGCTCCACAGCTGGTAAGGCACGTCGATACCCACGACCACCGTGAATGCCAACAGCATCAACGCGCAACAGGTCACGATCAGGGTCAGCGCGTGCAACAGCGCGCCGTGGCCCTGCTCCTGGGCGAGCGCCAGCAGCTGGTCGAGATGGGTATAGACAAACCAGACGGCCACCGAACCAATCAGCACCGTCTTGGCAATCGCCTTGACGAGTTCGATCAGCCCCTGGGAGGAGAAGATGCGCCCCAGACCCTTGATAGGGTCGAGTTTCTTGGCATCGAACTTGATCGACTTGGCCGAAAACAACCAGCCGCCGAGCAGCGTAGGCGCGAGCAGCGCAATCACAACCAGCGGCAGGGTAATGGGCGCGAGCGCGCCGAGCGTGGTCAGAACCTGCGCCCACTGATGACTCAGCAGGCGGCTGCTGTCCATGGCCATGGCGGCATCGAAGCGCATGCTGGACTGCATGACGGTCATCATCTGCTCGCCCATCCAGCTGGACATCAGCCATAGGCTGGCCAACCCCACGCACAGCAGCAGAAAAGTAGCCAATTCGCGCGAACGCGGAACCTGGCCGTCCTCGCGCGCCTTTTCCAGGCGTCGCGGGGTTGCCGGTTCTGTTTTTTCCGCATCGCTTTCGTTGGACATGCGCTACTCGAGGGGCCGCTGCCCATTTGAGCAGGCAACGGCCGAAGTTTCGAGTGGGCATTATGCAAAGCGCGCGCGCAATGCGATTGCGCGAACAGCGGCGTTAATGCGCGCTTATCGTCGGATGCGGGGGATGCGGGCGCCGTCGCGCCCGTCTTTGTCAGAACCCGAGGCTGTCCAGCAGGTCGTCCACCTGTGACTGATCGGTCACGATATCGGCGTTGCCTTCGGTCTGGATCTGCGGACCGTTGAGCAACGAGGCGTTCTCGCCGTTCTTGTCGCGTAGTTCAGCCTCGCGCCCGCGTACACGGTCTTCCGGCAGATACTGCAACAGCACGTCGATGAGCTGCTTTTCGATATCGCGAATAACGACCACGAGTTTCTTGATCACCTGCCCGGTGAGATCCTGAAAATCCTGGGCCATCATGATGTCGTGCAGCTGGGCGCTGGTTGCCTGTGTCTGCTCCGGCACCCATTGCAGGTAGCTGCGGGTATCGCGAACGAGTTCGCGCGCGTCGGCCAACTCGATCGGCGACTCGAACCACGACTGCCAGCGCTCGTCGAGCTTGACCGCACGGTTTTCTATCTCGCTTTGTAGCGGCTGTGCGACTTCGATCGACGACAACGCCGTCTCGGCCGCCTGCTCGGTCATGGTGGCGATATAGTTGAGCCGATCACGCGCATCCGGAATGGCGTCGGCCGCTTTTTCCACCTCGCGATCGAGTCCCAGCTCGCGCATGCTTTCGTTGAGCGCGCGGGTGAGATGGCCGATACGATCGATCAGCTCCTCGGCCTGCGCGGGGGAGGCCTGTTCGGCCGAATGACTGTTTTCCATGATGCTGCCTTCTCCTGCCCGTCGGGCACGCGCTTACATGCCGAGTTTGTCGAAGATCCGCTCGAGTTTTTCTTCCAGCGTCGCCGCCGAAAACGGCTTGACCACATAGCCGCTGGCGCCTGCCTGGGCCGCAGCGACGATGTTTTCCTTCTTCGCTTCGGCGGTGACCATGAGCACCGGAAGATGCTTGAGCGTATCACTGGCACGAATACGCTTGAGCATTTCCAGCCCGTCCAGGTTGGGCATGTTCCAGTCGGAAACCACGAACTGGAACTTGCCGGTGTTGAGCTTATCCAATGCCTCGGCCCCATCTTCGGCCTCTTCGACATTGTTGTAGCCCAGTTCCTTGAGCAGATTGCGCACGATGCGGCGCATCGTGGAAAAGTCGTCGACGACGAGGAAGTTGAGGTTCTTGTCCGCCATGGCGATATCTCGGTTTGTTAACTGGCCTGTGGGTGTGTGAGCGGTCGTGCAGGGCCTGGCCCATGCTGTGTTCAGATGCGCAATGCGCGACTTTCCGGACCGGCGAGCAGCGCCAGCGCATGGCGCGCCATCTCGTCGATCGGCACCACCGCCTGGGCCGCGCCGATGGCAATGGCTTCGCGGGGCATGCCGAAGACCACGCAGCTGGCTTCATCCTGGGCGAGCGTGGCCGCACCGGCCTCGCGCATCCGCAAAAGTCCTTGCGCGCCATCCTTGCCCATGCCGGTCATGAGAATGCCGATCGCATTGCGCCCGGCATGTTTTGCGGCCGAGTCGAACAGTACATCGACCGAGGGCCGATGACGGTTGACCGGCGGCCCCGCCTCGAGGGCCACCACGTAGTTCGCGCCGCTGCGCGCCAGGCGTAGATGGTTCTCGCCGCCGGGTGCGATATAGGCACGCCCGGGCAGCACCCGTTCGCCGTGCTCGGCTTCCTTGACCTGGATACGGCACAGCGAATCCATACGCTTTGCAAACGAGGCCGTGAACCCGCCCGGCATATGCTGGGTGATCAGAATCGCAGGCGCGTCGGCAGGCAGAGGTTCGAGAAACTCCCGAATGGCTTCCGTACCGCCGGTGGATGCACCCACGATAAACAGCTTTTCGCTGGACACGCGCGGCGCGGTCAACGGCTGGGCGTCGGCAGGCCGGCTGGTGGGTCGACGCAGGGTCGCCCGGGCGGCGCCGCGGATCTTTTCCACGATTTCATGGCCGCTCTGTACCAGCCCGCGGCTGAGATCGAGCTTGGGCTTGGTGACGAAATCGACCGCGCCCAGCTCGAGTGCCTGCAGGGTGATATCCGAGCCGCGTTCGGTCAGCGACGACAGCATGATGACCGGCATGGGCCGCAGTCGCATGAGCTTGCCGAGAAAATCCAGGCCGTCCATGCGCGGCATTTCCACGTCCAGCGTGAGCACGTCGGGGTTGTGTTGTTTGATCAACTCGCGTGCGACCAGCGGATCCGGCGCGGTGGCGACCATTTCCATATCGTCTTCGTTATTGACGATTTCGGTCACGAGCTTGCGAATGAGTGCCGAATCGTCGACACACAGCACGCGAATGGGGCGTTGAGCAGTTTTGGTCACGAGGCCGTCTCCTTGCGCCCAGTCTGGGTCGATGCCTGCGCAGGGACAACCCTGGCCGCGACCGGCAGCACGGGTACGAGCTTGTTCGCCAGCAACACATCCTGCTGGACCATGCGGCGCTCGCCGCCGCGCAGTCGACGCAGCTGTACGCGGCCGGTGGCCGGAAAATAATGCACCTGTCGGGCGCAGTCGCCCTTGAGTTCCTGGGACAGCACGGCGATACCGCAGTCGTCCAGATATTCGAGAATGAAAGCGGAATTGGCCTCGCCCACGCGGGCACCCTGCATACCGCTCATGAGCATCGCGCCGCCGAATACCTTGGCTTCGATCCGCTCGCGGCGCGCGCCCTGGCGGTAGAGCGCCTCGAGCAGGGTGTCCATGGCGTAGTCGCCATAGCGCATGGACCGCGCCTCGGCAGAGTCCATCTCGGCGCCTGCCGTAGGCAGCATGAAATGATTCAGCCCGCCGACACCGGCCACCGGGTCGCGCAGACAGGCCGCAACACAGGAGCCCAGCACCGTGGTCAGAACCACGTCGTCCCGGCTGATGGCATATTCGTTAGGCAGCACCCGAATGGCATCCATGCCGTGACGCTGATCGAAATAGGTGTGCGTCGACGCTTTCTCGATCGGCCTGCCTGACTGGCGCGCGCTCATGCCGACACCTTCGTCGCACGCAGGCCTTTGCCGAGAGCGCGCTCGTAGACGGTATGACTGCGCAGACGCAGCGACTGCGTGATGCTGGAGAAATTCTCCGAATGCCCCGCAAACAGCAGACCGTCTTCGCGCAGCAGCCCCGCGAAGCGTTCCAGCAGACGTGCCTGGGTGGCCTTGTCGAAATAGATCATCAGATTCCGACAGAAGATCACGTCGAGCGGACCTTCGATATTCCAGTTCGCGTCGAGCAGGTTGAGCGCACGAAAAGTGATGTTCTGGCTCAGGCTCGGCTGCACGCGCACCATGCCGGCGCGCTCGCCCGTGCCCTTGAGAAAGAACCGCTGCAGCCGCTCCGGGCTCATCTTGCTGACATCGTTCATCGAGTAGATACCGCGGCGTGCGACTTCAATGGCGCGCGTATCGATATCGGTGGCGAGAATACTCGCCGCACGCGAGCCCGTGCCCATCGCCTCGGCCAGCGTGATCGCGATCGAGTAGGGCTCTTCGCCGGTAGACGCCGCACAGGTCCAGACCTTGAGCGGCTCTTTTCGTGCGTTCGCGTGCGCCGCCAGCAACGGGAAATGGTGGGCTTCGCGAAAGAACGAGGTCAGATTTGTCGTCAACGCGTTGACGAACTGTTCCCATTCGGGGTGATTCGCATCGGCCTGAAGCATGGCCAGATAGTCGCGAAAACGCGTATGGCCGAGCACGCGTACGCGTTTGGCCAGCCGGCTGTAGACCATTTCGGTCTTGTGAGGGGCCAGTGAAATACCCGCGCGCGCATGTATGAGCTTGCGCACGCACTCGAAGTCCTCGGCGGTGAGTAGTAAATCACGTTCGGTCTGAACAGCCAGCACGGGTGTGCCTCCTTGCGGTACGTGGCCTGCATGAACCACCGCCGAATACACGGGGTATCGACGGATGAGCGGGCCTGTAGCTAGCATCGACCGAAAGCGGTTTTTCTTTAATACACTACTTAATCAGAAGGTTATGAAAACAAAAAAAACGCCACGCCCAGACGGCGCAGCGCTTTTCGGCGATGCCATGAACCCATCGGCTTCACACGACGCCGGGCTCAGGCGATGGCCTCGACCTCTTCAACGATGGCCAGTTCGCTGCTGCTCATCATGCGATCGATATCCACGAGAATGAGCATGCGGTCATCGACGCTGCCCAGGCCAAGCACGTGCTCGGTCGCCGCGGCGACGCCGAAATCCGGCGCGGGTTTGATCTGCTCCGGGGTGAGCGTGAGCACGTCGGACACGCTGTCGACGACCACGCCGACCACCCGCTCGCCCACGTTCAACACGATTACGACGGTATGCTGGTCGTAGGCCGCATTCTCCAGACCGAACTTGATGCGCGCATCGATAATGGGAACGATACTGCCGCGCAGGTTGGTCACGCCCTTGACGAAATCGGGCACGTTGGCGATACGGGTTACCTGGTTGTAGCCGCGAATCTCCTGCACTTTGAGGATGTCCACGCCGTATTCTTCGCCACCCAGCGCGAAAACCAGGACTTCCATGTCCGCAGCCGCATCACGCGCTGCGTCGTTAGCAATGACTTCAGCCATGTCGTTTACTCCGTATAACGTCATGTATGTATGAGAATCAGGCCAGCGCTGCCCGCTGTACCTGGGTTTCGCTCTGACGACCTGCGCGGGACAGCGCAACCACGTCGAGAATCAGGGCGACGCTGCCGTCGCCGAGGATGGTGGCGGCAGAAATGCCGACGACCTTGCGGTAGTTCGTTTCAAGATTCTTGACCACTACTTGGCGCTGACCGAGCAGCTCATCCACGAGTAGCGTGAAATAGCGGCCCTCGCTTTCGATCACCATGACGATGCCGCGCAGCACGTCGCTCTGGGCATTGTCGATATCGAATACGCGATGCATTTCCACCAGCGGCAGATATTCGCCGCGCACGTAGACCAGCTGTTTGTCCTGGCCCACGCGCTTGAGCTGGTCGGCCTGGACCTGCATGGATTCCTTGATCGCGCCGAGCGGCATGATGAACACCTCTTCGCCCACGCGAATGAGCATGCCGTCCATGATCGCCAGCGTTAGCGGTAGCACGATGCGAATGGTCGTGCCCTGGCCGAACGTGGACCGAATATCCACATGGCCGCCGAGTTCCTGAATATTGCGCTTGACCACGTCCATGCCGACGCCGCGTCCCGATACGTCGGTGACCGCCTCGGCGGTCGAGAACCCCGGCGCGAAGATCAGCTGCCAGACTTCGTCATCGCTCATCGAATCGCTGACCGCCAGCCCGTTCTGGCGCGCCTTGGCCAGAATCCGTTCACGGTTGAGCCCGGCGCCGTCATCGGAAATATCGATGAGGATGCTGCCGCCCTGATGCTGGGCCGCCAGTGTCAGCGTGCCGGCGGCGGGTTTGCCGGCGGCCTTGCGCCGTTCCGGCGTTTCGATGCCGTGATCGAGGCTGTTGCGCACCAGATGGGTCATCGGATCCATGATCCGCTCGATCAGGCCCTTGTCGAGCTCGGTCGATTCGCCCTCGGTGACCAGGTTGATTTGCTTGCCCAGCTTGCTGCTGAGGTCGCGTACCAGCCGTGGGAAACGGTTGAAGGCATAGTCCATGGGCATCATGCGCACCGACATCACCGCTTCCTGCAGATCGCGCGCGTTGCGCTGGAGCTGGTTGAGCCCTTCGAGCAGTGCCCCGTGGGCCTCGCTGTCCAGACCGCCAATGGTCTGTTCCAGCATGGACTGCGTAATAACCAGCTCGCCGACGAGGTTGATGATTTCGTCGACCTTCTCGGTGGATACCCGCAACGAACTGGATTCCGCCGACGATTTATTAGCCGCTTTGGGCTTGCCGGCGGCCGCCGGTGCAGCCGTCGGCGCCTTGTCCTCGGATGCGCTGGCCTTGTCCTGCGGCTTGTTGTCGCGTTCGGCGGCCACCGCTTCGCTGACCGCCTGGGCCACCACATCCTCGGCCTGGGTATCTTCGGATTCGGCGCTATCGGCGACCACCGCTTCGGCCGCGCCGAAGCTCAGCTGCTCGGCATCGATGATGAAGCACAGCACCGATTCGATATCATCAGCCGCGGCCGGCTGGGCCAGCATCACGGTCAACGTATCGCCTTCGTAGGTCTGGCTTTCGATGTCGCCAAAAAGCCCGAGCTCTTCGACCAGCGTCGAGCACTTGTCTTCTGCGATACCGCTGATCGAAACCGACCGGACCATGCCTTCAGGCAAGGCAAGCGGGCCGGCCGCTGCCACGTCGCCTACCGGCTTGTCGACGGCCGACGCGACGTTCGCCAATGCGGCACTGCCCTGCTCGTCGAGCGTTCGTAGCCGCTGGGCCATGTCTTCGTATGCGTTCTGGTCGGGCTCTTCCGAGGCCCGATAGGCATCGATCTGGCCGGCGAGCACGTCGCGGCATTCGAGAAACAGGTCGATCGCGGGACGGTCGAGCACGAGTTCGCCATGACGCGCTCGGTCGAGCAGGTTTTCCAGCAGATGCGTGGTCTCCTGCAAATGGGTAAACCCGAAGGTGCCCGCCCCGCCCTTGATCGAATGGGCGGCCCGAAAGATGGCGTTGAGGTCTTCGCTATCAGGCGCATCAATATCGAGATTGATTAGCAGACGCTCCATTTCATCGAGCAGCTCGTCCGCCTCGTCGAAAAAGGTCTGATAGAACTCGGCGATATCTAGTGTCATGCTTGATTATTCCGCTTGCACTGGTGAGCGAACTGTCCCAGCAAATATCGTTCAATCGCGCGCGACCTTTAGCCTTCGATCAAACAATTATTAATTCGTCATCCGGGCAGCTGCCTTGATCCGCTGTTTTCAAGACGATGAGAAAACAGACGCCGCCACCTGCCGGTCGTTTATTTACAATGACTGCACGACCGCTGGACGCCGCGCTCATGCATTCGCATACGCGCGTTCAGCTCGAAAATCGTCTGTCGGCATACCCGGCGGATAGATGGCAATTTGCTGCGATTCAGCCCGATTGCCCTTCAACGACGACCTTATTCGCATCGGCCTTCACCATGCGATCGGTATCCGGCACTTCGGCATCGACAGACAACGTGTCGCCGACCGGCAGGCTCTCTTCCTCGAACCGGTGCTGGGCGTGCTCATTGAGTACCAGAATGCTGATCCGACGGTTGCCGGGCGCGGCCGGTGAGTCGATACCGGGCCGGCTCGCGGTGGCGGCCGCGCCAATGACCCGTATCAGCTTGTCGGCCTGCATGCCGCCCTGGATGAGCGCACGCCGCGCCGCGTTGGCGCGGTCGGTCGACAGCTCCCAGTTGCTGTACTGGCGATCGCCCGAGGCAAATCGCAGATCGTCGGTATGCCCGGTCAGGGTGATCGGGTTGGGAAACTCGTTGAGTTTGGGCGCGATTTTCGATAACAGCGAACGGATATAGGGCGCCGGCTCTGCGCTGCCCAGCTCGAACATCGGCCGCCGGTTATCGTCGCTGATCTGAATCAGCAGTCCGTCTTCCACCACCTTGAGACTGAGCTGCGAGCTCAGGTCGTCCAATGCGGGATCCGAATGAATCATCGATTCCAGGCTGTCCTGCAGATCACGCAACGGCCGATGACTGGGCCGGTAGTTGGTCGCATTCGGGGACGTCAGCGATACCTCGCCTTCCGAATGCATGGGATCGTCGCCGCCGCCGGGAATGGCGCTGTTGCTGGCCGAGGCCTTGTCGCCCCCCATCATCGCGACCTTGAGCGGCGTACGGAAATAGTCGCCGACTTCTTCGCGCTCCGAGGCACTCAGGCCGGACAGCAGCCACATGACCAGAAAGAACGCCATCATCGCGGTCATGAAATCGGCATAGGCGATCTTCCACGCGCCATGGGAGCCATGACTCGCCGCCTTCTTGCGGCGAATGACGATCGGTCGTTTATGCGGATCGCTCACGAGGACGCCTGGGCCGAGCCGCCGCTCTTGACGCCGCGCACGTGCTCTTCAAGCTCGCTGAAGGACGGGCGCTCGGTCGAGAACAGGGCCTTGCGGCCAAACTCGATCGACAGCGGCGGCGCGTAGCCGTTGAGGTTGGCCAGCAGCGTCACCTTGACGCTCTGCATGATCTTGACGACCTCTTCCACCTGCGAACGCACGCGCGCGGCCAGCGGACTGACAAAACCGTAGGCCAGCAGAATGCCCAGGAACGTGCCGACCATGGCATGGGCGATCAGCGGGCCGATTTCGGACGGGTCGAGCGCGGCCGAGCCAAGCGCGTGGACCACGCCCATGACCGCGGCCACGATGCCGAAAGCCGGCAACGAATCGCCCATGGCCGCCAGGCCGTGGGCCGGAATCTCGGCCTCGTGCTGGAAGGTTTCGATCTCGTGGTCCATCAACGCTTCGATTTCGAAGGCGTCCATGTTGCCGCTGATCATCAGGCGCAGATAATCGGTCAGGAAGTCCATGACCAGCTTGTCCTGAACCAGCTTCGGATAGGCCGAAAACAGCGTGCTTTCGCTCGGGTTCTCGATATCCTGTTCGAGCGACATCATCCCGGACTGGCGCGCCTTGGCCAGCAGCAGATAAAGCAGGGTCATCAGATCCACGCAGATCTCCTTGGAGTACTGCGAACCGCGCATCAACCGCGGCAGGGTGCGCATGGTCGCGCTGATGCCCTTGCCGTTATTGGCCGCAACGAACGCGCCGATACCGGCGCCGAAGATAATGACCAGCTCGGCCGGCTGATACAGCGCGCCCATATGCCCGCCGACCATAGCGTAGCCGCCGAGCACGGACCCGATGACGATGACGTAACCCACGAGTATTAGCACTGTCGCCTTCCCTGACTGGACATGGCCGTAGATACGGACCGGCAATCTCTAGGAAGGTTAGCGGCCGACAGGCGACGAGCTTGAATGAATCGATACCGCGAACTGGCGTCGATAGCGCGTGCTTATTCCTTGGCTGCGCGCTTTTTCGTCTTCTTGAGCGTCTTGCCGGCCCGCGATGGTGGCTGGCAAATACCGCAGACAAAATCCTGATCGAGGCTATAAGCGCGATTCACGAACTTGCCCTTGCAGCGGTTGCATACCGACAGCATCATCATGTCGCTTTCGAAAAAGCGCACCAGCATCCAGGCCCGGGTCAGGCTGAGTACGGGCTTGCCATCCTCCTGCAACGGCGTCTGCTCGTTGTAGAGACGATAGGCATTCACCACCGCTTCCATGCGGCTGCGTTCCTCGCGGCGCCGCAGATAGCGATAGGTGTTATAGAACAGCGACGAGTGGATATTGGGCAGCCAGGTCACGTACCAGTCGGTCGAGAACGGCAGCATGCCCTTGGGCGGCGAAACGCCGTGAATTTCCTTGTACAGGTTGATCAACCGTCGCCGACTGATGTCGGTTTCGGTCTGTAGCACCTGAAGACGCGCGCCCAGCTCAATAAGCTCGATGGCCAGGCCGATCTGCTTGGCTTCGTCTATGACGCTTTTGCTGGTCGTGCTCATGCGGCTCGTGGCTACCCTTCGCCGCTACCGCTTTTACGCTCGGCTTCGCGATCAGCTTCACGGCGCGGCTGCTTGCGCCGCGCGGGTACGTCGCCGCTTTCAGCGGCTACCGGATCGCGGCGATCGCCGCCCTCGCGACGTTCACCACCGCGGCGATCGCTTTTGCGCTTGTTCTGCGACGACAACAGAATGCCGGCATGCAAGCGCCGCATGTCGTCATCGCGCGGTGCGTTGACCAGCGCAAAAAGCTGTTCGGCGCTATCCAACGAGAAATGGCAGAGAAGCTGATTGCAACGGGCGAGTTTGGCCAGATCGGCCACCGGAATCTGGCTGAGCAGATCCGCCATGTCCTCGTCGATTTTCAGCCGGAACATGGCCAGCTCCCGATCGGTATTGATCAGACGCTGCATAAGAATCAGATAGGACAGATTCAGATCGCGAACATCATCGAGTAGATGATCAACACTCATTCATGCCTCCCCGCAGAAGCGCCGTGCTGCACAAAGCGGCCTCTTGAATTGTGGGCGAATCGCCTGCTTGAAACGGCCGTCCTCTACGTGTGCGCCCTGCCTCTTCGCACCGACCGTGGATTATGTACGTGAAATTTTCCACGTTTCAAATGTGAAAACGCACATTTCCCGGTTAAATATTCCCAAACACCATCATCAAAATGCTACAGGGCGCTGCAAAAAGCAAAGACATACAGCGCCGACCTGTCGCCATTAGGCGACAGCCCATTATTCCATATTGAATTGTGTACGGGTAAGACGAGCGCAAAACGGTCGTCTATGACGCGATCTGCGCTGAGTTCTACGCGTTCGCTTCGGCTGCGGTTTCCAGCCGGTATACCCAGGCCAGCAGCTCCGCCACGGCCAGATACAGCTCGGGCGGGATACGATCGTCGAGATCGACGCGCATGAGCAGACGCACCAGTTCGGGCGAACGGTGCACATGCAAACCGTGCTTTTGCGCGCGGTCCATGATGGCCTGGGCGATGTCGCCATAGCCCTTGGCCACGACGCGCGGTGCGTCGTCGTTTTCGCCGTAACGCAGGGCGACGACGCTGGCCCGGTCGTCTTCTGCACTGGATCGATCGAGAGCGCTCATGACAGGCCTGCCTCCAGTAGTTCGACGTAGGCACGGGTGAATCCGGCCTGTTCGAAGCGTTCCTTCAATTCACCGGTTGCAGGCGAAACCGCCGCGGCCCCCTGCTCGCTCGATGCATAGGCATAGACCTCGATGCCCCCACCGGCGAGATTGAGCGCGACTTCGATCGTACCCAGCCGGGGCAGATCAAGGCTCAGGCGAGTCGAGAAAGAGGGCTTGTCGTCTGCTTCAGACTTTCGTCCCTGGCCGTCGGCGGCGTCGTCGCTGTTCTCGTGAATCTCCCAGCGCATGTCGACACCCGGCCAAGCCGCGCCATGCCAACGAAACACCGGATTGCTGAGCACGTCGAGCTGCTGACGTACCACCGAGAGCAGACGCTCGTCGACGACATCGCCGCGGCCGTTGTCGCCGCGTGCGTCAGCCGCGCCGCGCTCGAACGCGCCCGGGGCGAGCAGCGCATTGGCCTGGGATTGCGCCGCCACAGCCTGGCGGGCGCCTGGGCCCGACATACGAGCCGAGGAGGAAGCAGACTCACTTGCGGCAGACGCCGGCTGTTTCTGGTTATGCGGTTCCTGAAGCAGTTCCGACAACGGACGCTGGCCTTCGAACCACTTGCTCAGATGCGACTCGTAAAACAGCCCGCTATGTGCGACCTGCTGCCCAAGAATGGAGGCCAGAATCGGCGTGGCCGGCACGCGCGCAGCGCCGAACAGCGCGGCCGCATGGGCCGGCGTGGTATGCGCCACGGGTGCGTCGCGGCGCGCCAGCAATGAAGCGATCAAGCCACCCTCGCGGCTGAGCTGGGCACGGGCGGATTCGCCGCTCGTGTTAGAGGACTGGCCCGGCTCGGGCCGGGCTGCGGGCAGATAACGCCCGCTCTGTGCGATTTCACGCGTAGCCGGCCCGTTGGGCGCGCGCCGCGCCCCCGCGTTGCCGGCCGCGGCGTCCTCGGTCGGCGCGCCGCGACCGCGCAGGCCGTCCGAAGCCGTGCCCGGAGTCGGCCGATCGAAGCCGTCCGTTCTAACGCTGGCCACGGGGTCCACAGGGCCGAGCGGGACATTCGCTCGCGCGCCGGTAAACCGCGCCATGTCCGCACGGCGCCCGAGCACCTGCGGCAACAGCGTATCGAGCATCGGCGTGATCGTGCTCACAGCAGCATCATCGCTTGAACGTTAGAACCGGCACGACCGGCGCTAGCCGATCGCGGCCTTTTCGTAGGCGTTCTTGACCCGCCGCTGCGAGCGCGCCTGACAGATGGCGCCGGATAGTTCGTCCATGCGCTGCTGTAGCCGATCGCGCAGCTCCTGCTCGCTGGCCGCGATCTGGATCAATACGGCACGCTTGGCTTCGCGAAACGCTTCGTTGACGGTCACGTCGTATTCGATGTTCATCAGCGTTTCCACCTGGCAGAGGTGTTCGCTTTTCATCTCGACCAGCTCTTCCCAATCGCCGGCGACGGCGATCTCGATCATGCGCTGGTTGAGCTCGAGCAGCGCGGCGTAGCCGGCGACGATTTCCTGTTGCTGTTGATTCATGGCCTCAAGCCTGCTGTAGCGAAGGGGCGGACTGGACGGCAGCAACCGACGGCATCGACGGGGCGGTGCCGATCTGCTTCCATGCCGAACCGATATCCTCGAGCAGCGTGTCCACGTGCGCGATCTTCGACGCATCGCTATGGATATTGGCACGGATCAAAGTGCGGGTCATATAGTCGTAAAGCGAATCCAGACGCTCGGCGATCTCGCCACCGCGCTCGATATCCAGCGCTGCCCGCAGGCCGAGTTCGATGATGTCGATGGCCTTGGACAACGCCTGGCCCTTGCCGGCCGCGTCGTTCTGGGAGATCGCCCACTGCGCACGCCCGAGAGCGCTGCGCGCGCCGTCGAACAGCAGTACGATCAACTGGTGCGGGCTGGCACTCATGGCGTCGGTCTCGACGCCGAGTTTCTTGTATGCACTTGCCGCGCGATTTGCGTAAGAAGCCATGAGCGTTCCTTGCTATTAATGCCTAATCGCTCGATTTGTTGAGCGATGCGAATTGCTGGGTGAGGTAATTGCTGGTCGAGTTGATCGACGCCATGATCGAGTCGAGCTGCACGAACTGCTTTTGATAGCGCGCGATGGTGGAATCGATCGACTCCTGTTCGCGCTCCATGCTTTCTGTGAGATTGTCGATGCGGGTTTTCATGCCGTTGCTGGCCGACTGCAGCAGACCCTGCTCACCGGCAACGGCATCCAGCGTGGATACCAGCACCTTCGACAGACCGCCGCTTTCGTCCTTGCCGGCCAGCAGCTGACCGACATCGGCGAGGTTGTTCGCCAGCGCCTTGTCGAGCTTTTCGTCGTCGATCTTCATGGTGCCGTCGCGCTGCAGGCTGATGCCGATTTCCGCCAGGCTGGAAAAGGCACCGCCGCTGATCGGCGTGTTCAGCGCACCGCGCACGCGCGTTTCCGCGGTTCGCGCGGTCGAGTCGCCCAGCAGCACGCCGCTGATCTCTTTCTCGCTGTCGAAGGCGGTGAGCTTGTCCGACAACGTATTGACGCTGTTATAGGCCTTGACGAACTTTTCCAGCGCGGCTTTCACGGAATCCGTGTCGCGGGTGGCGGTCAGCGACTGGGGCTCGCTGGTGGTCTTGCTCAGCGTGAGGGTCACGCCTTCGATGGCTTCCTCGACCCGGTTGGTCTGGCTGACGATCGCAATGCCGTTGACCGAAAGCTTGGCGTCCCGCGCAGCCACGGTCTGGCTCATCGCACCGCTGCCCGCCGTGCTGTCGTAGTTGAGCAGATCGCCCAGCGGGGTGGAACCGTCACCGTTGCTTTCTGCAACGCTCACCGAGATCTGCGAAGCCGTGCCGGTGGTGTTGGACGACAGCACCAGACGGTACGGGGTGCCGCTGCCGTCGTTGACGATGGAGGCGTTAATACCGATATCGGCGCCGTTGATCGCGTCGCGGATGCCGGACAGGCTGCTGTCGGCGCCAGCCAGATCGATATCGACCGTTTCGCTGACGTTGCCGGACGCATCGCCCAGCGAAAGCGTGATCGTGCCGCCGCTGCCGATCTTGTCGTCCACACTGGCCTGGCCGGCGCTGACCAGCGACTGGCTGCGTGCCAGCTGCTCGACTTCGATGCTATAGCTGCCCGGATCGGCCTTTTCGCTGGCGACCGCCTTGAAGGCATCGCTATCGGTGGTGGTCTTGACCCCTTCGTAGAGGCTTGCCTTGCCCAACGATTCGGCCGCGGTCTGGAAATTGGCCAGCGAGCTCTGAAGCGTGCCGTAGGCGGACAGCTTGGTGTTGTAGCTGCTTGCCTGTCGCTGCAAAGGAACCAAGCGCTGCTGCTCGGAGCTGCGTAGCCCGTCGAGCAACGAGCTCAAATCCAGTCCGGAGCCGATTCCGAGTGACGATGTAACTGCCATGGCGTACCTGCGAATAACACGTGCTCGATACAACGAGCTGGGTTGCAGAGCCTATCGGCGCCGGGCCACGAATCCTTTAACGTATGAGCCGCCTTATGAAACTTTTTTTGCCGCGCCCTACAACGGGGCGACGGCACAAGGGGTTTCAGGGCGTGGTGGACCAGCGCCGCCCGCCTTCGACGGCCTTCTGACCCTCGGGGCACTCGACCTGGCGTGTTGAATAGGTACGGCCGCTTTCGCCCGCGCAGCGGGTGGGCCGATCGGGCTGACCGTCGTAGCCGTCAAGCTGATAGTTGTCCGGCCAGTAGTTAGACGGCCAGTGCTCGGTTTGCGGCTGTAGATAGATATGCACGCCGGCATCGGAATCGCCATGCCCGAAGCCGGGACGTGGCCCATGGCCATGGGCTCTCGTATGCGGCTGCGAGGTTTGCGGCTGGGCGGGCTGGGCCCATAGCGGCAGCGCGCCCAAAGCGGGCAGCCCCAGGATCAGGGCAGCAGCGCCGGTAGCGATACGATTGAGGCGTTTCATCCTGCGATTAACGGCGGCGCGATTTCATTCTTGAGCCCAGCGGCCGCGACGCGTGTCAGGATTCGTCGTCGGCGCGATCGCGCCGAGCGGTCGAATCCTGCTTCTCACGCCATTCTTGCAGGCTTTCACTGCGTTTTTTCGGCCCCGGCGCGAACAAACCCGACAGGGCCCGGCCGACATTGCGATTGAATGCACGCACGTTGTCGTAGATGCCATCCGCGCTGTGCTGCGTGCCGAACCAGCCGGATATGGTGCGATGCGCGGTCTGCAGGCCAACGGTGCCGGTATCGACCACTTGCTCGACGCTTTCCTGGCGGCGACGAAAGCGGTTCCGTGCACTCACCAGCAGCCCGGCATCGCCATAGCCGGCTGCCAGCACGCGAAAGCGTTCCCGGGTGTCGGCGATGGCCATGTTCAGCCGTATCGCGGCGACGATAACGACGATGAAGGCAAGACTTACCGCGGCGACGACGATCATGAGCCGGTGGGGTGGAAAATATCCAGATGGGCTTCGACACCCTGCGAGGCGAGCTGTTGCTTCATCTCGCGCGCCACGATCTCGTACACCCGTCGTCGGATCATGCGCGGGGCCACGCCCACCAGCGCCGCGCCCCAGCGTGAACGCGCCCGGGCCAGGGTCATGGGGTTGATCACCTCCACGATGATGCGACTGCCGCTGACCTCGGCCAACACCCCGGCGAGCTCCTCGTTGGCGTGTTCGAGATCGTGCGCGAGCTGCGCGATCTGTGCATTGAGCGCATCGAGCCGGCGATAGGCACGCCAGAGCAGATACCCCGTCCCTGCCAGAGCGAGCGCGAATACGATGCTGATACCGACTGCAAGCGTCATGGACCGTGTTCCTGACCGTGCCAATAGTCGATGTCAGTGTGACGCCATCCGTCACGCCATGGCAACTGTCGTGCGCGGCGGCACTCGGTACACTGACCTTATTGCACCCATGGACGCACTCATGACGACATCCCCCGACGCCAGAGATCTCGAAGGCTGCCGTATCGGCGTGCCCGAATCGCGTCAGCTCGACCTGTTCGCCGACATGCTCGAGCGACGCGGCGCGCTGACAGTGCGCTGCCCGCTGGTGGATATCCGCGACACGCCGGACCAGGCGCACGTGACGCGCTGGCTCGACGACGTCATCGACAACGGTCTGGACGAGATGATCTGGCTGACCGGCGAAGGCCTGCGCCGCCTGCGCGACTTCGCCGAACGCGACGGCCAGACGCGACTGACGGCGTTCGTCGAACGGCTGGGTCAGGCGCGCACGATCACGCGCGGGCCCAAGCCCGTACGCGAACTGCGCGCGCTCAAGCTACGCAGCGACGTGGCCGCGACCCAGCCAACCACGGCCGGCGTCATCGAAGCGCTCGCCGATGCCGACCTGGCCGGCCATCGCGTCGGCGTGCAGCTGTATGGCAGCGATCCGAACACCCCGCTGATGGATTTCCTGGGCGACAAACAGGCCCAGGTGAAGGCGGTGGCACCCTACGTCTATGCCGACGAAACCGAAACGCCGCAGGTTCTGGCGTTCATTGACCGTATCGTGGCGGGCGACATGGATGCGGTGGCATTCACCAGCTCACCCCAGATCAAGCGGCTCTACAAGGTCGCCCGGGCCAACGACCAGGCCGAGGCGCTCACGCGCGCCCTGAACGGGCTCTGCGTGGCGGCGGTCGGTCCGCTCGTGGGCGAACGCCTTGAAGCCGAAGGCGTACAGGTCACGCTCATGCCCGAGAGCAACTATTTCATGAAACCGCTGGTACGCGCGATGGTGAGCCACTTCAAGCCGGCATGAGCGGGTAAGATCGCGTTTCGCCCACTGCTCAACGCTTCCCATGGCCAAGAAAAGATCCGCCCTGCCCGTTGCCTGTGCCCTCGGCCTGCTTGCGCTGCTGCCGTTCGTCGCCGGCCTCTATCACGCTTATAGCGGCTACTCTCTGGATGCACGCACCGCATTGCGCTGGCTGCTGCCGTATCTGGCCACTATCGTGGCCTTCATCGGCGGCGTGCAATGGGGGCGCATGCTCGCCGCCGGGCGGGCCTCGGCGCTGGACATGACGTTAGCCGTGTCGCCGGCCATCGTGGCCTGGGGCGCGCTGCTCACTGCCGCCCCCTGGCGCGCCATCCTGCTGATCGCCGCCCTGCTTGCCGCCTGGCTGATCGACGAACACGGCGCGCGGCGTGGCTGGCAGAGTCGCGGTTTCCTGCAGCTGCGTCGGCTGCTCACCCTCGTGGTGACGTTCTGCGTGGTCGCCATCGCCTGGCGCGTCGCCCGTGGCTGACACGCGGCTGCCGCCTCTCGAGATCGCCGAGCATACGCTCGCGGCCGGCGACGGCGGCTGTTGTCTTGTCACCTCGGTACGCGCCGAACGCGTAGCAACCCGGGCGCCGGTGGTTCTGGTATCCGGGATGTTCACCGGCCGGCGCTTCTGGCTGTCCGAGCGACAGATCGGGCTGGCCGCCTATCTTGCCAGGCGCGGCTACGAGGCATTCATCGTTCAGCGCCGCGGGCTGTCGGATTCGCCGCCCTGCAGCGCCCGCGCCGGGCTGATCGACCACGTCAAATACGATCTGCCCGCGGTACAGGCGCACATCAAAGAGCGCTACGCACAGCCGGCGTTCTGGATCGGTCATTCCTTCGGCGGCGTGATGTGCGCGCTTGCCAGCGCCCGCTATCTCGAAGCGCAGGCGATCGCCGGACTGGTGCTAATTGCCAGCCAGTTCGAGGTCGACAAGCGTATGCTCGATTGGCCCGCCAATCGGCTCACCCGTGGCCTGGCCTGGCTGCTGGGGTATTTCCCCGCCCGCGCGGCCGGTCTTGGCCCGGAAAACGAGCCGACCGCAGCGTTGATGGATGCAACCCACTGGGTCGAAACCGGCCGCCGAAATGCCTATCTTCGCGACACGCTCCGGCGTATCGACCAGCCCGTACTCGCGGTGTCCGGGGCGGCCGATCGTGTCGATCCCAGCGCCGGCTGCCGGCGTTTCATCGATCACTTTTCCAGCGTCGACAAACGCTTCGAGCAGGCGGGCACCGCCACCGGCTACAGCATCGACTTCGATCACCCCGGTATCGTGGTGAGCAAGCCTGCCCAGGCAGAAATCTGGCCGTTGGTGGCCGACTGGCTGGACCGCCGTGCGGCCATGAAAAAGCCGGCCTGAACACAGGCCGGCTCGATATCATCGCAGCAAATAGCGGCGATTTTAGGCGCCGATCAGGCTCTGGCCGCAGACACGCAGCACGTTGCCCGAAATACCGCCTGCACCCGGCGTCGACAGGAAGGTAATCGCCTCGGCCACATCGCGGGGCGTGCCGCCCTGCGACAGCGACGACAGCCGCCGGCCGCCTTCACGCACGCCAAACGGCATCTCGGCCGTCATACGGGTTTCGATGAAGCCCGGCGCCACGGCATTGACGGTCACGCCGCGATCGCGATCGGTGGCGCCGCGGCGTTCGACAAAACCGATCAGTCCGGCCTTGGTGGCACCGTAGTTGGTCTGGCCGCGATTGCCGGCGATACCGCCGATCGAGCACAGACAGATCACGCGACCATATTCGTTGATGACGTTCTCTTCGCCGAGCAGGGCATCGACCTTGATGATTGCCTGCAGGTTGATGCTCATCACCATGTCCCAGTAATGATCGGGCATGTTGGCCAGCGTCTTGTCGCGGGTCACGCCCGCGTTGTGGACAACGATATCCACGCCGCCAAACTTCTCCTTGAAGAAGTCCGCGATCTGGCGCGGCGCGTCATCCGCGGTGATATCCAGCGGCAGCGCGGTACCGCCGAAACCGGCGACGGTTTCCTCGAGCGTTTCCTGATCCTGGGGAATATCCAAGCACACCACGGTCGCGCCTTCGCGCGCCAGGCGCTCTGCGGTCGCCGCGCCAATACCGCGGGCCCCACCGGTAACCAACGCCACCTTGTCCTTGAGCGGCTGGGTGGCGGGCACGGCCTCGGGCATGCGGCCGGCCTTGGTGACCGTCAGCGGCTGGCCATCGACGAACGTGCTGTAGTCCGAAAGCAGGAATCGCAGCGGCGCGGCCACGCGATCCTCGGCACCCGGCTCGACGTAGAGCATGTTCGCGGTCGAACCAAGCTGACCGATTTCCTTGGCCAGCGAGCGCACGAAGCCTTCCACCGCACGGGCCGCCGCGGCCGCGGAGACGCTTTCCATCGCCGACGGCAGACTTGAAAGCACCACGATACGGGCGTTGCGCGTGAGCTTGCGCGCCACCGGATGGAAGAAGTCGTAGAGGGCATTCAGTTCGGCGACATCGGCCATGTTCGTGGCATCGAACACCAGCGCGTCGAACTTGTCCTCATCGCCCGGCGTGGGCTTGTCGGCACGCTGTACGTTGGCGCCCGCGGCTTCCAGCGTGGTACCCACACCCGCGATCGCGGCCGCGTTGGCCGTCGCGCCAACCAGAATCTTTTCGTTGTCGAGAAAGCGCTCCTGATATGCGCCTTCGTCCCGCGCGAGTTCGGTGGGCGTGGGCAAGCCCAGCGTCTTGATGACATTGCGAACCGTCGAGTTCGACGAAGCACGGACTAGAAAATCACTCATTTGGACTCCTCGATTGGTTGGCGCTGACGCGGCCCATAGCCGGTCATCGTGCACCGCAACATGATTAAGTTTAGGGCACCCGCTTGTCAAAACAAGTCGGTTGCCGCGCAATTTCTGGCAAAAAGGGGGCGCGGACGCCCGAGACGGGCGCATTCGAACCCGTTCCCGATTCGTTCAAAGCCGCCTGCGTGCAACCCCGGCTTGATGTAGCATCGGATAAAACATCGGTTTTTCGAGCGCGCCGACCGCGCCAGCAACGCGCCGGCGCGCGGCACGCGAGGCTTGCACAGACATGAACGGTGACGACGATCGTCTGCCCCTGGATTCGCGCACACAGGCCGTGATCGACGGCCTGCCGCCCGACGAGCGCGAGCACCTGCAGACGTTGATGAAGAATGCGGCCCGCCATCAGCGCACCCTGCTTGAAACCGCGCTCGACGAGGCCGTGGGCATGGTGCCCGCGCCGCTGCGTAAACGCGTACAGAAACTGTTCCTGGGCCCCTCATGAGAAATCTGGCCACCCAGGCTGAACTGGTAAAACTCGCGCGTATTCTGCAAACCGACACCGGCGAACTCGAACATCTGGACTATCTCGAAGCCGAACGGCTGCGTACGCTGCGTGAAGGCATCACCGAAGCGCTGTTCGAAAAGTTTCGGCCGACGTTCACCGGCTTCGCCCGGCTGTCGTCGATCGTGCCGCTGGCCATCAGCGCGCGAATTGCCGAGCGCGTGCTCGGGCCAATCCTGGCCGGGCGTATTGCCGGCGAGATGGCGCCCGACAAAGCCATCGACCTGGCCGCGCGACTGTCCGACAGTTTCCTGGCCGATACCTGCCTGCATATCGACCCGGTACGCGCGCGCCCGATCATTGCCGGGTTTCCGGTGGATCGCGCGATCGCGATCACCCGCCTACTACTGGCGCGTGGCGAAATCATCACCATGAGCCGGTTCGTGGACGTGCTACCCGAACATACCCTGTTCGCAGCCACCGATGCGATCGAAAACGAGAGCGACCTGCTCAAAATCGGCTTTTTTGTCGAGGAAAGCACACAGCTGGATCGGGTGATCGCGCATCTGGACCGCGACCGCCGCGAGGCCATCGTGGCGGCGGCCGCGAGCGAGCAACTCTGGCCCGAGGTCCTTGCCACACTACTACGCATCGGCGAGCACGCCAGGCTGGCCATGGCCGAGCTGGCCATGACCCAGAACGCGGCCATACTCGACTCGCTCATCCGCGCGGCTGCCCAGGACGATCTTTGGCCGGCATTGCTGCAGATCGCCGACGAAATGCCCAGCCGGCTCATCGGCACGCTCGCCAGCGAACCGGCCTTTACCGACGCAGCCGTGATCCGCAGCGTAATCGACTCGGTGATCGCCAACGATCTTTGGGCTCGGTTTCGTAATCAGACCACGGCCATGGGCGAAGAGCGCCTCGCCCGCGTGCTGGAAGTGGCCGCCAACGAGCGCAAGCCCTTTCTCTGGGAGCTCGACCGACGCCTTCAGGCGGATGACGCGGACCGCGACGCGCTGACCAACGCGAGCGCCCGACTTTCGGCCGAAACGCGACAGCGTGCGCATGGCGCCTGCGCCGGCGGCCTGCTCGCCGAAGCGCTTGCCGACGCCGGGCGTAGCACCCCCGACAGCTCCAGCTGAATCCGCGACCCTGGGGCGCCAGGCCCCTGGCCTGGCGCCGGCCGCGGCCGCTGCGCTCGTCGCCCACATGCGAGCCGCCTGAACGGCCTAGCCGTATTCGGCTTCGACCTTGTCCACTTCGGCGATGTATTCCTGCATCGCCTGTTCGCTGTTCTTGCCTTTCATATCGGCCCAAGCCTGCCATTTATAGCGGGCAATCGGGTTGAGCATGCCGGGTTTCTTGCCCTGGACGTCGCCGTCGGTGGCCTGGCGGTAGAGCGCGTACATCTTGAGCTTGTAGTCGTTCGACGGCTTGAATCCCCCGTCCTCCGGCGCATTGCGCACCTTTTCGACGGCTTCCTGAAAGCGGCTTTCCAGATCGGACATAGAGATTAGGGCTCCTGTTTTCGGATTAATGGGTGGCCGGCTTCAGGCGCGGTGCCAGCCAGTCGTGGATCGCGGCATAGACATCGTCGTGATGCACTAGCGCGAAGTGATTCATGCCGTAGAAAATTCGGCCGTCCTGGTCGCGGGCGTTGAACCGACGGCTGGGGGCATCGGCATGGCCCACCGCGCTCGACACCGGCACCAGCAGATCGCCGAACCAGCGACCCAGCGGGTCGTCGCCGCGGCGCCCCAGGGTCGCGGCAACCAGAAAGTGGCCGACATGATCGGGCGAGGCGAGCGCTTCGGGCGGCGTGGGTCGGGCATGCGTGTCCTGCTGCCAGTCCTCGTCTCGGAGATAGCCCAGACTGAGATCCTTGACCCCGGCGCTGCGAATCTCGCCAAGCGCGGACAGCGGCCGCGTATAAGGCAGCCGCGTGAGCGTATGGGTGAACTGACGGCCCAGACGTTCGAGCGGCGCGCCCAGATGCGGCGAACCCAGCAGGACCAGGTCGGTCAGCGTATCGACCCAGTCATGGCCGGCCTGCTCGGCATAGTGGCAGGCGCTGCGCGCGACCAGCCCGCCCATGCTATGGCCGACGATGGTCAGCCGTTCGATCGCGGCCGGGTAGCTGGCATGCAGTGCCTGCAGCAGCGCCGCGAAATCGCGACCATTCTGGGAAATATGGCGCCCGCTGTTGTAGCGAAGACGTAGCGCCGTATAGCCGAAGTCGCGCGCCAGGCGCTGGCCGAAGTCGTCGCGCCCGGCCTGGCGCCACTGCTGATCGTTCATGCCCAGACCGTGGACCAGAATCACCACGCGTGGACTGGGCTCGGACAAGGCGGCACGCAGGCCGGGCACGCTCGGCTCGATGGCGCGCCCGGCTTCATCGACGAGCGTCATGGTGAGCGCAAGCTCATTGTCACTGCGCTCGAGATAGTCGCCGAACGCCCCGTTGAGCGCGCTATGCACGCCCAGCGCGAGCCGCTGCGGCATGTCGCGTTTGCGCCCGGGCACCAGCGTTTCGGCCAGCCCGGCCACCTGGCGCACGCCGAAGAAGCTGAGCCGGCCGATATCGCGTACCCGGCCGTAGACAAAATCGCTGCCCCGGCCAATCGGCCGCGCCGGTGGAGCCAGTCGGCTCACGGTTCGGGTTACGGCCTGGTGGATACCGTTGACGATATTCACCGAGCCGACGAAGGCGTCGGTTGCCATCGACAGCCCGCCGCGCAGCCAGACACCGCGGTCGGCCACGGTGCGTGATGCCAAGGGTTTATGCGCCATCTCGGTGGCGCGCGATTGTTGCTTTGTCGTCTTCGGATCGGCCATGCGGATCAACCTCGACATTGCCAGGACAACGTACTCAAAAGCTGGCCGAGCGCCAGCAGATGGCCCCCAAGGATGGACTTGCCGGTCACCAGCAGCGATACCGCGATATCGCGATCCGGGTCCGCCCAGCCCAGGATGTTCATGAAGCCCAGGTGACCGTAGGCGCTGCCGGTCATCGGCCCGTACAGGCCGAACGGGTTTACGCCCAGCATCAGGCCTTCGCTGTATCGCATGGGAATCTTGAGCGTATGGTCGTAGCGCAGGCGCACCGCGGGCTTGATCGCGCGGCGAATGGTGTCCGGCTGCATGACCTGACGGCCGTCATAACGACCGCCATCGAGCATCATCTGGTAAAAGCGCGACAGCTCTTCGGCCGTAGAATAGAGGTTGCCCGCGGGAACGACCGCGTCCATGAAGTAGTCGCGATTGGAAATATCGACCACTTCTGCAAAATCGGCGGACAACGCCTGGCGGGCCAGCATGGAGATGGGAAAGCGCACCGGCTGACCGGCGACATAGTTCGTGGCCACGCGACCACGCGAGCGACCGTCCAGCCCGTAGGTGAAATAGCGCATCCCCAGCGGCTGACGAAAGCGTGTATCCAGATAGTCGGTGAAGGACATACCGGTCACGCGCCGAATGATTTCGGCAAGAATGAAGCCCCCGGTTATGGCGTGGTAGGCCAGACGTTTGCCGCCCTTTTCGGCCGGCGCCGCGCAGATCAGTTCGATACACCGTTGCCAGTCGAGCAACGTCTCGGGGCCGTCCGCGGGATCCACGTCGAACATGGGGAAACCGCCCTGATGCGAAAGCACCTGGGCGAGGGTCGTACGATCCTTGCCGCCGCCGGTGAACTCCGGCAGGTAGCGCGACACCCGATTATCCAGGTCTACGCCGCCCTCTTCGGCGAGCTTGTGCATCAGCATGGCGGTAACCGCCTTGCTGGCCGAGAACAGACAGATCGGCGTATCCGGCTCGGCCAAACGCGCATGCGGCCCACGGCTTTCGCCGGGGCCACCGCCCTGGGCATAGCCGATCGATCGGTTCAACACGATCCGGCCGCGCCGGCGCAGACAGAAGGTGGCTGCCGGGTAGGCCCCCGTCCGATAGAGCGCTTCCACGCTCGACCAGATCGAATCGACCGCGCCCGCGGTCAGCCCGACCTGCTGGGGCGCGACTTCGGCGGCGGCATCCACACCCGTGATACGGGCAAGGCTGCCACCGCCGACGTCGACCAGCTTGGCGCCGAGCAAGCTTCGGGTCATGAGGCGATACGCAGATCCGCTGGCCGGCCCTCTTCGCGCCGCGCCTTTTCAGACAGCGGATTCGCCAGATATTCCTTGCTGAAGTCGTCGGTGAGCAGCACGTCGTAGCGCATCCGATCGTATTCGCGAATCTGCTGAGCCTGATCGGCCGACAGCAGCTGCTTGGCAACCGCACTTTCAAGCTGCTCTTCGACGGTTTCGCCTTCGATCTCGCCATGCTTCACGCCGCGCAGAAACTCGCTGTAGAAGCTGTCGACTTCCTGCAGTTTCTCGAAGGCGTTCATCAGACGACCGGTCGGATCGTTTTCACCGCGGCCAATGTAGAGATCGTAGCTCATGCGCTTACCGAACGGCGTATCCAGCTTCATGTTGAGCATCATGTCGCAAACCGCGGCATTCATGCTATCCGTCGGGCCGGAGAAACGGCGACCGCGCGGCAGGGCGATCAGCTTGAGCACCGGGCGCGCCGCCTTGATCGGGTAGTTGCGCACGAACTCGTGGAAAGCGTTCTCGATCGCGTGCAGGTGATATTCCATCGCCCAGGTCGCATGCACCTTGTCTTCGTCGGTGCCGCCGTTGACCTCAAACCCCTTGAGCGTGGCCGAGGCCATGTACAGATGGCTGAGCACGTCGCCCAGGCGCGCCGAGGTCGACTCCTTGAGCTTCAGGGCGCCGCCCAGCGTGCCCATGGACAGGTCGGCACAGAAGGCCAGCGCCGCCGAGAAACGCTCCATGTGGCGATAGTAATCGCTCATGGCGTTGTTGACCGGCGCCTTGGCTAGCCGCGCGCCGGTCATGCCCAGCGTAAAGGCACGCACCGCACGGTTGACCGAATAGCCCAGATGGGAGAACAGCAGACGGTCGAATTCCTGCAGGCCGGCATTGAAGTCCGGATTGTGGGCCGCTTCCATCTCGCTATAAACGTACGGATGGCAGCGGATCGCGCCCTGGCCAAAGACCATGAGGCTGCGCGTCATGATGTTCGCGCCCTCGACGGTAATCGCCACCGGCAGCGCCTGATAGGCCGCGGCCAGATAGTTGCGCGGACCCATGATGATGCCGCGACCGGAATGAATATCCATGGAGTGGGTAATGACGGTGCGCATCATCTCGGTGGAGTGATACTTGATCATCGCCGTGACCACGCTCGGCGTGCAGTGATCCACGCCCGAAGCCGTGAGGTTGCGCACGTTTTCCAGGATATAGGCATAGCCGCCGATCACGCCCAGGCCTTCGCGCACGCCCTCGAAATTGCCGATTTCGGTACCGAACTGACGACGAATACGCGAGTAGGCGGCGGTGATGCCGTACATACCCTTGCCCGTAGCCGTGGACAGCGCCGGCAGCGAGATACCGCGACCGGCCGACAGGCATTCGACAAGCATGCGCCAGCCCTTGCCGGCCTTGTCCGGGCCGCCGATGATCGAATCGATCGGCACGAACACGTCTTCGCCCTGGATCGGGCCGTTCATGAACGTTGCACCCGGGAAGTGGCGACGACCGATCTTCACGCCCGGCGTATCGGTGGCCAACAGCGCACAGGTAATGCCGTAATCGACCGTGTCCGGATCGCCCAGAAGGCCGTCCGGATCCTTGAGCTTGAAGGCCAGGCCCATCATGGTGGCAACCGGCGCGAGGGTGATATAGCGCTTGTTGAAGCTCAGCGACAGGCCCAGCACCTCTTCGCCGTCGACGGTGCGCTTACACACGATGCCGGTATCCGGCATCTTGGTGGCATCGGAACCGACTTCCACGCCGGTCAGCGCGAAGCAGGGCAGCTCCTTGCCGGAGGCCAGGCCTGGCAGCCATTTCTCCTGCTGTTCCTTGGTGCCGTAGTGGGTGAGCAGCTCACCCGGGCCGAGCGAGTTCGGCACCATGACCGTCACCGCCGCGGTCAGCGAACGGGTCGCGATCTTGGCCACCACACAGGACTGCCCGTAGGCCGAGAATCCCAGGCCACCATGCTTCTTGGGAATGAGCATGGCAAAAAAGCCGTTGTTGCGGATGTAGTCCCAGACGTCCTCGGGCAGGTCCTTGAGCTCGAAGTTGACCTGCCAGTCGTCGATCATCGCGCACAGCTGCTCGGTTTCATTGTCGAGAAACGACTGCTCCTCGGCGGTCAGCTTGGTGAGTTCGAAATCGTGCAGCTGTTTCCAGTCCGGACGACCGCGAAACATCTCGGCTTCCCACCAGACGTCGCCGGCTTCAAGGGCTTCCTTCTCGGTCGGCCCCATTTCCGGAAGGATTTTGCGGAACACGCCGTAGAGGCGCTTGGTCATCAGCGCGCGGCGCACCGGCACGGCATTGAAGATGGCCAACGGCACGCCGACCACGACGGCGGCTACGGTCACGCCGATCGGCCCGAGCACGCCGGTTGCCCACAGCGCCGCAACGGCTCCCACGGTCACCGCGCTGAATACCGCGAGCGACACGCCACGGTAGAGCAATGTCCAATACAGGCCAACGAGTACTAATGCGACAATGAGTGCTGTCATGACTATGGCTTCCATCTTGAACGGGTTGTCATCACCACTTACGCCCCTATCTCACTCAGGCAGCGCAGCGAATCCCGTTTTCGAAAAAGAATTGTTTTCAGATCATAGCAAGACGACTCGGCTCGTCAAGCAGGCTCAAGCACGTGAAAGAAACAGATCCAAAATCTTCCAGTCGTAAGCCGCGCCGGCGCGGTTATCGTGGGCTCAGCGCAGAGCAGCTCAGAACACAGCGCTATCAGCGACTTATAGCCGCTGGCACCGATTTGTTCGGGGAGCGCGGCTATGCAGCCACGCCGATCGAGGCCGTGTGTTCGCATGCCAAGGTATCGACGCGCCATTTCTACGAACAGTTCGAAGGCCGCGAATCGATCCTGCACGCCGTACACGCCGAACTGGTCCAGCGAATGGATCAGATCGTGCGGACATCGCTGACGGAAACGCGCACACCCCTAACCCAGCGGGTGGCCGACACCATCGAAGCCGCGGTGTATTTTCTGCTCGACGACCCGCGTCGCGGCCGCATTATCTGTATCGAGGCCGTAGGCGTATCCGAAGTCATGGAGAAAAAGCGCCGTGAAACGACCCACCAGCTGGCCGAGATCATCCGCCGCTATGCCGAGCTGATGGCCGAGAACGGCGTGATTCCGGCACGCGATTACCACCTGCCGTCGGTGGCGCTGGTGGGCATGTTCAACGAGCTGATCGCGGAATGGCTGACCGAGAACACGGGTCTGAGTGCGGCCGAGATGGCGCGCGAAGCCAAGATTCTGTTCCGGGCGATGATCTTCGGGGCCCAGCATTACGAAGCCACCCAGTCGGGCGACGACGATTTCGATACCGCCGCCTCCAGCTCCGCCGGTTGAATCCCGCCAGCCCCCGCTAAGCGAGGGCCGGCGCGCAGTCGGGCCCGTGCTCGCCGCTAGGGGGTGGCGTCATGAGATATGACGTCGCATTGCCCGCGCCGGGCGTGTCAGGCAAGGCGCGGGCCGCCGATGCGCCGCCTTATCTCATGACGACACGCCCTAGAGCTGGATATCGCCGTCGGCCAACGCGTCGCGGGTGGCGTCGTCGATCGGCTCGTAGCGATCAGCGCCGCCCTTGAGCATGTAAACGGGCTCGTCACCCTCGGGGCTATAAGCCTGCTTCTTGAGGTCGACCTTGCGATATTTCATGGTGCCGGTGACTTCCTGCTCCGGACGCAGGCGGATGAACACGGGCACCGCGTAGTCGGGTAGCTCGTCGCGCAGATGGCTGACCAGCGCGCCCCAGTCGATATCCTCGAGATCGCGTACCGGCGTAATAGCGGCCATGCCGGCACGGCCGTCGCTATGCGGCACCTCCACCCCGTAGACCACCGATTCCTCGATCTGGCTGAATGCGTTAAGGGCATTCTCGACCTGGGTGGTCGCCACGTTTTCGCCCTTCCAGCGGAAGGTATCCCCCAGGCGATCGACGAAGGCGATATGCCGCATGCCCTGCCGGCGCACGAGATCGCCGGTGTTGAAATAGCAGTCGTCCTGTTTGAAAACGCCGCGGAAGAGTTTCTTCTCGCTGGCTTCCGGGTCGGTATAGCCTTCGAAGGGCGCGAAATCGGTCACCTTGTTGAGCAACAGACCCGTTTCGCCCTTCTTGACCTCTTTCATACGGCCGTTGCTGTCGGTGACCGGCTCCTCGGTTTCGGAGTCGTATTCCACCACGGCAAACGGCAGCGGACAAAAGCCGGCCGTACGATCCATGTTGAAACCGTTGACGAAGATCAGGTTGCCCTCACTGGCACCGTAGAACTCGCATACCCGTTCGATGCCGAAGCGTGCCTTGAACTCGTCCCAGATATCCGGCCGCAGGCCATTGCCGATGACCGCCCGAATGGCGTGGTTGCGGTCGTTTTCATGCGGCTCGGCCTGCAACAGATAGCGACACAGCTCGCCGATATAGCAGAACACCGTCGCCTTGTGATGACGCACGTCCGGCCAGAAATTGCTGACGCTGAACTTGGGCGCGAGCGCGAACGTCGCGCCGGCACAGAGCACCGACGACCAGGACACGGTCAGCGCATTGTTGTGATAGAGCGGCAGCGGGCAGTAAAACCGGTCTTCCGGGGTCAGTCGCAGCCCTGCCATGCCCAGCCCCGCACCGCCGCGCAGCCAGCGTACGTGGCTCATGCGCGATGCCTTGGGCATGCCGGTGGTACCCGACGTGAAGATATAGAAGCAGGTGTCCTTGGACGACACCTCGGCGGCGTCGTCGAGATTGCCGGTCGGTTGGTTGGCGGCCTCGGCAACGAAATCGGTCCAGCCCTCGGGCGCCGGCTCGGTGGCCGCCCGGCTGCTGCTGGGCACCAGCCATAGCGGGCTAAGGTCGGCGATGCCGGACTCGCCGCGTATTTCGTCGAAGGCTTCGAAAAGTTCGTCGCCCACGAGCATGGCCTTCGGCTTGACCGTACTCAGGCTATGCGCGAGCACGTCGCCGCGCTGTTTGGTGTTACACATCGCCGCGGCCGCGCCGAGCTTGGCCAGGGCCGCCACGATGAAAAGGGTTTCCGGCCGGTTGTCCAGCAGCACCCCCACCACGTCGCCTTTTCCTATGCCGCCCGCCTTGAGGGTGCGCGCATAGCGGTTCGCGTTGGCGTTGAGCTGGGCATAGGTATAGCGCTCGTTCTCGAACGTGATTGCGTCATGCTGGGGACTGCGTCCGGCATGACCTTCGATCAGCGTCGCGATGGTGATGTTGTCGCGGAACCTGGACTTGAGCAGAAGGCCCGCGCCCATGAGCAGCCGGTCGACCCCGCTGAGTTTGTCGGCGGTGGGTTTCAACACGTCCCAGACACTCAGCGTGTCGCGCTCGGATTCACTCATCGACCGGTCTCCTCGTGGGTCAGGTTTCTGTATGTAGAAACGATATATTTTCGGCTTTATCAGCTTAACAGCACGACACGCACTCGGGCAGAGCCCTACGCGCTAGCCACCGCCGGCCGACGGGCGTGCGGACGCCGGATCCAGCGGTCTGCAGTCCTGCCACAGGGCCTTGCCGTAGTCGCTCATGTGGACGCTAAAGCGTTGAAGCCGCGGATAAAGCCGCATGTCGCGACGGACCCGATCCATGGTGTTTCGTAGCTGGGTGTCGGCCATGAGCAGCTCGTACTGATCCGCCAGGCGGTCGTCTTCGGGGCCGGCTTCGAACACGCCCAGCGCGAGCAGTTCGCTCATGTATTGCGGCACGTAGTCGCGCAGCAGCACGCCGGCATCGCGTCCGAGCGAGCTGGCGTTGGACAGCACCACCACGCTCACCGGCCCGGCCGGCAGTCGCCCGGCGGCGATATGGCATAGCGGCGCGATTTCGCGATCGGCCAGCAGCGCCATCATCGCGACCTGATCCGGGACGAGCCGGGCCAGGGTCTGGCGATACATCCATACCCGGGCCGCTTCGGGATCGACACCGCGCGACTGCGCGATCAGCCGCGCCATCATGTCGCGCGGGGCCGGCCCCTCTACGGTTGCAGCGCGCGTGCGCGCACTGTTATCCACGCCGTCGTCGGACATCGCATCCAGGCGCTGCTTGAGTTCGGCCATGGCCCAGCTTTCGGCATCCTGAAAGCGGCGCACCGCAGAACCGGCCACTGGCCATTCCTCGGCAGCGCGTGCGGCCTGGCGCAAAAACTGGAACGCTCGCGGCGTTCGCACCGTCAGATTCTTTCTGCCCGCCATCGTCTATCTCCAAATCGAGACGGCCGCGCTGTGCACGGCCCGTGTTGCCGACCTCATCCCAGGCCGGTCATGCCGCCAAAACGCTCCATGAAAACGCTCGAGAAGAGCACGATCAACTGGAACCAGCCCACGGCCAGACCCAGAGCCGCGCCAACCGCAATCAGTATCCACTCGTCTTCCTCGAACGCGGGCCGCAGCATGCCTTCGAACTGGCGCGGCGTGAGGCTTTGCAAACGCGTGACCAGCGTTTCCCGTATCGCCATGGCGTCTTCGGCATAGCCGGTCATATGCGATAGCGTCTGCGGCATGCGAGCCACCACCTCGGCCACGGCGTCGGCCTTGATCTGCTCGTATTCGTCGCTGCCCCAGGTCCAGTTCACGAACGGACGGGCTACGCTCGCACTGGAGTCGATCGCACGCTGCACCTCGGTCTGAACCAGCGCGAACAGTTTATCGGCATAGGGGCCGGTCAGAATCTCTTCGAGAATATTGGCCGGGGTGAGAATCTGCGTGGCCACGAGGTTGCCGTAGTCCGCGGCGACCTCCTGTTGTCGCTTGAAGAACAGGCCTTGAACCGTGAAGCCAAAAATACGAAAACCGCGCTTGGGATTGAAGATCATCTTCAAGGCCAGCCAGTTGGTGGCCCAGCCCACGAGCAGCCCGAACAGCGGCAACAGCCACCAGGCCTGGAAGAACACCCAGATCAGCATCTGGATCAGGCCGAAGGCAAATCCGAAGTAGGCGCCGGAACGACCGATGAATACGAATTCGTTGCGCCCGGTTTCCAAAAAGATCCGGTTGAGCAGATTCTTTTCGCGCACCAGCACGCGGGTGATCATGCCCTTGAGATCGAACATGTAGCGCACGTTGCTGCGCACTTCGTTCATCAGCTCGCGGATGATCGTGGGCGCTTGGGCTCGTACGCGCCGCTTGATCTGGCTTCGCACTACCAGCGGCAACGCCTCCCACAGGGTGGGATGGTGCCGATACATCACCGTATCGGTGATTTCATCGGTCAGCTCGATCATCGGGGCTTCGAGTTCGTCGGCGACGCGCGCCGGATCCAGCCGGCTGAAGATCTCGTCTTCGGTAATCAACGACTCGGTGATCGTATCCACCGAAATGCCGGTCATCTTCGAGGCCTTGCGCGGCACGATGCCCTGCCAGCCGAGCCACGGTTTATACGCACCGATGAACTCGACGGGATAGAACATCATCTTGATCGCCACGACGTTGGTCACGTAGCCGACCACGGCGCTTATCACCGGCATGGAAATATATTTCCAGGTCTCGACACTCAGATAGAGAAAACTGCCGTCCATGCATCGGTGTGGCGCCCATCCATCGCAGGACCGGCGCCATGCTCCTCGAACTTGTCGTCGTTATTATGATGCGCTCAACCCGAGCGGCGTATCGTCGCCGTTGTCATCGGGCGATGTCGATCATAGCAGCCGCACACCTTCGCACCGCCTGCCTCGACACACAAATCGCAAAACGACGCGTCAGCCGGCGATTCCGGCCTCGGGCGCACCCCGCAGGCGCGCGTTGATACGCGCGAGTTCGTCAAAATTCAGTACCCCGGCCGCCGCGCGCAGGCGCAAGCGTGCCAGCGCATGGTCGTACCAGGCCTGCTTGCGATCGGCGCGTCGCTGCACGAGCGCGATCTGCGCATCGATCACGTCGAGCACCGTTCGATTGCCGAGCCGATAACCCGCCTGAGCCGCCTCGAGCGCGGTCTGGCCCGAGGCAATGGCCCGATCGAGCGCGTTCAGGCGGCGCTTCGTGGCCTGAACGTTGCGGTAGGCGTTGTTGATATCGATAAGCAGCTGGCGCCGTGCCGAGATTACGTCCAGGCGCGCCTGTTCGGCGTTGTATTCGGCTTCGGAAACCGCCGCGCGCGTGGATCCGCCAGCGAATAGCGGCATTTCCAGCTCGACGCCGACCGAACGGGTTTCGTCCACCAGATTGGCCTGGCCACCGGCGCCGAGCGGGAACAACTGCTCCTGGCGCCCAACGCGCCCGACCAGATTGACGGTCGGCAAATGGCCGCCGCGTTCGGCGCCGATCTGTTCGCGGGCCGCACGCCAAGCGGCTTCCGAGGCCGCCACCTGGGGCGAACGTTCCAGCGCCACGGCCAGCCACGCCTCGCGATCGCGCGCGCTGTCGTCGCGGCCCGGCGCGGGCATGGCTTCGTCGACCTCGATACCGGACAACGCCTGCGGCGCGCGACCGGTCAACGAGATCAGCGCATCGCGCGCGCTGGCCAGCTGGTTCTCTGCATCGATGGAATCGACCAGGGCACTGTCGAGGCTGGACTGTGCCTCCTGCTGGTCGGTGATCGGATCCAGGCCGGCATCATAGGCGGCCTGGGCCCGGTCGAGCTGGCTTTGAATCGAGCGCTGCTGCTCGCGCGCGGAATTCAAGGCATCGCGCGCGGCCAGCACGTCGAAGTACGCCTCGGCCACCCGCACGATCAGCGTCTGCTCGGCGTTGGACAACGCCAGCACCGCCTGATCGCGGCGCGCATTCGCCGCGTCCTTGTTCTGCCAGGCCGTCCAGTTGAACAGCGGCTGGGTCAGATTCAGCGAATAACCTTTCTGATCGGAGGTCGTCGGCCCATCGTTGCCGCCAAAGAAGCCGCCCCCGCCGGCAAAGCCGGTATCGCCGCCTTCGGGCGACTCGAAGGTCTGCTCCTGTTCGACGCGCGTGTAGCTGGCGCTAGCCGACAGCGACGGCAGCAGCTGACCACGGGCCTGACGATAGCGTGCATCGGCCGCGCCGGACTCGGCGCGCGCGGTGAGCAGTTCGGTATCGTTGCGCAGAGCCTGATCGTAGGTATCGAGCAGGTTCTGCGCGGCGTGGGCCGGCAGCCCCCCGGCCATGGCCAGCAGCGCGATACCCATCGCCGGCGCGCGATAGCGGCGATTGCCTGCTCTCATGCAGCCTCTCCACGACGTTTCGAAAAGCGCGCACCCACGCGGGCGCCCAGCACCAGCATGCAGGGGGTGAGCACGAGCGTAAGCAGCGTCGAAAACATCAGCCCGCCTACGATGGCCGTGGCGAGCTGGGTCCACCACTGGGTCGACGGCGCGCCGAAGGTGATCGAACGCCCGACGATGTCGATATTCATCTGCAATACCATGGGCAGCAGGCCAAGAATCGTGGTCACCGTGGTCAACACCACCGGCCGAAGACGCTCGGCGCCGGTCTGGATCACCGCATCCCAGGCATTCAGGCCCGCGCTGCGGTTCACGTTGTAGGTGTCGATCAGCACGATGTTGTTGTTGACCACGATACCTGCCAGCGCGATGACGCCGATACCGCTCATCACCACCCCGAACGGCTGGCCGGCGATCAACAGGCCCAACAGCACGCCGACCGTGGAAAACATCACCGCCGACAAGATCAGAAACGACTGGTAAAAACTGTTGAACTGGGTCAGCAGAATCACGCCGATGAGTGCGACCGCCACGCCGAACGCCTTGGACAGAAAAGCCTCGGCGTCGCGCAGGTCCTCGTCCTCGCCCTTGAAGGCGATATCGATACGGGGATTGAGCTCGGCTGCCTCGACGTGATCGCCGATCCAGGCGCGCAACGCGTTGAGCTGGTCGGCAACGAGCGCGCCCGGCGCCACGCCGGATTCGATCGTGACCGTGCGCTGGCCACCGGTACGCTCGATATTCTCTACCTTGGGCGCGGCCACGCGGGTGACGAAATTGGACACCGGCACCTGCCCGCTCTCGGTTTGCAAACGCAGGTTGTCCAGCGAATCCAGATTGCGCGAATCCTCCGGGAAGCGCACGCGGATATCGATTTCGTCGCTGGCGTCGTCGGGCCGGTATTCGCCGACCTTGACGCCCTGGGTGACCAGCTGGATCGCCTGGCCGATGGTGGCCACGTTGGCGCCGTAGCGGCTGGCCTCGGCCCGGTCGACATCCATGCGCCATTCCAGCCCCTGGCTCGAACGCGTGTCCTGAATATCGGTGAAACCGCCCACCTCGGCCATGCCGCGGCGTACGAAATCGGCTGCCTTGTCGAGGGCGGGCATGTCCGGCCCGGAAATCTGCAGCTCTACCGGCTTGGCCTGGGTCGGGCCCTGGGCCTGTTCCTGAACCTCGGTACGGATCCCGGGAATGCCGGCAATACGCTCGCGTACATCGGCCATGATTTCGCCGGCCGGCCTGCGCACGCCCCAGGGCTCGAACTCGAGCTGAATCTGGCCGATCACGTCGTCGGCCGTACCCTGGCGAAACGATTCCTGGCCGGCGCCGGTACGTGTATAAACCGACGCAAACCCGGGCATGGCCAGGACCCGATCCTCGACCTGGCGCACGAGCCGATCGGCCTCGGCGATCGATTGCTGGCCGCGGGCGTGAATCTGAATCACGGCATTGTCAGGCGAGATATCGGGAAAGAACTCCACGCCCTTGCCGAGCTGACCATAGGCCAGGATCGCGGCAAAGAACAGTACCACCGCGCCGATGGCGGTCTTGCCCGCGTGGCGGGCAAAAAACGACAGCGTGGCGACATAGGCCCCGGTCGCGCCCCGCAGTTTCTGGCCCGGCTGCCATACCGCCTCGGCGCCGCCCGGCGCGGAACCGCCGATCACCGCGCCCAGGGTCGGCACGAAGATCAGCGCCATCAAAAGCGAGGCGCTCAAGACCGCGATCAGGGTGATCGGCATATAGCGCATGAACTCGCCGACCACCCCCGGCCAGAACAGCAGCGGCGCGAACGCGGCCAGGGTGGTCGCGGTCGAGGAAATGATCGGCCAGGCCATGCGCTGGGCCGCGTGCATATAGGCCGACATCCGGCTCTCGCCTTCGGCCAGGAAGCGGTCGGCGAGCTCGACCACCACGATCGCCCCGTCCACCAGCAGGCCGAGCGCGAGGATGAGCGCGAACAGCACCACGATGTTCACCGAAAGCCCCATCGCCGCCAGGGTGAGAATACCCAGCAGAAACGAGCCGGGGATCGATACGCCCACGAGCGTGCCGGCACGCAGGCCGAGAATGCCCACGATCACGATCATCACCAGCAGAATGCCGCTGATCACGTTGTTCTGCAGATCCCCCAGCAGACGCGTGACGTCTTCGGATTCGTCCTGTGAAAAGTTCACCTGGATCGCATCCGGCCAACCCTGCTGCATGCGCGCGATCGCCGCACGTACCGCCTGATTGGTATCGATGATGTTCGCACCGATGCGCTTGGTGATTTCAAGCGCCAGCGTGGGCTGGCCGTTGAGCCGGGCAAAGCTCTCGCGGTCGGCAAAGGCGCGGCGTACGCTGGCCACGTCGCCCACGGTCACCACCTGATCGTCGGCGCGTTTGACCGCGGTATTGCGCAGCGCATCGAGGTTGTCGATCACCCCCGGCACCTTGATTGAAAAGCGTCCGCTGCCGGATTCGAGCGCGCCGGCCGGCACCAGCTGGTTGTTCTGCTGGACCGAATCGAACACCTCCTGCAACGACAGCCCGTAGGTTTCGAGCTTGAGCGGATCGATATTGATCTCGATCTGCTCTTCCCGGTCGCCGGCGATATCGGCTTCGAGCACGCCGGGGATGGACTCGACTTCGTCCTGTACGTCCTCGGCGAGCGAAACCAGCACCCGTTCGGACACATCGCCGTACAGATTGACCACCAGCACGGGGAACAGGGCCACGTTGACCTCGTTGACGGTGGGTTCCTCGGTGTCGCCGGGTAGATCGGCCTTGGCGATGTCCACCTGGTTGCGCACATCGTCGAGCGCGTCGTCGGGGTCGAAGCCGGCCTCGAATTCGAGGATAACGCTGGCATGCCCTTCCGAGGCGGTGGCGCTCATTTCCTTTAAGCCTTCGATGGAACGCAGCTCCTGTTCCATGGGCTTGACCAGCAGACGCTCGGCGTCCTCCGGCGAAATGCCTTCATGCGCCATCGACACATAGATGGTCGGAATGGTGATATCCGGCGAGGATTCCTTGGGAATATCTCGATAGGCGATGCCGCCTGCGATCAGGATCACGAGCAGGCCGAGCACCACCGTGCGCGGCCGTGAGAACGCCGCCGCGATCAGCGCGTTCATGATCGCGTGTCGGCGTCGTTCGTGGCTGGCTGCGCCTCGTCGTTCGGCGCTGCGGCATCGGCCGCCCCGGCCGCGGCATCGGCGTCATCGACGATCTGCACGGCATCACCCGCGCGCACGAAGCCCTGGCCGGTGGTGATCAGGCGCACGCTCTCCGGCAGCCCGGCCAGCCAGAGCCGGTCGTCGCTGCTTTTGACGATATCGGCGCCGTGAAAGGCCACGCGGCCGTCTTCGTCGATCGTCTTGATGCCCATCTCGCCGGCTTCGTCGAGGGTGAGCAAGTCGGCCGCCACTTCGTGCGCCTCGACCTGTTCGAGCGGCAGAATGAGCTTTGCCGAAGCGCCGGCCACAAGCCGGCCGCCGGGATTATCCACTTCCAGTTCCACCGGATAGGTCCGTGTGGCCTCGTCGGCTTCGGTGGCCACATAGCGCACCGTGCCCTCCACCATGCGGCCGTCGATCAGGCGCGCGCGGCCGGGCTGGCCCGGCTCGACGAAGGCGACGTCCTTTTCGGCCAGATCGCCGCGAACCACGAACGGATTCTGCTGGATGACGCGGGCAATCTCGTCGCCTACCGCGACATAATCGCCCACTTCCACCGGCCGTGTTTCCAGCACGCCGGCAAACGGCGCCCGAACGACGGTGTTGTCGATATCCTGCTGGATATTGGCCAGCTGGGCCTGGGCAGCTTCCAGATCGGATTTGGCCTGGGCCAGATCGGTTCGGGTCTGATACCCCTTCTCCGACATCTTGCGTACGGCTTCATACTGCAGCCGGCGCTGTTTTACCACCGCACGGGCTTCGTTGCGCGACGCCCCGCGATCGTCGAGGGCGATACGTGCGAGCACTTCGCCCGCCTTGACGCGGGCACCGCGCCGGGCGCTGATCGAGTCGATACGCCCGGCCGTCTGGGCGCGCAGCGTGACTGCGCGATCGGGCGCGGTACGGCCATTGAGCTCGACTTCGCGCCAGACCTGTTCGGCCGTCGATGTCCGTACCGCCACGCTTACGGGCTGGGCCTGATCGGCCTTGGGGGCGGTTTCGCCTGTCGGCTCCCCGCCGCCCACCATGCCGGAAGCCAGCCACGCCGCCAGTACGACCACGATGATCAGCACGATCCAGATCGGACGTATCGTGGGCATGCGACTCATGAGCGCTGCCCGCGGGAGATGCCGTCAGTGCGGTCGGCAAGATGTTCGATCAGCTCGCGAATGTTTTCCCTCGCCGTGTCGATGAAGTGGTGCATATCCGCCAGTCGTGTCTGTGCGCCGGCCCAATCGGCCGGCAATTCGCGCTCAGCCTGGGCGAGCGAGGCACTCATCGTGCCCATGCGTTCCACATCCCCCTCCAGCAGGCGCAGGTAATGTCGTTCGGCCAGCCGATAATAATCCTGACGATCGCCGGGCACCGCCGTGGCTTCGAGAACGCCGAGATTGCGCAGTATCCGCGCGTTCGTACTCACGCTCGCACGCGATACCTGCAATTCCCGGGCCAGCCTGGCCAGACTCGCCGGCCCGTCGTGGATAATGAAATAACCGAGAATGCGCCCGGCAATACGCGGCATGCCGTCGCTCTGTGCCGCCAGGCCCATGCGTTCGATAAAGCCGCTGACGGCCTGGGGGGTGTCGCTCATGGCGTGAAAGCCTATAGCGCCGCAATCATTCAATCAATACTGAACGAAACGAACGACGCATGCCGCTTGCATCCGTACCCGGCTACGGGCCTACCGTTTGTCGTCGTTCAGCCACTCGCCGCGCCGGTCGGCGGCGCAGACAGGAAGATGTATGGATTGGCTCTCCATGATCGGCGACACGATCTACACGATCGCGGGCATGGGCTGGAAGATGCTCTGGGCGCTGGTGCTCGGTTTCGCGATTTCCGGTGCCGTACAGGCTTTCGTGCCCAAGCACCGCATGGCCCGTGTCATGGGCGGGGATAGCCCGGCATCCCTGGCCCGTGCCGGCTTTTTCGGCGCGATCAGTTCATCGTGCTCCTATGCCGCCGCGGCCATGAGCCGCAGCGTATTTCTGCGCGGCGCCCATATCACGGCCGCGATCGCATTCATGATCGCGGCCACCAATCTGGTGATCGAGCTGGGCTTCGTGCTCTGGTCGCTGATGGGCTGGCAGTTCGTGGTCGCGGAATTCGCCGGCGGTATCGTGCTGATCGCGATCATGGCCCTTTTGATGAAAAGCTTTGGCCCGATTCGCGGTTTCGAGCGCCTGCGCGAGGCCGAATCCGACCAGGCCGATCAAGGCGAAGACGACACCGTGCCCAGCCTGTTCAGCCTGGAGGGCTGGCGCATGGCCGCATCACGCTTTGCCATGGACTGGTCGATGATCTGGAAGGATATCGTCATCGGCATCGTGGTCGCCGGCACGGTGGTGGTCTGGGTACCGCAGCGCTTCTGGCAGGCCGTATTCCTGTCCTCGGGCGATCACGTCAGCTGGCTGCAGATGATCGAAAACGCGCTGGTCGGCCCGCTCGTGGCGGTATTCAGCTTCGTATGCTCGGTCGGCAACGTGCCCATGGCGGCCGCACTGTTCAACGGCGGTATTTCCTTTGGCGGCGCCCTGGCCTTCATCTATGGCGATCTCATCGTCATTCCCATGCTGCTGGTCTATCGCCAGTATTACGGCACCCGCCTCGCCCTGCAGCTCGGCGCGATCCTCTATGTCGCCATGGTGCTCACCGGCTTTCTCATCGACGTGATATTCACGCTCGGCGGCTGGGCACCGCAGGCCACCGCCACCACGGTCGGCTCCATGACGTTCTTCGAGTTCGATTACACCTTCTGGCTGAACCTGCTGTTCATCGGCGTCGGCCTCAGCCTGTGGCGGCTGTCGAAACAGGCCAAGGCGCCGGCCCACTGCTGTCACCACCACTGAGCCGCTGCGTGGCGGCTGCGCCGACGTGCCCGGCGCGGCGCGCGTTACTTTGCTTGACGTCATACGAGCGCCGAGGATGAGCGACAACACATCGCATCACCGGACCTGGCGATGAGCAATGACACCGGCGGTATAGACAAACCCACGCCCGAGGCATGGTTTCACGTGCCCGAGCACGGCGAAAACAGCAACGTGGAAACACGCCTTGCGGCCCTGGAAGGCTATCTCACGCCCAACAGCCGCTTTTTCGTGCGCAGCCACAACCCGACGCCGCGTATCGATGCCAGCGGTTGGCGCCTGCGGGTACATGGCGACGGGCTTACCCGGGCGCTGGAACTCGACTACGCGGCGCTGCGCGCCATGCCCCAGATCGCGATGACCCGCGCCATCGAATGCGCCGGCAATGCCCGCGCCTTCTTTGCCGAGCGCTACGGCCAGCAGGCTGGCGGCGCCCAGTGGCATACCGGCGCCATCGGCGTGGCCGAGTGGTCCGGGGTGCGTCTGCGCGACGTGCTTGAACGTGCCGGCATTACCAAGACGGCGCGCGATGTGCTGCCGGTGGGCCTGGATGAGAACGCCTTTGCACGACCGCTTCCCGCGGCCAAGGCAATGGCCGACGATACGCTCATCGCCCTGACCATGAACGGCGAACGCCTGCCACCCGATCACGGTTTCCCGGCTCGGCTGGTGGTCTCCGGCTGGCTTGGGGCGGCCAGCATCAAGTGGCTGGGCGAAATCCGGGTATCGACCCAGGCGTTGCATACCCACTGGAACACGCGCGACTACACCCTGGCCGGGCCGGACTACCCGGCCCAGCCACCCGCCGACGGCATCCCGATTACGACCATGCCGGTGATGAGCGTGATCGAACTCGACTGGAACGCCGAACTGCCCGCCGGCGAACACACGCTGCGCGGACGCGCCTTTTCGGGCGAAGGCCAGGTGCGGCGCGTCGAATACGCCGTGGATGAAGACCCGTGGCGCGATGCGCGCCTGGAAGCGCCCAATATCGCCGGCGCCTGGGTGCGCTGGGCGTTCACGTGGCGGGCGACGCCCGGGCCGCACGTCATCCGCATTCGTGCGACCGACGACAACGGCCATGTTCAGCCGGCCTCGGTGCCCTGGAATGACCACGGTTGTCTGTACAACGCGGTCATTGCCCACCCGGTACGCATCAGCTGAGGCATCGGCCGGCCGATCAAGACCTGCACGCCGTCGGCGGACAATGCACCGGTCGAGGGTTTTGGTCGCGCTGTGCGCCCCCATGATCGAAGGCCGGCCTGTCGGTATCGGCTGCCGATACCCCCTCCACGAGATTTATCGATGACCGAACACCCTGCCCATGCCTTGCCGCCCATCGAAGCCGTGATCTACGACTGCGACGGCACGCTCGTCGACAGCGAGCTGCTCAACGCCCGCGGCGTTGCCGAGATGTTCGAAGCCGACTACGGCATCGCACTCGACGCCCGTGCGATCGAGTCCGAGTTTCGCGGCGGCCAGTTCGAGCAGATGATCGATACGCTGGCCGAGCGCCATGGCGTGGTCATTCCGGATGATTTCACCCCGCGCTATCGCCGCCAGATGATCGACCTGTTCTATCGCGAGCTACAACCCATGCCGGGTGTACGCGCTGCGATCGAAGCGATCGAGCTGCCCCGCTGCGTGGCATCGAGCGGACCGGAGAAAAAGCTCGCTGCCGCGCTCGATGCAACCGATCTGGCCCGCTATTTCGGCGACTACGTCTTCAGCGCCTATACGATCGGCGTGTGGAAGCCGGAGCCGGATCTATTCCTGACCGCAGCGGCCGCGCTCGATGTGGCGCCCGAGCGCTGTGCGGTGATCGAAGACAGCGACGCCGGCGTGATCGCGGGGCACCGCGCCGGCATGCAGGTATTCGGCTACGACCCGCACGGCGCGATCGCCAGGCATCCCGATATCGCACTGACCCGCTTTGTCCATTTCGACGAACTGCCGGGCCTGATCGCCGCCCGGCACGGCGAACACGCCGCGCGCGACTGAGCCGCTGCCTGCCGAGCTGCGAGCTCAGTCCTCGCCGAAGTGCCAGTACTCGATCGCGCGGCGCACGCAGAACACCGGCACCGCCTGCTCGTCCACGCTTCGTACCAGCGCATCGGCCTGCCCGCCATCGAGCACGAACATCAGCTCTTCGGGCTCATCAGCCTGTTCGAAAAAATGCGCCGAATGGGTATGCCCGCTATGGCCGGTGCCCTGGGCATCGACACGGCGCGTGCTGTGCTCGATGCCCTGTTCTCGTGCCAGTTCTGCGACCGTATCCAGTACCGGTTTGCCGTGATGGCGGCGCGACCGCGGCGCCATGAATATCAGCTCGAAGCCTTTCATCTTCCGTTGCTCCTGTTCATCGTCCAATCTGGCGCAACAAGGCCACTGCGCCCATACCCAGGCCGGTCATCGCCAGCGAGCCGGCCACGTGTGCGGCGATACCGACGAAGGCCCAGCCCAACCGGCCGCTCTGAATCTGGGTGAAGATCTCGGCCGAGAAAGTAGAGAACGTGGTCAGCGCACCAAGAAAACCGGTAACGATTGCCAGCTTCCAGAACGGCGACAGATCGGGCATGGCCGCAAAGGTGGCGATCGCCATGCCGATCAGGCCGGCACCCAGCAGATTGGCCGCCAGCGTACCGGGCGGCAACGCCGGGAACAGCGCGTTCAGCGCCAGACCCAGCGCCCAGCGCAGATTGGCGCCGCAGGCCGCGCCCACTGCGATCGCAAGAATGGAGACGGGTATGGACATCCGTGTGTACGCCCTTGAACCGAAGCAACAAGGTTACAAGCATGGGGCCCGCTCTGTCCCCTATGCCGCCAGCTCACAAGTGACGATGGTCGTTCACGAGAGGTTCAGCCCCCGGGCGTAACCGTGAATACCCAGGGCTCGTCACGGGCCTGATATGCAAACCACGAGGAGATCCCATGTATAAGCAATTCGCCATCGCGACAGCTACGGCACTGGCATTGACCGGGGGCATCGCACTGGCCGATACGGCCACCGACGCCGATAGCGCCACCGGTACGAGCCCCGGCGTGAATGCCGACGTGGGCGTCGATACCGGCGCCAATACCCAGTCCGGCACCGCCGGCGGCATGAACGGCACGGACGGGGCGGTCGGTGGCCAGGCCGGCGGCAGCACCTCGATCGGAGCCGATGTCGATACGGATACCGACGTCGACACCTCGGCCTCCGACGACCGCATGGATGATGACGATATGGACGGCGAAGCCGGCATGTCCTCGGACACGTCCGCGGCTGCCAAGGCCAACGCCGGCGCCGAAGGCGGCATGGATGCCGATAACGACGACCAGTAACCTCCGCCCGCTGGAAGGCAAAAAGCCCGTGTCGCGTGCGACACGGGCTTTTTTTTGGTTCATCGCAGAT
>NZ_APNL01000018.1:0-75556 GCF_040361435.1 Salinisphaera sp. C84B14 | reverse complement strand
GGTAATGTGCGATGAACCTTTTTTTTACGTGGTGCGTGCCTAAGCGACGCTCAGTAGCCGACCATCATGTGGCGCGAATACAGGCTGTAGAACAGCCATAGCGTGCCGCCCACCATCACGAAGATGGTGAACACGGAGAACAGCACGGAAATGGTATTCCACCGCTGCTCCTGGGACATGTCCAGATGCAGGAACAACCGCAGATGCACGCCGAGCTGCAGGATGGCCGTCGCCGCAATGACGAGCAGCATGACGCCCGGTGAAAACGCATCGTAATACACCGCGCCAAAAGGAATCAGGGTAAGTACGAGGGCGAGCAGATAACCCGTGATGTAGGCGCCTGCGGTCGGGGCGTGGCCCGGGGTGGCGTCGTCGGAATGGCTCATGCGCTGCCTCCTTGAATCAGTCCGGGCAGGTAGACGGTCGAGAACACGCAGATCCAGACCAGATCGAGAAAGTGCCAGAACAGGCTCAGCCGTGCCAGACGCGAACCGATGGCCGGCGTCAGCCCGCGCAGCGCGATCTGCGCCACCATGGTCAATAGCCAGATCATGCCAAAGAACACGTGCGCCCCGTGGGTGCCCACCAGCCCGAAGTAGGCCGACAGGAAGCCGCTACGATCGAACGACGCGCCTTCGTGGATGATATGCACGAACTCGCTGACCTCGTGCCAGAGGAAGAAAGCCCCCAGCAAAAAGGTGGCCAGCAGCCAGCCGATGATGTGGTTCTTCTTACCCTGATGCAGGCTGACCATGGCCAGCCCGAAGGTCAGGCTGGAGGCCAGCAGGGCCATGGTTTCCAGAAACACGCCGTGCAGGGAGAAGATATCGCCAGGGGTCGGGCCGTCGGCGTATCGCTGTGACAGGTTCACGTATGCCAGAAACAGCATCGAGAACAGAACCACGTCGCTCATCAGATAGGCCCAGAAACCGAAGTTGACTTCGGTATCCGCCCTGGCTGCGGCGCGAACGCGGTTGAGATCGTTAGATGGGCTTGACGCCATGAACTATGCCTCTCGAATACCAGTCGATCGTGATCGTTTGCCTATCAGCCCGGCAAACCGGACGTGGCCCGAGTGGTCGGCTCGACGAACTGGCCATTGGGCGTACGCTCGTCGCCGTACTCTTCGATGTCTTTAATACGCTCGAACACATCCGCGTCCTTGAGCCGGCGGTGGAAGGCATCCTCGTCGGCCTCCACTTCGGCAGCCGGAATCACGAACTCCGTTTCCTCGTTAAAGCTGCGCACGATCACGGCAGCCACGGTGCCCAGCACGCACAGCCCGGCCAGCCACCAGATGTGCCATACGTAGGCAAAACCGAAAACGAACGACAGTGCGGCCACCACGATGGGCATCGGCGTCGACTTGGGCATATGAATGTCCTCGTACGCCGCCGGCCGCTGATAGGCGAGGTTGTTGACCTTCATTTCCATGAACGCATCGCGATCGCGCACCTCGGGCACCACCGCGAAGTTGTACTCCGGCGGCGGCGACGGAATCGACCACTCGAGCGTGCGCCCACCCCAGGGGTCGCCGGTCAGGTCGGCGTTCTTCTCGCGGTCGCGCCAGCTCACATAAATCTGCATGAACATGGCGAAAATGCCGTAGGCCACGATCAATGCCCCGATGGCCGCTATCACCAGCCAGAAGTGCCAGGCGGGGTTGTCGTAGGTGACCATGCGCCGCGGCATGCCCATGATGCCGAGCATGTACAGCGGCACGAACGCTACATAGAAACCCACGAGCCAGCCCCAGAAGGAATGGCGGCCCCATTTCTCATCAAGACGGAAACCGAACACCTTGGGAAACCAGTAGTAGAACCCGGCCAGCAGGCCGAACATCGTGCCGGGGATCAGCACGTTGTGGAAATGCGCCACCAGGAACAGGCTGTTGTGCATCTTGTAGTCGGCGCCCGGAATGGCCAGCAGCACGCCGGACATGCCGCCCATGACAAACGTGATCAGAAAGCCCAGGGTCCAGAGCATCGGCAGCTTGTACTCGATACGGCCCCGAAACATGGTCCAGATCCAGTCGTAGATCTTCACGCCGGTCGGGATCGCGATGATCATGGTGGCAATACCGAAGATCGAGTTACGCAGCGGATCCTGGCCCATGGTGTAGAAGTGATGTACCCACACACCGAACGACAGGAAGGCGATCGCCATGGTCGCCCAGACCATCGAGGTATAGCCGAACAGGCGCTTGTTGCAGTAGGTGGTCACCACTTCGGAGAAGATGCCGAAGGCCGGCAGCACGAGAATGTAGACCTCCGGATGGCCCCACAGCCAGAACATGTTGATATACAGCATCTGGTCGCCGCCCATGATGCTGGTGAAGAAGTGGGTGCCCGCGGAGCGATCGAGCGCGAGCAGGGCCAGCGCCGCGGTCAGCGCCGGGAACGACACCACGATCAGAATGCTCGTGCACAGCACCGTCCAGGTGAACATCGGCATGCGCATGAGCGTCATGCCGGGCGCGCGCTTCTTGAGAATTGTGGTCACGAAGTTGACGCCGGTCAGCGTGGTACTGATACCGGATATCTGCAGCGCCCAGATCCAGTAATCCACGCCCGGCCCGGGGCTGTGATCCAGGCCGGAAAACGGCGTATAGCCAGACCAGCCGGCTTCCGAAAAGCTGCCAACGAGCAGCGAGATCATCACCAGCGCGCCGGCAGCCGCGGTCAGCCATACGCTGACCGCATTGAGCAGCGGAAAGGAGACGTCGCGCGCGCCGATCTGCAATGGAATGGCGATATTCATCAGCCCCACCAGAAACGGCATCGCCATGAAAAAGATCATCATGGTGCCGTGGCCGGTGAACAGCTCGGCGAAATGGGCGGCCTCGAGATAGCCGTCCATTCCGGGGCCGGCGGTCGCCTGCTGCGCACGCACCATCGAGGCATCGATGAAACCACGCAGCAGGAAGATCAGGGCGATCACGATATAGATCACGCCGATCTTCTTGTGGTCCACGGTCGTGAACCACTCGCGATACAGATAGCCCCACTTGCGGTAATAGGTCAGCGCGGCCACCACGGCCAGGCCGGTGCCGATCATGATCGCGTTCGCAAACACGATGATCATGCTCGAATGGTGGAAGGCGTCTAGAGTGAGTTTTCCAAACATGGTCTTCTCCCGGCTCGCGGCGAGCTAGTGGGCATGCCCGTGCTGGGCGACGTCGTCGGCAGTCAGGTCGCTGGGCACGGCGCCAGGCGGAATCTTGCCGTCGCCGACCTGGAAGCGGTGCATGACATAGCCGAACAAACCGTCGGGCACCGACGAGTAAAGAATCGGGTCGACATTGCGGCTGGGCTCGACCAGGCTGCGATAGGCATTCAGATCAAGCGGCCGACCCGAGCTGCGCGCCTTGTCGACCCAGGCATCGAAATCGGCCTGGGACAGCGACTCGGCCGTGAACCGCTGGTTGGCGAAGCCGTCCCCGCTGTACTGATAGTTCTTGCCGAAGAATTCGCCCTTTTCGTCGGCCATCAGATGCAGGCGGGTACGCATGCCCGACATCGCCATGATCTGGCTGCCCAGGCGCGGAATCATGAAGCCGTTCATGACACTCGCCGAGGTGAGGTCGATCTGTAGCGGCGTATCCACCGGCATGGCCATTTCGTTGACCGCAGCCACACCATAATCGGGATAGATGAACAACCACTTCCAGTCCATGGCAATCGCCTGCACGCGGATCGGGTCATTCTCCGACTCGATCGGCTTGTAGGGATCCAGGTCGTAGGTGGAAACGATGGTCACCAGCGCCAGGATGAGGATGATCGCAACCGGCCCGCCCCAGAGGAAGGCTTCGAGAAAATTCGAGTGGTGCCAGTTCGGCGTATAGGTGTTCTTCTGGTTGCCGGCGCGGTAATGCCAGGCAAACCAGAGCGTGAAGCCGACCACCGGTACCAGCACGAACAGCATCACCGTAAAGGTGAACAGCATGACGTTGCGCTGGTAGGCCGCGATCGGCCCCGCGGTGAAGAACGTCACCAGCTCGTTCAGATGGAAGGTGTCGATGAACCACTGCGAGCTGCAGCCACTGAGTGACAATGCGAGTAGAACAATCAGGGGCACCCGCAGGGTGCGCATCGTCTTTCCAAGCGTTTCGATTGACATTACATGCATTCCAACGAGTGACCGCGCTCGGCGTGGACGACCGTATTACAAGCTACGGGGCTACCTACGCCTGTTGCGCATGATCCGTTGCACCGGGATGAGCACGACGGTCATTGTGCAGTGCAACTAATGGTACCCACTTCGTTGAAAAAACGACAGTAAACGATCGCGATTTTCTTGCCGCATACCGACGCGCGTTTGGTGGAACCACTGCTGCGGGGCAACGCACAGACTGCGCCGATAAGGCCTACCGCATCAAGCCGCCCGCGCGTGGCCTCACAGTGGCTGGCCGATTACGCGTTGGCGCGCGCGTTTTGCGTCCATGGGCCGGCATAGGGTCAGCCCAGCAAGACGGCACCGCCCAGTGATATCGCGCTTATCCAGATCGCCACCGCCAGGCCGAGCGCGAGCGGCCGCCAGCCCAGGCCGAGGACCGCGGGCGGCCGCGTCTGCAAACCCATGGCGACCATCGCCGCGGCCAGCAGCGCGGCGTCGAGACGCAGCAGCCCCGCGTGTAGCGGCGCCGGCATGCTCACCCAGGAATTAAGCCCGACCACTACCACGAACAACGCCACGAACAACGGAAATGGCGAGGCGCGATCGCTTTCGCCGCGGGTCGCGGCGCGCCGGCGCCACCATACCGCCAACACCGCGCATGCCGGCACCAGCAACGCCACACGTGACAGCTTGTAGAGACTGGCCTGAACCCCTGCGGCGTCATCGAACGCGAAACCGGCTGCGACCGCCTGAGCGACTTCATGAATGGAACTGCCGGCCCAGGCGGAATACGCCGCTTCGCTCAGACCGATATGCGGCGCGATCGCCGGGTAGGCGAACATCGCGATCGTGCCGAAGACCGTGACCATCGCAATGGCACAGGCCACGTCCTGTTCGCGCGCGCGGATCACCCCGTCTACCGCCACCACGGCCGAGGCCCCGCAGATGCCGGTGCCACAACCGACCAACACGCTGAGCGTATCCGGCAACCCAAGCAGTCGGCCAAGCACGATGGCGAGCACGATAGTGCTGACAACCGCGGTCGTTACCAGCACCAAACCGCCCAGACCGACAGACAGCAGATCCTGTACGACGACACGAAACCCCAGCAAAACGATGCCGGCCCGTAGCAGATAGTGCAGCGTCCAGCGGATACCGGGCTCGACCTGTGCAGGCAAGGCCACGCACAGCCGTAGCAACACACCGACCAGAATGCCGACCGTTAACGCGCTCAAGGGCACGAGCCGATTGAGCGCAGGCCATGCCGAGATCACATAAGACAGGCCGGCCAGACCCAGGCACAGCATGAGTCCCGGCAACACGCTCGCCAATCGATTCGACGCCTGGCGAAACGGGATATATAGCGACGATGCAACAGATAGCGACATACGCAGGGCAAGGCTTTCGAAAAGGTGGAACCAAGCCTCTATGCATTGCGTATTAACTAAAATCGATTTATACCAAACTAATAATTCGGTTTTATCGATTAATTACCCATGGCCGAACGCCTACGCTTCACCCTGCGCCAACTCGAGATCTTCGCGGCCGTCGCCCGAACCGGCCAGGTACGCCGCGCGGCCCAGGCGCTGCACCTGAGTCAGGCCGCGGTCAGCCAAGCGATTGCGGAACTGGCCGACGCTCTGGATGTGGCCCTGTTCGAACGCCATGGTCGCGAGATCAAGCCGACGTTCGCCGCCCGCCAGCTGCTTGCCCTGGCCGTCGAGCCCATGGACGCCCTCGCCCGGGTGCCGGAACGCCTTGCCCCATCAACCGGCGGCGTAGCCGCGCTCAGCGGCACCATTCGCCTGGCCGCTTCGAGCACCATCGCCCGCTACGTACTACCTGCCGGCCTCGCGCGTTTACGACAGACGCATCCGAAGCTGCAGATACGCGTGTTCTCCGGCAATAGCGCCCAGGCAGAAGCGAGCGTCGCGAACCTGGAGGCCGATATCGCACTGATCGAAGGCCCGCCACAGCGCGACGATCTAGATATTGCGCACTGGCACACGGACACACTGCAAGTCATCGCGCCGCCGGGCTATGACGTCGGCTCGATCGATCTGGCCCATCTGGATCGGCATGCCTGGGTCGCCCGCGAACCGGGCTCGGGTACGCGGGCCGTGTTCGAACAGAATTTGGCGCTGGCCGGCTATACCGCCCCAAACGCGCATCTGATCATTGACGACAGCGGCGCGATCGTCCGTGCCGTCGCCAGTGGCGCCGGGCTCGCCTGCGTGAGCGGCCTGGCGGCCGAGCAAGCCAGCGCTGCCAATCCGGTTCAGTTCGTTTCGCTGGCCGGGCTGTCACTGGCGCGGCCGCTCTGGCGGCTGTATCGCGTTTCTACCGCCCGCGGCAACTCGCTGCTGCGACGATTCGAAGCCGGACTCGATGCCGCACTGGATCGCCCAGCAAACTGAAATCAGGATTTTCAGTTGTTGTTCAGCATGCGTGTCTACCATCCGAACCGGTATTTTCAAATAACCGAGGACATGATCATGGCAATACGTAAGACGAGTGCCATTGCGTTGACCGGTATCACCCTGGCGGCGACCAGCACCTTTGCGCTGGCCCAACAGAAACCCGAAGGCCTTTATTCAGCCGATCAGCTCATGGACGCCGATGTCTATGCCCAGGGCAGCGACAAGCCGGTGGGCGAAGTCGACGACGTCATCCTCGACAACAACATGACCATCAAGTCGTTCGTGATCGAAACCGAGAACAACTTCGGTCTGGACGGCAAGTCTTATGTTGTCTCTCCCGATCAGCTCAGCGTCGAAACCATGCAGGGCGAGAAAGCGACCGAACCGCGCTATCGCATCACCCTGATGGCCGACGGCAAGACGCTGAGCAGCTATCCGGTCTACAACGACTCCTGGTGGAACAGCACCCAGAGTCAGGCCGCCGATGCATGGGATCAGACCAAGCAGTCCGCCAGCAGCGCATGGACGCGTATCAAGGACGGCACCACGGACCTCATCGACGACACCCGCGACGCCATTAGTGGTGGCGCCGATGAAACCGGCGATGCGGCCGAAAACGCGGCTGACAAGACGGAAAACGCCGCCGAAGACGCCAGCAACTGATCGCGGCGCTTGCATCAAGTGTATCGAGGAGGGGCCGCGGCCCCTCCTTTTTTATGTCCGCTCGAAACGTACCTGACCCGCTGGCGTCACACGCGGTATGATCCGGGGCTGTTGTCGCCCACCAGTCGGCCCGAGGAGTCGTCGTATGAGCCCCCAGAACACCGGCCGTTCCAGCCTGTTTGGCGCCCTGTTCGTTCCTGCCCTGATTCTGGGTGCGCTGATCATCCTGGCGATCCTGGTGATCAGCTTCCGGGGGAACGGTGACGGCGCCGCACCCGGGTCCGACAACGTTCGTACCCTGACCGCCGACACCATCAACACCTTTGAAACCGAGTACGACGCCCTCGGCGAGGCCGTCGGCAGCGCGGATGCGCCCGTCACCGTGCGCGAGTTCGCCGACTACCAGTGCCCGGCCTGCGGCGCGTTCGCCCCCACCGCCGAGCGGATTCGCGACGAACTGGTCGACTCCGGCAAGGTGCGCTTCATCTTCTTCGATTTCCCGCTGCCCATGCATGCCCATGCCCAGCAGGCCGCGGTGGCCGCGCGCTGCGCGGCCCGTCAGGACCGTTTCTGGCCCTATCACCACCGTCTGTTCGAAACCCAGCGTGATTGGTCGCAGCGCGACGACCCCACCGCCATGTTTCTGGATATGGCGGTCGAGTCCGGCGTAAATGCTCAGCGCCTGGAAGCCTGCATGACCCAGGGCGGCGTGGACGACGTGATCGCCCGCAATCAGGAAGCCGGCAAGGCAATCAGCCTGCGTGCCACCCCCACGGTGATCGTCGGCGACCAGATGTTTTCCGGCGTCGTCAGCTACGAGCGGATCCAGCAGGCCATCGCCGAGCAGACGCAGGACTAGGGCCTGTTAACACGAATGCCAATCGCCGCGTTGCTGCTCAAAATCGTGCCAGACAAGGCGCGTGGTGCCAGCCCTGGTTATTCCAGGGCCCAGCCACGCAACGCCGTATGGCGGGATTTTGGGCGCAACCCGAAGGGACGCGCTCTATTTCATTCGCGTTAACAGGCCCTAGAGTTCGTCCTCGATCGAAGTCAGCACGGCAAGCAGCGCGGCAAACGCCGCGCTCTCCTGTTCCGGGTCGCGCTGGGCGCGGTTGACCGATCGAAACCACCGCGCCAGCGCTTTCTGCGGGCCGCCGGCCAGCTCGCGCGCGATACTGCCATCGCCGGCCTCGCCTTCAAGCAGGGCATCGCCGCGTCGGGCGTGGGCGCGCGACAGAATCTGGCGGTAGCGAATCAGAATCGAATCCAGCAAAACCCAGGCAAAGTTCGGGTTGCGCGGCGGCCCCACTGTGATGCGCTGGCCGCCGAGCGGGCCAATACGCGCCATGTCCAGGCGCAGCGTGGGAATGGCGTCACCCTTGAAAAACGCCAGCGCCCCACCGCCCAGCCCACCAATCAGCGCCCCGACCCCTAGGGAGTGGCCGAACGTGGCCGCATCCACGCCGATGCCGGCACTCGCGCCGACCGCAGCGCCTACGAACGTCAGCTGCTGACGGGTCAGGCCCAGCCGGCGCCACGTTTCATCGCTGGCCAGGTCCAGATCGTCGTCAAAGCCTTTCATCGCTTCGGCCTGGACCGCGGTATGCCGATACAGGCGTAAAAGATCGTTCGCTGTCTCGCGCTCAAGCGCGGCGATACGCTCGTAATAGCGCCGGCTGGCCTGCTTCACGGCTTCGCGTTTGGCGGCCTCCGGCGCGGGCGCGTCTTCGGCGTAGTGGCCGTATTCGCGCAAAGTCAGCGCGGCGCGCAAAAAATGCTGGATACGTTCGACGGCTTCCTCGCGGCGCTGCTGCCATTCGGCATCGAGCAAGGCGGTGGTGGTCTGCAGATGCTCGCGGTCGCGTTCGTCGATCTGGTTGAGCGCGGCCAGCAGGTCACGCCGCGTGGCAAAGCGCGCGCGATGGGCATCGAAAACCCGTACGAGATTGAATGCCTTGCCCAGATGCTCGCGCCATTCGTGTTCATGCACGGCGCCGGTCTCGCCGCGCTGGTTGAGCAGCGCCAGCCGTGCCCGCCCGGAAAAACGCAGGATTTCGATCTCGGCGAGGAAGCTGTCGTAGACGGCCACACCGGGATCGATGACGTACAGAATGCCGGCGCCCTGCAGCAACGGCTCCAGCAGGCGGCATTCGTCCTCGAACTGGTGGCTATCGCGATACTCGTCGACGAACGCCTGCAATGTCGCAAGCCCGGGTGTGCCGTTGCGATTGCCGTGTAGCGCGCGGATGGCGCGTAGCGCTTCGATAGGCTGCTGAAAGCCGGGCGTATCGATAAAGCGCAGCCGCTCCGCCCCGTCGAGCACCAGCGACAGCCTCTGGCAACGCGTGGTTTCGCCGGGCTCGGGCGAAATACGAATGATGCGGTCGTCGTCTTCTTCCAGCAGCGTGGCGAGCACCGCGGACTTGCCCATGTTCACCTTGCCGACCACGGCAAAGCAGGGAACCTCGGCGGTGACCCACTCGGCAGGTTGTGTCGTGCGCAGCGCCATCTCAAAGCCGACCGTCGTAGGCCACGATTTCGGTCGCTGGATCACGCAGACCGTCGATGAACCGTGTCCAGCGTTGCAAGTGTGCGTCATCGGGCGCGCTCGGGCCCTGGGCGTCCTGCGCGAAAACGAGCCACGTCATCGGCGTATTTTCACCCACTGCCTTGCGCACCCGGGCATGCAGCGAACCGACCTGCCGCGGCGCCAGCCCCCAGTCCTCGACCGCGAGCACCACGTGATCCGGCCCGGCAGCGAGCGCGGCGTCGGCGCTCGCTTCGGCCTCGTCGTCGAGCACGCCAATACGGGCCTGCGCGCCCGGGTTCACCCGCAGCGCGCGCAGCAGAAAACCACGAATAGCCGCGCCATCAATACCACTGCCGCCCACATCCAGCAGCAGCGCGGTATCGGACGCGGGCGCAGCGACCGCGCCGCGCTCGATACGGGTCAGCGATCGCCACAGGCCGCGATGGCCCGGCGACTGAAAATCCAGTGCCGCCAGCGCCCGCCGCTCGCGCCACGCATAGAAGGCAACCAGCAGCAAGCGTGGCAACACGCCCCAGACAAGCAACGACATGAGCAGGAAACGCCACCATGCCGCCGTGCTTTGCGGGGTCGACAGCACACGCCGACTGCCGTCGACATAAGCCGCACGACTGGCCTCGATCTGGGCGAGCGTGGGCACCGCCTCGGGCCACACGCCACGCCAGGGTGCCGCCACCACGCGGGTTGCAGAAGCGACCACGCCGTTTGTCTGCGGCGTCGCCTCCCAATAGAAGCGCACGTCGAAGACCAGCAGTGATCCGACGAAAGCCAGCACCAAGCCGGTGTTAAAACCCACCGCACCGATCTGGAGCGTACGCGCCAGCGCGGCCTGCAGCGCGCGGCGCGGCACCGCCGACTCGGCAAGCCGCTCGCGCAACAGGCGAAACCGTTGCTGGCGATGGGCATCCTGCGAACGCGTGACCCGAGCCATCACGCGGCCCATCCAGGTTTCCAGCCGTACGCTCGAACCTCGCCCCCACATACGAACGAGCACGAACAGGGCAAACACCAGCCAGGGAAAGACCAGCGTCACGCCGAAAAACAGGATGACGTGCACGTTGGCATCGGTGCCCGCGCACAGCCCGGTCACCAGCGCAAAGCCGGCCGCCGCCATACCGATGAACAGCGCCAAACGCGCCAGGCGCAGGCCCTGCGTCCAGGCATCGCCGGCGTCGATCGCATCGGTTTGGCGCCGGTGGGCGAGCCAGGCGTGCAAGCCGGCACGGCGCCGCGCCCGCTCGTCGCCTTCCGGCAGAACGGGGCGGATATCGCGGTTGAATATCAGCCGGTCGTGTTCGAGCGCGTCGTTGTCAACGCCGATCAACACGGTTTCGAAATCGATGAGATCGGCCAGCGTCCACCGCTGGCCCGAAGCACGGACAGCATTCATCCTGCTATTAGAACATCGCGCGCGCTCGAAGCGCGCGGCGCTCGCCGAACGTGTGCGACGCGGCTAATGCTCGAGCACGAAAAAGACGACCTCGCGGAACACGAACGCGGCTGCGCCCCAGGCCAGCAGACTGGCCACGCCCAGGCCGACGAACCACAGAAGACGGCGCGGCGTTTCACGCATGGTCATTGCTCCCGGGCTAGTGATAACCCATGTCGCGGCCGACCTTGCCGCGGAAAATCCAGTACGACCAGGCCGTATAGAACAGAATGAACGGCAGCAGGATCAACAGCCCGACGATCAGAAAACTCTGGGTCTCGGGCGGCGAAGCGGCATTCCAGATGGTCAGATGCGGCGGGATGATATGCGGCCAGAAACTCGCCGCCAGGCCGCCGTAGCCCACGGCGAACATGCCCAGCGACAGCAGAAACGGCCAGTACTCGTAACGCGCGGCCACGCTGCGATAGAGAAAGTAAGACACCACCACGCCCAGCAGCGGGAACGGCACCAGCAGCAGCGCATGCGGGAAGCCGAACCAGCGCTCGGCATAGTTGCCGTCCAGAAACGGCACGTAGACGCTCACCAGCGCCATGAACACGATCACCGCGGTCAGCAGCGTGCGCGACCAGCGATAGGCCCGGTCCTGCAACAGACCGGTGGTCTTCATCACCACCCAGGTCGCGCCCAGTAGCGCATAGCCGGCCACCAGCGCAAAACCGGTGAGCATGGTAAAGCCCGAGAACCAGTCGAAAGAGCCGCCCACGTACTGGGCGCCGTTGGCTTCAATGCCCTGCACGATCGCACCGAGAGTGACGCCCTGGAAGAAGGTGGCCACCAGCGAGCCCAGCACGAAGGCCAGATTCCAGCCGAGCTTGCGCCGCGCCTTGAAACGGAACTCGAACGCCACGCCGCGAAAGATCAACGCGATGAGCATGCCGGTCAGCGGCAGATAGAGCGCCGGCAGCAGCACCGTGTACGCCGGTGGGAACGCGGCCAGCAGCGCCACGCCGCCCAGCACCAGCCAGGTTTCATTGCCGTCCCAGATCGGCGCGACCGAGTTCATCATGATGTCGCGCTCGGCCTCGCCGTACGCCACGCCGCAGAGAATGCCGATGCCCAGCACGAAGCCGTCCAGCAGCACGTACATGAATACGCCAAAGGCGATAACGCCAAACCAGACCAGCGGCAGGATGTCGATGCTGTCCATCATTCTTCTCCTACCGGTTCATCCGGGTACGACAGCGGCCGTGCCGGCGTGGCATATGGATCGGGCACGGGGTGTTCGGGCGCCTTGCCAGGCCCGGTGCGGATCACGCGCAGGATGTAGTACATCCCGCCACCGAAGACGATGCCGTAGACGATCACGAAGGTAATCAGCGTGGCGGCCACGCTGGGCGCGGACACCGGCGAAACCGAGTCGGCCGTGCGCAGCAGGCCATACACCGTGTAAGGCTGGCGCCCGATTTCGGTGGTGAACCAGCCGGCCAGCACGGCCAGAAACCCCGAAGGCGCCATGGCCACCAGATAGCGATGATAGCCGCGGGCATCGAACAGGCGACCGCGAAACGCCAGCCACAGCCCGGTCAGCCCGGCGATGAGCATGAGAATGCCCAGGCCCACCATCAGCCGGAACGAAAAGAAGATGGGGGCCACCGGCGGGCGTTCGCTCGCCGGAAAATCCTTCAGGCCGACGAGCTCGCCATCCCAGTCGTGCATGAGGATGAGGCTGGCCATGTTCGGCACCGAAATCTCGTAATGATTGGTTTCGGCCTCTGCGTCCGGCCAGGCGAACAGCGCCAGCGCCGCGCCCTTCTCCGTCTCCCAGTGCGCTTCGAGCGCGGCCACCTTGGCCGGCTGATGCTCGAGGGTGTTCAGGCCGTGGAAATCGCCGGCCACGATCTGCAGCGGCGTGACGATGGATACGAACGCCACGCCCATGGCCAGCATCACCCGGGATGCCTCGTGGGCGGTGCCTTTCAGGCGATACCAGGCACCTACGCCCAGAATGACGAACGCGGTGGTCAGATACGCCGCCAGCACCATGTGCACGAGGCGGTAGGGGAACGACGGGTTGAACACGATCGCCCACCAGTCGACGGGATAGAACACGCCGTCGCGCAGCTCGTAGCCGGCGGGGGTATGCATCCAGGAGTTGGCCGACAGAATCCAGAAGGCGGATAGCATGGTGCCGATAGCCACCATGGCCGTGGCAAAGAAATGCAGCTTCGGGCCAACCTTGTTCCAGCCGAACAGCATGATGCCGAGAAAGGTCGCCTCCAGGAAAAAGGCCGTCAGCACTTCATAGGAGAACAGCGGCCCGAGCACGGGTGCGGTGGCTTCGGCGAACACCGACCAGTTGGTGCCGAACTGGAAGCTCATCACGATGCCGGATACCACGCCCATACCAAAGGACACGGCAAAGATCTTCACCCAGAACTGATATAGCCGGCGAAACACGTCGCGCCCGGTGAACAGGTGCATGCCTTCGCACATCGCCAGCCAGCTCGCCAGGCCAATGGTGAAAGCCGGGAAAAGAATGTGGAAGGAAACCACGAACGCGAACTGGATCCGCGACAGGATTTCTGCATCGAGTGCCATCGATCTCTCCTGCGACGCCTGAAGGGCGGTTGGGCCTCAGTACCCACGTACCGCAGGCTGCGCCCGACTATACGAAAGTATGATGCACCTGGTTGCAGCCCGACGCGATGTGACAATTCGTCGCGTTGCGCGGCATATGGTGCCACTGCAATGCCGCTACGCGAAGGCATTCGCCGACCTGCCGGCGATTCACAGGCGAACTTTTGGCCACATAGCGCTTGAGACGGCGACGAGTAACCCTGATTATGTTCGGGTGATGACTGTCTCCCACCAAGCAAACGCCGCGGCGCCCGCCGTTGCCGATCGGTACGCGCGCCCGCTTCAGGATCTGCGCATCTCGCTGACCGATCGCTGCAACTTTCGCTGCACCTACTGCATGCCGCGCGAGCTGTTCGGCAGCGAACATCTGTTTCTGCCGCGTCGCGAACTGCTGGATTTCGAAGAAATCGAGCGCCTCGCGCGTATCGCAGCCAGCCTCGGCGTGACCAAGCTGCGCCTGACCGGCGGCGAGCCGCTGCTGCGCCGAGATATCGACGTGCTGATTGCACGGCTGGCGGCGATCGACGGCATCGACGACATCTGCCTGACCACCAACGGCTCGCTGCTCACAGAACAGCGCGCCCGCGAACTCAAAGCCGCCGGCGTGAACCGGGTCACGCTCAGTCTGGACGCCATCGACGACGACGTGTTCAAGGCCATCAACGATGTCGGCTACCCGGCCTCGAAAGTGCTCACCGCCATCGACAACGCCCAGGCCGCCGGCCTGACGCCGGTCAAGGTCAACTGCGTGATCCAGCGCGGTGTAAACGAAGACCAGATCCTGCCCATGGTCGAGCAGTTCCGCCATTCCGACGTGGTGCTGCGCTTCATCGAATTCATGGACGTGGGCACCTCCAACGGCTGGCGCATGGAAGAAGTCGTCACCGCCCGCGAAATCGTGGAAACGATTCGAACCCGCCACGCCATCCGCCGCCTGCCCGCCAACGTGTCCGGCGAAACCGCCAACCGCTGGGTCTACGACGACGGCGCCGGCGAGATCGGCATTATCGCCTCGGTATCGCAGCCGTTTTGCGGCGGCTGCACCCGGGCACGGTTGTCGGCCATCGGCGAACTCTATACCTGCCTGTTCGGCGTCCACGGGCGCGACCTGCGCACCCCGCTGCGCTCGGGCGCGAGCGACGACGAACTGCGCGCACTGCTGGCCGGCATCTGGACCGCCCGCGACGACCGCTATTCCGAACAGCGCGGCGAAGAAACCGCCAACCGCCGCGGCGATGCCGACGGCAAGGTGGAGATGTCGTATATCGGGGGTTGAGGAACTCAGCTGCAACGCCGCGCTGTTTACCCGAGCAGCCTAGATCTCAAACGAGTGCTTTATTGATCGCTCGGGTTTGAGGCTATCAACGTTTCCAGGTCTACCTGCATCAGCGGCAAATCCTGTTCGAGAGTTGCCCAGACGATCGCGTCATCCACACTCGCATACCCGTGTATCAGAATGTTGCGCAGGCCAATGGCCTGACGCCCGCCTCGAACGCGCGCGAACAGCTCGACATCCAGCTGTCTTAGCCGATTCAACGCTTCGCCGATGATTTCGAACTGCCGCTCTACGGCAGAACGCAATAGCGCGCTTTCTTGATAATCCGCATAGCCCTGGCCGACGACGAACGCCTCAATGGCGTTGGCGGCCTGCAATGCGTCGTAGATGTACGTCTCAGGCCTGCGCGTCATACACGGAACGCCGGGTTTCGTTAATGCTCGCCAGCAAATAGGGATTGCGAATCGCGCGACTGCTTACCAGATCAATACGCCGGCCGAACAGATCGGTAAGCGCATCGAGAAGGTCGAAATACGCATGCGCCACGCCCCCCGGCGGCTCCGGGCCGAACTCGACCAGAAAATCGAGATCGCTGGCCTGCGAATCAAAATCCCCACGCGCAGCGGAGCCAAAAAGCTCCAACCGCTTCACGCCGTGGCGGCGAGCGATGCGGGCCAAATCGTCTGCATGTCTATCGACGATATTCATGAGCTTAGAATACTAGGGCACCGTTCGAAAAGAATACCGGACCCGCGTCGAGCCCATGACACCTGCGACTCAACTTCTGGACGCATACAACGTCCACTACCAGCTGCATCAGTACGAGCACACCACCGCGCATAGCGATTACGGCATCGACGCGTCAGAACAGCTCGGCGTAGTACCCGAGCAGGTGTTCAAGACGCTTGTCGCCGAACTCGACAACCACGAACTGGTGGTGGCCATCGTGCCCGTATCGGGCCGGCTGCATATGAAAAGCCTGGCCGCCGCGGCAAGCGCGAAAAAGGCCTTCATGGCCGAACGCACGAAAGTCGAAAAGACCACGGGGTACGTACTCGGTGGTGTCAGCCCGCTGGGCCAGAAGAAACCGCTGGCCAGCTTCATCGACGAATCCGCGATCGCATTCGACACCATCTTCATCAGCGGCGGCCGGCGCGGGCTGGAAATCGAGATCGAACCGTTCGCCCTGGCGGAGATGATCGACGCCGGCTTTGTCGCCATCGCCGATACTGCGTAGTCCGCCGCATGGCAGCCGGCCACCGGCCTGCTATGGTCGAACCCAGAATTTTCGACCGCGACGCCTGCCCCTGCATCGTCGGTTGAGTTGTCGTGCGAGCCTTGCGCGGTTCGGCTCGGCGACTATCGCAATGAGCACGATTCCAGCCACCGTATATCGATTAAGGTTATCGCCATTGCTGCGGTGATTACCCGCTGCACTACGGCATCGGGTCCGATGGCTACTCCGCTTCCGGGAACGGCCGTGTCGCGTCAGCCGTCGAACGCCTGCTTGAGAGAGTCAACAAGACGGCCCGCTTCATTTGCCGACACGATATTGGTAAAGCCGAGCAGTAAGCCGCTCTGGGCTGTGGGGCCTGCGCACCATGTCGACAGCGCTTGGATGTTCAGACCTTGGCGCTGGGCGCGCTCGGCCAGTTCGACGTCGCTATCTTCGCCGTCGAGCCGTGCGAGCAGGTGCATTCCACCCGCCTGTGAATCGATACGCAGGCGATCGCCGAACCGGGCCGCCAACGCTTTTTGCAGGTACTCGCGGCGCTGGGCGTAGAGGGCGCGCATACGCTTGAGATGGCGCGCGAAATGGCCTTGCTCGATGAAATCGGCCAGGGCGGCCTGTGACAGCTCTGGGCAGCCGTGGCCGTATCGTTGCAGCACGGCTTGAAAGCACACGATCTCGGCTCGCGGCACCACCAGATAGGCCAGTCGGATACCGGGGAACAGCACTTTGCTGAACGTACCGGCATAGAGCACGCGACCGTCGTGATCGAGGCTTTTCAATGCCGGTAGCGGACGGCCGTGATAGCGATATTCGCTGTCGTAGTCGTCCTCGATGATCCAGGCCTTGTTCTCGCGCGCCCATTCGAGCAGCGCCAGTCGACGCGGCAGGGATAGCGATACGCCGGTCGGGCTTTGGTGGGTGGGGGTGACGACCGCGACACGGGCATAGCCTGCCTGCCGCCGGGCGCTCTCCACATTCAGGCCCTGCGCATCCACTTCGAGCGGCGTCAGAGAAATGCCGGCTGCTTGCAGCGTAGCGCGGGCCTGAAAATAACCTGGCTCCTCGAACCAGCCGCGATCGCCGGTTTGCAACAACGTTCGGCAGATGAGGGTTAGAGCCTCGCAGTAGCCGGCGGTGATAATGATCTGATCGGGGTCACAGGCGATGCCGCGCGATACGCCGAGATACGCGGCCAGCGCATTGCGTAGCTCGGACTTGCCCTGCCGATCGGGATAGTCGAGCGCGGCGACATCCATCGCGCGTAGACGACGCGTCATCAACCGTTGCCATAGCCGGGTGGGTACCGCGTCGAGCGCTGGCAGACCCAGTTGAAAGGGTTGTGGGCCCGTAGGCGTCGGCTCAGCTATCGCAACGTCGGCGCCCGGGCGCGACGCCGTGGCACGCGCGACCCGAGCGGGAATGATCTGCGGCGAAACCACGGTGCCCGCCGCACCGCGCGACAGCAGATAGCCTTCGCTGGCCAGCGTCTGATACGCCAGCTCCACCGTGCCGCGAGACAGGTTGAGCTCACTGGCCAGACTGCGTATCGACGGCACGCGATCCCCCGGCTTCAGACGGCCGCCGGCGATCGCATCTCGAACGCGGTGGTAGAGCTGTCGGTGAAGCGGTGTCGTCGAAAAACGATCCGGGCTCAGTTCCAGGCGGTGCATGCAGATGTCCCGGTCAACCTACCCAATCTTGGCTCTGTCGCATGGGTCATGTCGAGCCTAAAGTCACGGCCTCATGACTGGAGACAACCGATGACGCCATTGCATTTCAAGGCGGTGACGAACGAACAGGACTGCCGGCACTGCTTTGCCGTGATGCGCGAGCTACGCCCGCATTTAGCCGACGCCGCGACATTCGCGGCCCAGGTGCAACGCCAGATACACGACGGCTATCGGTTGGTGGCGGCCGGATATGCCGACACGGCGATCGGCCTGATCGGTTATCGCATACAGGAAAACCTGATGAACGGGCGTTTTCTGTTCGTCGACGATCTTGTCGTGCGGTCGGACTACCGAGGTGGCGCCGTAGGCGCACAGCTGCTCGACTTTGTTCGTAATGAGGCGCGTGCCCGCGACTGCCGGCAACTGGTGCTCGATACCGGGCTCGGCATGGCACGCGCGCAGCGCTTTTATTTCCGCCAGGGGATGCTGACCCGAAGCATCGGCTTCTACGAAGATCTCGACGCCGGTGACGCGACATGACGTGCACGCTATTCGTTCATTGCAGCCCGCATCGTGGGCAAGCACACGGCTACCGGCTCGCACAGGAGATACTCCGGCACATCTCGCGTCATGATGCGCAGGCAGCCGTCCTCGAACGCGATCTGACCTGCCCGGCATTACCACCGCTCGACGCCGGATATGCCGCCGCGCTGACGGGTAATGCAGCGACAAATGACGCCCGATTTACCCTGTCCGAGCATTTGATCGGCGAACTCGAGCGCAGCGATCGCACCCTGATCGCCCTGCCCATGCACAACTTCGCCGTGCCGGCCGCGTTCAAGCTCTGGATCGATTACGTGGTGCGTATTCACCGCAGCTTCGCGCCGACTGCACAAGGCAAAGCGGGTTTACTGGCCGATCGCCCGACCACCGTGCTGGTCAGCTCCGGCGGCTTTCACCGCGGCACACACGCCCAGCCCGATTTCCTTTCGCCCTACGTGCAGCAGGTGCTGGCCACCATCGGGATTCGCGATGTCACCTTCCATTACCTGCAAGGGCTGACGTGCGACGCGGCAACGATTGCCACAACGCTCGACGCCGTGCGTGATCAGCTGCGCAGCGCCGGTTTGCTGGATCAGCCCGCCTGACCCTTCGCCGGCCTGCACCACCCTCGCCAACCGCCCATCCAACACCACGAGATCGTCATGAACGCACTTCGCCTGCCGTATAACGAACTGTCCGCTGCTGCCTACCAGGGGCTTTTGCAGACCAAAAAAGCCCTGGCGGACGGCCCGCTCGACCCATGCTTGATCGAATTGACCCACCTGCGCGTGTCGCAGATCAACGGCTGTTCCTACTGTACCCAGATGCATTCTCAGGCACTGCGCAGGCGCGGCGTCGAAAACGCCAAGATCGACAGCGTGGCCGGGTGGCGCGTCAGCCCGCGTTTTGACCATACAGAACGCGCCGCGCTTGCCTGGGCGGAATCGCTGACCCATGTCGAGGCAACGGCTGCTCCGGATGTCGATTACGAAGCACTCAAATCGTACTTCAGCGATGCCGAAATCTCGGATCTGACGATTTCGGTCGCACTCATGAACGCCTTCAATCGGCTGGCTGTCGGCCTGCGTCTTTAATCGATCGGCACGTTCGCTCACGTCCGGAAACCGACCGCGGTTTCAACCGAGCGATCCGTTCTCGTGGCGATATCCACACCCGGGCAGGCAATCGGTGCGTCAGGCACTCACGTCATCTCGGGTTATTTGCGGACTGCGTAGCGGTCCACTTTCAATCATAGTCGTCCAAGAACAAACCGCAGAAATCGAATAAGAAAGCGAATAAACCGGGCGACTGCGCCCTGGCAGGCACCGAGATGACGCGCGACGAGCTCTACGATCGCGCTCAGCAGCTCGATATCAAAGGCCGCAGCCGCATGACGAAAGAAGAACTGGCCGCCGCGATCGACGTCGACTAAAGACTAATGAAATAAAATTTCTTTTATCTTTAGCGGGTTATATTCGTTCAAACTCGACCGCTTGGGGATTGACCACAAACCGGGCGCATCGGCACGAAAGCTGCGTTTGCCTGTGCCATGGAACAGACTACGCTGACAGCCAGGGGTGCCCGCGCCGGCAACGGTTCGCGGGCCGAGCCGTTGGCGGGCCGGATTCCAACGACATCACGACAACAACAAGCACACCGATAAAACAGGGGGCTTCATGACGGCCGATCAGATTGGTTTTTCCTTGCTCATGCTGGCGATATTGCTCTACGCCGGCAAATGGGTGCGCATGCACTGGGCGCCGGCCCAGAAACTGTTTCTACCGGCCTCGATTCTGGCCGGCGCCATCGGGCTGATTCTGGGCCCCGGCGTACTCGGCGCCATCGCGCGTGCGGTGGGCGGTGAGGAAGCAGCGCTCGCGCAGGGGGCAATTCCCGAATCCATGCTTTCGATATGGAGTGACCTGCCCGGATTGCTGATCAACGTGGTGTTCGCCACGTTGCTGCTCGGCGTGCCGCTGCCCAACTTCAATCGCGTCTGGAGCCTGGCCGGGCCGCAGCTGGCCTTCGGCATCACCCTGGGCGCCGGTCAGTACGTCATCGGTATTCTTATCGCTGCCCTCGTTCTGGCACCGTTTTTCGGCGTGCCGATCATGGCCGGTGCACTGATCGAAATCGGCTTCGAAGGCGGCCACGGCACCGCGGCCGGCCTGCAGGGCACGTTTGCCGAACTCGGCTTTGCCGACGGCGCCGATCTGGCGGTGGGCATGGCCACGGTCGGCGTGGTGTCGGGCATCGTGTTCGGCATCATCCTGATCAACTGGGGCGTGCGTACCGGCAAGAGTGCCGTGCTCGACAAGAGCGTCGCCAGCATCCCGCACGATCAGCGCCGGGGTCTGGTTCCCCACGACGATCGCCCGTTATCGGCCGGTAACATGACGGTACGCTCGGAGTCGATCGAACCGTTGACCCTGCATTTCAGCTTCATCGCCATGGCCATTCTCGTGGGCCTGGGCATTCTCGAAGCCATGAGCTGGGTCGAGAGCGTGACCTGGGGCGCAGGCGAGAACGGCATCGAACTGCTCAGTGCCGTGCCGCTGTTCCCGCTGGCCATGATCGGCGGTCTGGTCGTACAACAGATTCTCACGCGCTTCGACAAACACAACCTGCTCGATCGCGGCCTGATGGAGCGCATCCAGGGCTTCGCGCTGGATCTGCTCATCGCCGCCGCCATCGCCAGTCTGTCGCTGACGGTGATCGCCGATCACTGGGCGGCTTTCCTGATGCTCGGTATGGCCGGCATCGCCTGGAACGTGGGCATGTTCCTGTGGCTCGCACCGCGGGTCATCCCGAAGTACTGGTTCGAGCGCGGCATCGGCGATATCGGCCAGTCCATGGGTGTGACCGCCACCGGCCTGATCCTCATGAAGATCGCCGATCCGGACAACAAGACCCCGGCCTACGAGGCCTTCGGCTACAAGCAGATGGTGTTCGAGCCCTTCTTTGGCGGCGGCCTCGTGACCGGCCTGTCCCTGCCCATCATCTACAACTTCGGCCCCTGGCCGTTCTTTGCCGTGATGCTCGCACTCGTGGTCCTGGGCATCGGCTCCGGGCTGCTCTACTTCGGGCGCTTGAAGCAGGACTACTAACGCGAGCGCCGCCTCGTTTGACAACGCCACGCCGCACGCCTGAACAGCGTAGCGGCGTGGCCGACCAGGCTGCCTGGCCCTTCAACGCGGCGGGCAGCCCAGATGCAGGGCTGCACACGGCCGGCGAACTACAGGGCGATTCGCGCTCGTGCCTTTTCCACGCTTGGCGTATTATCAGAAAATAATAATTTTTGCATATGCGCCGCCCTGGCCTGCGCGACCCGCGCTGAACAGGGCCGATGACGCGAACAGGGAGCACGCATGGGTTCGCACAAAAAACGAAACGTCCCCTTCAAGAGCCAGGGCGCGAACTGCGCGGCCACGCTGCATGTGCCCGATAGCGGCGATAACGCCCCCTACCCGACGATTGTCATGGTGCATGGCTGGGGCGGTACCCAGCTATTGCTGGTCACGCCCTTCATCGAAGCGTTCAACGACGCCGGATTCGCGGTTCTGACCTTCGATTACCCCGGCTGGGGCGACAGCGAGGGCGAGCCACGCCACACCATCAACCCTTGGAAGCGCGAGCAAGTGGTCGAGCGCGCAATCGCCCACGTGCGCACACTGGAGGAAGTCGATGATCGCCGGATCATCCTCTGGGGCACGTCGTTCGGCGGCGGCCACGTAGTCAAGATCGCGACCACCCATCCCGAGCTTTACGCTGCGATCGCCCAGGTGCCGATGCTCGACGGCCTACGCGCGGTGACCGCGGTACCGGCCCCACGCATGCTGCGATTCGGGCTGGACATGGTGCGCGACTTCGCCAGCAAAGGGCGTACCCATTACATCCCGATCATCGCCCCGAAAGGCGAGTATGCCTCCATGGACCGGGACGGGGCCTGGCGAATAGATGCCTGGATCGCCTCGCATCTCGACGCGGAATACGACAACCGCGTGTCGGCCGCTTCGCTTGCCACCATGGGCTTCTATCGCCCGTTCAAGCATTTGAAATCCATTCGTATTCCCACACTGATCATCGGCGCGACACGGGATACGGTCGCACCCTTCGACCAACGCCGGGTGGCAGCCCAGGCATCGGATAGCGTCACCATAAAGACGATCGACGCCAACCACTTCGATCCGTACCTGCCACCTTGGTACGAAACGAACATCGGCCTGCAGCTCGATTTTCTGCGCGCGCTGGTGCCGCAACCCACACATGACGCCGATCGCGTCGCGTAGGCGGATAGCAGGCGACGACCAAGCAGGGCGTAGGTTGGATTAGCGCAGCGTAATCCAACAAAGAACGCAGCCGGCGGAGCCGGTCCGCCCCACGCGCCGAGCCGGGCAGACAGGCGTTGCCGTGTTGGCTTACGGCCTTCGGCTCAAGCCAACCTGCACGGATGGGAACGCGCCCCGGCGGTCGTCCTGTTCTGGCACCGTCTTTTCTTACGTCCGCGGCCTACCGGCCCAGCCGTTCGCCGCGGGCATCAATCATCCAGCCGGCGAATCGCGGGCGTCAGACTTTGTGCCTGGCGGTCGATACCGGCCCAGGGGCAATCCCGCTGCGCAAGCCGGCGAAAGATATTGCCCAGATGAAAGCGCTGCGGGCCGATCTTGGCGTCGCCAAGTTCATCCCAATCCAGCGGCGTGGCGATGGGCGCGCCGGGTTTTGCGCGTAGCGAATACGGCGCGATACCGGTCTGGGCGTAGGCATTGCGCCGAATATCCAGATACAGCCGGCCCCGCCGCTTGTCCTTGCGATGCGCGGTCGTGAACTCGTCGGGATGATCGGCCGCAAGGCCTTCGGCAATCCGCTCGGCAAAATCGCGAACCGTGTCGAAGTCGGCGCTGCGATCCAGGGGTACGACAACATGCAGGCCGGAGGAGCCGGTCGTCATCACGAACGCCTGAAGATCGAGGTCGTGCAGACGTTTCCGTAGGCAACGCGCTGCCTTGATCACGAGGCGGAAATCGTCGCCGGGCGGGTCCAGGTCGAAGATCAGCCGGTCCGGATGGTGCGGCGTGTCGGCGCGCGAGAGCCAGACATGAAAGGCAATCGTGCCCTGGTCGACCAACCAGGCCAGCGTATCGGCATCGGGCGCCAGGGCGTGGGTAATCTCGCCGTCTTCCTTATCGACGGTCACCCGCTCGATCCAGTCCGGATAGTGGTCCTGAACGCTTTTCTGGATGAAGTTCACGCCGTCGATGCCGTCCGGAAAACGGTGCAGCGTCAACGGCCGGCCCTCGATCAGCGGCAGCATCTGGGCGGCGATCCGCTGGTAGTAGTCGACAAGATCGGCCTTCGTATAACCGGCATCCGGGTAGAACAGCTTGTCGGCGTTGTCGATTTCGATACTCATGGTGCGCTTTCGGGCTGTTCGCGTACGACTTCGCGTGCGTCCTTGTCGTCGCGTTCGCCAAGATAGCTCGGGTGGCGCAGCCGGCCGTCGTCCGTCCATTCGGTAAAGGCGAACTCTGCCACGCGCTCCGGCGTGACCCAGTGCACGCCGGCCTGCTGGGCGCCCGGGTCGATGAAGGGTGAGGTCTTGCGTTCGATGGCCTCAAGCGACCGGCGCAGACGCGCCAGTTCGTCTTCGTCGAAACCGGTGCCGACCCGGCCGGCATAGTGCAGATCACCGTTATCGTAATAACCGACCAACAACGCGCCGAGACCGCTACGGCTGCCCTGCGGCTCGGTAAAGCCGCCGATGACCAGCTCTTGGCCACGGCTACACTTGAGCTTGAGCCAGCGCCGGGAGCGTCCGCAGCGATAGGGGCTGTCGGCTTGTTTGGCAAGAATGCCTTCCCAGCCTTTGGCCCGTGCTTCGGCGAGATAGTCTTCGCCGCAGGCATTGCGATGCGCGGTATAGCGCAGCGCCTTGCCAAAGTCGAACTGGCTGCGCAGCAGCTGCTTGCGATCGCGCAGCGCCACGCGGCGCAAATCCAGTCCGTCCAGCCAGGGGCAGTCGAAGGCATAGAAATACACGGCCACCCCACTGGCCTTTGCGGCCTCGGGGTCGCTGATGCCGGCACGCTGCTGAAGACGCGAGAAACTGGTGACCTTGCCGTCGAAGGCCACCACTTCGCCGTCGAGCACGAAGCGCCGATGCGGCTGCTGGGCAAAACACGCCACCAACTCGGGGAAATGGTCGGTACGCGACTGGCCGTTGCGGGTGAGCAGCTCCACGTGATCGCCGTCGCGAAAGACCAGCAGGCGAATGCCGTCGAGCTTGCGTTCGAATATCCACTCCGCGTCCGAAAACGGCGTATCGGACAGCGTGGCCAGCATCGGCTCGAAGCGCCGCGGCATGGTCAGGTTGCGCGTATCGTCAAGCACGCGCTCGGGCAATTCATCGCGCCAGTCAGTCATTGTCCGGCCCCTGCGCGGCGATGTCGGCCAGACCGCGATCGCTCAAGACCGAGTCGGGCTCGGTGTTCACCGGGTTGCGGCGGGCATCGGCCGCATCATCATCCATTTTCACCAGCAGCCACTGGCGCTTGCCGTTTTCGCTGCGAAAATGGGTCAGCGAATAGCCGCCGCTTATTTTCTCCCCGTGCAGCACCACGGTGAGATGGCCGTCGGCAAAACAGTCGGCCAGGCTTTTTTCGATACGGCCGTCGTTGTCGCGCTTGGCGTTCTCGAAAGGCCCCGTATCCCAGACCAGCACCGTGCCGCCGCCGTATTGATCGCCGGGAATCACGCCTTCGAAATCGGCATAGTCGAGCGGGTGGTCCTCGGTTTCCACCGCCAGGCGCTTTTCGCGCGGGTCGGTCGAAGGGCCTTTGGGCACGGCCCACGACTTGAGCACGCCGTCGATCTCAAGCCGGAAATCGTAGTGCAGCGTGGAGGCGTCGTGCTTCTGGATCACGAAAATCGGCCGAGCGCCGCCCTTGCCCACGCCGGCCCTGCCCGACGGCTCCGGGCTGCGCTCGGGATCCCGGCGATCACGATAGCGGGCAAGCTTGTCTTGTGTGGTCATGTCGACTCTCTTGCTTGATACACGATTGATAGCGGCTTGCGCGCGTCCCGGCTATTCGCAGTTTTACTCATATGCAGGCGCGCGGGCGTGCAGCACCGGCTCGCTCGCCTGCCAGCGCTTGAGCGCCTAAACTCGCGCTTTTGCGGATCTTTTGCGATGAACCACAGCGATTACATGGCCCAGGCCCTGGCACAGGCACAGCTGGGCCTGGACGAAGGCGGCGTGCCCATCGGCTGCGTACTGGTACGCAACGGCGAGGTGGTCGGTGCCGGCCATAACCGCCGCGTACAGCGCGATAGCGCCATCCTGCACGCGGAAATGGACGCGCTCGAAGCCACCGGCCGCCGCCCCGGGTCGTTCTACAAGGACGTCACGCTCTACACCACGCTCTCGCCCTGTGCCATGTGTACCGGCGCGATTCTGCTCTACGGCATCCCGCGCGTGGTGATTGGCGAAAACGAAAGCTTCATGGGTGAAGAAACCCTGCTGGCCGAACGCGGCGTCGAAGTCGAGGTGCTGGGCGATGCCGGCTGTCGCCAGTTGATGGTCGACTTCATGCGCGAGCGCCCGGATCTCTGGAACGAGGATATCGGCGTTTAGGAAAGCTCTGCACAACCTGTCGCAGTCGCGCCAGGTGCGTTGCGCGCGATTGACAGACAAGTGAGAGCGTAGCGTGCCCAAGCCAATAAGCAAGTTCACGGTAGCGAACGCTGACGCCGATCAAGCGCGCGCAAAGCCCCGGCCCCGAAAGGGGTCGGCCTCACAGACGCCGCGGCCGCGTTGCCAAGCTTGACCTGCCAATAAGGCAGGCGCTGCGCCTGGACGCCTTGCCGCACCGTCTGTGAGCACGCGAACGCGATCCGCGAGAGGTTATGCAGAGCTCCCCTGAGCAATCTCTGCACACCCTGGCGTGGTCGCGCCGGCGTGCTTTGCGCGGGGCTGGCCGGAAGGTGGGCTTTAGCCAAAACGCTTACTGCCACAGCGCCCGTGCGCGGCCCGCGATATCGATCTGTGGCGGGCGCGGCGGTTGTGCTGCCGATGTGCGGGCGGCTTCGACCGCGCCGTCGGTCACCGCCTCGAAATGGCGCATGACGCGCGGGGTGAGAAAACGGCTGGTCGCGCCATAAACATGGCGGTCGCCGTGGCGATGCTGCTCGGTGACGTAGTAGCGCAGCGGCGAGACGATCTCGAGCGTGTTCTTCGCCCGGGTGAAGGCCACGTACATCAGCCGGCGTTCTTCATCGAGCGCGGCGTCGCTGGACGTCGAATATTCGTTCGGGAAGGTGCCATCGGCCACGTGCAGCAGATACACGCTATCGAACTCTCGCCCCTTGGCGCTGTGTACGGTCGATAGCACCAGATAATCCTCGTCGAGGTGGGCATCGTCGTTGTGATCCCCGGTCGCCGAGGGCGGATCGAGCGTGAGATCGGTCAGGAACGCGCCGCGATCGGCGTGCTGGCTGGCCATACGCATCAGGTCGTCGATATCGCCGGCCCGGGCCGTGGTCGGGGGCTCGAAGCGTTCGTCGAGGGTGCGCTTGTACCAGGCCGCCAGCGGTTCGACGCCGGCCGGCCAGTCGGCATGCACCGCGTCTGCCAGCTGGCCTGACAGGGCCTGCCATACGTCGCGATCGCCGCGCGGCAGGCGAAACCCGGCCAGGGCCGACAACGCGTCGTTCTGCGCTTGCAGGTATTCGAAGGCCTGGCGGGCGGTGCCGGGGCCGACACCGGGCACGAGCTGGAATACCCGATAGGCAGCGATCTCGTCGCGCGGGTTTTCGGCAAGGCGCAGCAGCGCGAGCAGATCCTTTACATGCGCGGCTTCGAGGAACTTCAGCCCGCCGTATTTGCGAAACGGGATATCGCGCCGGATCAGCTCGATCTCCAAGTCGTTGGCGTGATGCGAATTACGAAACAGCACCGCCTGTTGCTTGAGCTCAACGCCGGTTTCGCGGCGCTCGAGCACGCGGTCGACCACGTAACGGGCTTCGTCCACGCTGTCGCGCACGGTGACATGGCGCGGTTTCATACCGGCGCCGCGATCGCTGTAAAGGGTCTTGTGATAGCCGGTGCTCGCCTCGCCGATAAGCGCGTTGGCGGCATCGAGAATCGCGCCGGTCGAGCGATAGTTGCGCTCCAGGCGTACCGTCATGCAGCCGGGATAATCATCGGCAAAACCGAGAATATTGGCGACTTCGGCAGCACGGAACCCGTAGATCGCCTGGGCATCGTCGCCCACCACGCACAGCCCGCGACCGTCCGGGCACAGGCGCTTCAAAATCGCCGCCTGGAGGATGTTCGTGTCCTGATATTCGTCCACCAGCACGTGGTCGAAGCGTGCGGCCACGGCCTCCGCCAGGGCGTCGTGGCCCATCATCATCGCCCAGTAGAGCAGCAGGTCGTCATAGTCGAGCGTGGCCCGGGCGAGCTTGCGTTCGGTATAGGCCGCGAACAGCGCCTTGAGGCCGTCGTGATGCTCTGCGCACCAGGGGTAGCGCGTGGCCAGCACGTCCGCCAGCGTGGCCTGGCGATTGACCACCTGCGAATAAATGCCCAGGCAGGTGTCCTTGCGCGGAAAGCGGGTCTTGCCGGCGCCCAGATCCAGGCGCTGGCGGCAGACGTCGAGCAGATCGGCCGCGTCGCCGCGATCCAGAATCGAGAACTGTTCGTCCAGCCCGAGTGCGCCGGCCTCTTCACGCAGCAGCCGTGCGCCGATGGCATGAAACGTACCCGCCCAGGGCAACTTCAGACTGCCGGTACGACGCCCGCGGGCCGCAAACGCCGCGTCCACCACCGCATGCGCACGGCGGGTCATTTCGTCGGCGGCACGACGGGAAAAGGTCAGCAAAAGAATGCGGCGCGGATCCACGCCGGATAAAACGAGATGCGCGGCACGATGCGACAGCGCCTGGGTCTTGCCGCTGCCCGCGCCGGCAATCACCAGCAGCGGGTCGCAGTCGAAACGCCCCGCCACGCGCACGCCGTGGGTCACGGCCTCGCGCTGGGCGTCGTTGAGATCGTCGAGATAAGCCGTATCGGACATGCGCCCAGACTGACCCAGGCGGTGGGTCAGATCATGACCCACCGCCGCGGCGATGCGTGCCCGGGGCAGGCCGAGCCGCACCGACATTCGGCAGCGGCCAGCCGAGACGTTAAACTACGGAGCAACACCCGCGCGCGTTGTGCGTTGCGAAGCGAAACACGAGGAAAACGATGTTCGAATCGATTGAGCGAGTGCCCGGCGATGCCATTCTCGGGCTGATCGAAGCCTTCAAGAACGACAAGAACCCCAACAAGGTCGACCTGGGGGTGGGCGTCTATCGCGACGAGCAGGGCAGTACGCCGATCATGCGCGCGGTCAAGCAAGCCGAGAAGCTGCTCATCGACAACGAACAGACCAAGGCCTATATCGGCTCGCACGGCGATCCGGAATACGGCGCGGACATCCTCAAGACCGTGTTCGGCGCCGAAAGCGAGGTTCTGGCCGCCGATCGCGCCAGCGCCACCCAGTCGCCCGGCGGTACCGGCGCCCTGCGTCTGGCCGCGGATTTCATCAAGAGCAACCTGCCGGGCAAGTCGATCTGGCTGTCGGACCCGACCTGGCCCAACCATCTGGGCGTGTTCGGCGCAGCCGGGCTGAACATCGAAAAATATCCCTATGTCGATGCCGACAACCGGCTCGACTTCGACGGCATGCTCGCCGCCCTCAAGCAGATTCCGCAGGGCGACGTGGTGCTGCTGCATGCCTGCTGCCACAACCCGACCGGCTTCGACCTGTCGCAGGATCAGTGGCAACAGGTGCTGACCGTGCTGCAGGAGCGCGCGCTGCTGCCGCTGGTCGACTTTGCCTACCAGGGCTTTGGCGACGGCATGGACGAAGACGCCTACGGCGTGCGTCTGCTGGCGAACACGCTCGACGAGATGCTCATCACCCAGTCCTGCTCGAAGAACTTCGGCATCTATCGCGAGCGCACCGGCTGCTTCATCGCCGTGGCCAAGGACGCCGACGACATGGCCGACGTGCGCTCGCAGCTGGCGATCACGGCGCGCGAGAACTATTCCAACCCGCCCGGGCACGGCAGCGCGATCGTGGCCACCATCTTCAATTCGGATGAGCTGACCACGATGTGGCGCGAAGAGCTCGACGAAATGCGCGGGCGTATCAACGGCCTGCGCAACGACTTCGTGAAAGGCCTCGCCCCGCATGGCCTCGACCAGCGCTTCGCGCATGTCGCCGAGCAGCGCGGCATGTTCTCGTTTACCGGCCTCAAGCCCGAGCATGTGGAAAAGCTGCGCGACGAACACAGCATCTACATGGTCAAATCCGGCCGGGCGAACGTGGCCGGGCTCAACAGCGCCAACCTCGAGTATGTCTGCAACGCGATTGCCGACGTCGTGAAATAGAATCGTTGACGCCGTGCAAACGGCGGTGACAGGTATCACGAAGCCCGCCGCCCGGCGGGCTTCGTCGTTTCAGGCAAAGGTTGACTGACTGCGATGGCTGACCACACCAGGCCTGAACAATCGCGCTGGAAAATCCCGTTCGCGCTGTGTGTCGCGGTGCTCGGCGTTTCCTCCTCGGCGCCGCTGGTCAAGCTCGCCGACGCGCCGGCACCCGCGGTGGCGGCCTATCGGATGCTGTTTTCCGCGCTCCTGCTGTTACCGGTGGTGGCCTGGCGGCACCGCGCCGAACTCGCGACCATACGCCGCAGCGACCTGCTGCGCTGTATCGCGGCCGGCGTGCTGCTGGGCTTTCATTTTCTGAGCTGGTTCACGTCGCTGGACTACACCACGGTCGCCAGTGCGGTGACCCTGACCACGCTGCAGCCGCTGTTCGCCTTCGTGCTGGCCTATGCCATGTTCGGCGAACGGCTGCGCCTTGCGGCCTTCGCCGGCGCGCTGCTTTCGATCGCGGGCGCCATGATCATCGGCTGGGGCGATATCGCCGTCTCCGGTATGGCCCTGTTTGGCGATGCGCTGGCGCTGCTCGGCGCGGCGCTGGCCACCGGCTATTTCTTCGTGGGTTTTCGGGCGCGTCAGCATCTGTCGCTCAACGCCTATACCTTTCTTATCTATACCGCAGCGGCCGGCGTTCTGTTTGCCTACTGCGCCACGCTTGGCGTGCCCCTGGCCGGCTATGCCGATACCGACTGGGCCGTATTCCTGGGGCTGGCGATCTTTCCCACCCTGCTCGGCCACTCGGTATTCAACTGGAGCATGCGCTGGGTCAGCGCGACCGTGATCTCCATGGTGGTCCTATGCGAGCCGATCGGCGCGTCGGCGCTGGCCTGGCTGATCTTCGGCACCCTGCCCCAGCTCAGCCACTATATCGGCGGCACGGCCGTGCTGGTGGGGGTATTGATCTTCATGCGTTATCGCAACCCGCCGCCGGTGGCGAGCGGCGCTGGCTAGCGGCCGCATGTTGACCGCAAATGAACGCGAAGAAGCGCGAATAAGACAAAAAAGACAGATCGGTCGCAGGCGCGCGACGCGCCATGCCACGGCCATCACTGGCGGCCCGACGGGCAGGCGACCGGTCGCGCCTTATTTCATGACGACAGGCCCTAGCGCACGACCTCGTATTCGCCGAGCTTGAAGCGGCGCATCGACAGCGCGTATTCCGTGGCCAGGCCCGGAAACAGCGTATGGTTTTCGCCGTGCTCGTCGAGATACCAGCTCTGGCAGCCCGAGGTCCAGGAGGTATAGCGCATGCGGTTCTGCAGCTTTTCGTGATAGCGCTGCATGACGTCGGGCTTGACCACGATTGCGGTCAGTTCGTCTTCGAGCAGTTTTGAGATCGCCTGGGTGATATAGCGCGCCTGGGCTTCGGTATAGATGAGCACCGAGGTATGCCCCGGCCCGGTGTTCGGCCCGAGCATGAAAAACCAGTTCGGCACCCCGGCCGTGGCCACGCCCTTGTAGGCCTTGCCGCCCGGCCCGCTCCACAGGTCGGCCAGGCGCTGCCCCTGGCTGCCGATGATGGGAAACGGCGCACTGGCGATATTGATCTTGAAACCGGTGGCAGTAACGATTACGTCGGCCTCGATTTCGCGGCCGTTGCTCAGGCGCAGGCCATTTTCGGTAAAACGCTCGACGCCGGCTGTTTCGAGCTCGACGTTGTCGCGGGTGAAGGCCGGGTAGTAATTGCTGGAGAACAGCACCCGCTTGCAGCCGATTTCGTAGTCGGGCGTGAGTTTTTCACGCAGTACGGGGTCCTTCGCCGCCGAGCGCATGTTCCAGAGCGCGAGCTTTTTCATGCCGGTGGCCAGGGGTGAATCCAGAATCACCGCCGGGCCCACCACGCCTTCGGTAATGGCCAGAATCGCGCGCCGGAACGCGGTCTGGGCAAACGGCAGGCGCCGGAACGTGGTCTTCATCAGGTCCGGCAGCGCCTTGTCGAGCTTGGGCAGCACATAGGGCGCGCTGCGCTGGATGACGGTCAGGCGTTCGACCTCGGGCGCGATCGACGGTATCACCTGCGTGGCGCTGGCGCCGGTACCGATGATCGCCACCTTCTTGCCGGCCAGGGAGACGTCGTGATCCCAGCGCGCGGTATGCATGATTTCGCCGGCGAAATCCTGCATGCCGGCAAAATCCGGGGTGGACGGTTCGACCAACCCGCCCACCGCCGAGATCACGGCACGGGCGGTGTAGCGCGTGCCGTTGTCGCTGGTCAGATGCCAGATACCGCGTGCGTCGTCGAACTCGGCCTGCGCGACGCCCACGCCGAAATGCAGATGGGCATGCAGCCCGTATTTGTCGGCACAGCGCTGGATATAGGCATGAATCTCGGCCGACCCCGAATAGGTGGTCGACCAGTCCGGATTCTGCTCGAACGAGTAGGAATACAGATGCGAGGGCACGTCGCAGGCACAGCCGGGATAGGTATTGTCGCGCCAGGTGCCGCCGACGTCGTCGGCACGTTCGAGAATCACGAAATCCTCGATGCCTTTCTGCTTGAGACGAATACCGGCGTTGATGCCGGAAAAACCGGCGCCGATGACGATTACGTCGTGGGCGATCGCGGTGCGTTCACGTTCTGGGGCCTGCGGCATGATGATGTTCCGTGCCAATCCGACACGGCAGTAGATAACGTGCCATTGCACGCTGTCAACATCAGCGACCCATTCGGCCCCAGGGCAGCACGAGATTGAGCACCACGCCCAGCACGCCGGCCAGGGCAATGCCTTCCAGGACGAATTCCCCAGCCGAGAAGCTCAAGCCACCCACCCCGGTCACCAGAATGATGCCCACGATGGCCAGGTTGCGCGGTTCGGTGAGTTCTTCGTCCGTCTTGGCCAGGCTGTTCATGCCCACCACGATAATGGCGCCAAACAGCAGCACGATGATGCCGCCCATGACCGGCGTCGGAATGCTGGCCAGCAGCGCGCCCAGCTTGCCGACGAATGCGAACACGATGGCAAAGCCCGCCGCCCAGGTCATCAGGGCCGGATTGTAGGCCTTGGTCAGCGTGACGGCGCCGGTCACTTCGGAATACGTGGTATTGGGCGGCCCGCCCAGAGCGGCCGCCAGCGAGGTGGCCAGGCCATCGCCGAGCATGGTGCGATCGATGCCCGGGTCCTTCAGATAATCACGCCCGGTGACCGAACGAATCGCCACGATATCGCCGAAATGCTCGATCGCCGGGGCGATGGCGACCGGCACCATGAACAGCACCGCCTGCCAGTTCCATTCCGGCGCCACGAAGTTCGGCATCGCAAACCAGGGCGCGGCCGCGATCGGCGCGAAATCCACCAGCCCGAACGGCAGACTGACCAGATAGCCGGCCACCACGCCGCACAGAATCGGCACCAGCGAGAGAAAGCCGCGCCCGAACAGCGACACCGCCACCGTAACCGCCAGCGATACGAACGACACCGTCATCGCCGCCGCCGGCTCGACCAGCTGGCTATTGCCGTTGCCGTCCAGGCCCATCGCCAGATTGACCGCCACCGGCGCAAGCACGAGCCCGATGACCATGATCACCGGCCCGGTGACGATCGTGGGCAACAAACGCGTGATCACCCCCACACCGCGCACACGAATGAGCAGCGACAACAGCATGTAGACGCCGCCGGCGGCCATCAGCCCGCACAGCGTGCCCGGGATGCCCCAGGTTTGGACCCCGTAGATGATGGGCGCGATGAAGGCGAAGGACGAGGCCAGAAATACCGGCACCCGCCCGCGGGTGACGATCTGGAACACCAGCGTGCCGAGGCCGGCCGTGAACAGTGCCACGTTCGGATCCAGCCCGGTGAGCAGCGGCACCAGCACCAGCGAGCCGAAGGCCACGAACAGCATCTGCGCGCCCAGCAGGCCGTCGCGTGCACGAAAGCGATAGGCCAGGCCCGCCTCGTCGTCGTGTTTCGGTTCTACCGCCATCACTGCCCCCCTTGCTCAGCGGCCCGAACGCACCGACCCGCGGCCGCGCCCGGTGTCTCGTTTTACTTGGTGCCGTACATGCGGTCGCCGGCATCGCCCAGCCCGGGGCGGATATAACCGTGCTCGTCCAGGCGTTCATCGATGGCGGCGGTGAAGATCGGCACGTCCGGATGGGCTTCGCGCAGCGCGGCCACGCCTTCGGGGGCGGCCAGCAGGCACAGGAACTTCATGTTCTTGGCACCCTGTTTTTTCAGATGCGAGATCGAGGCGATGGCCGAATTGCCGGTGGCCAGCATCGGGTCGACCACGATCACGCGGCGCTCGCCGATATCCTGGGGCACCTTGCAGTAGTACTCGACCGCCTCCAGCGAATCCGGGTCGCGAAACATGCCGATATGGCCGACCCGTGCCGAGGGCATGAGCTCCACCATGCCTTCCAGCAGGCCGTTGCCCGCGCGCAGGATGGATACGAAGCACAGCTTCTTGCCGGCGAGCGTCGGCGCTTCCATCTCCTGCATCGGCGTTTCGATCAGCTCGGTGGTCATCTCGAGATCGCGGGTGATCTCGTAGGTGAGCAGATGGGCGACTTCGCGCAGCAGGCTGCGAAACTTCTGGGTGGACGAGTTCTTGCGGCGCATCAGCGTGAGCTTGTGCGCGATCAGCGGGTGGTTGATGACGGTAACGTTCTCGTCCATGGGCAGCTTCCTTTGTCGGGCGATTCGCGGGCGAACGCGCGCATTAGACCTGATCGGGCGCGCAATCGAAAACCCCGATCGCGCTACGCGCATCCATAGTACGTACTCACGGCCCCCTCGCGGGACTGCAAGATTCGTGCAACGAGGCATCGCGGCGAAAGCGCGCGGCCTGATCGATCAACCAGTCGGCAAACGCCGCGGCCGCGGCCGGCACTTCGCCCGCGGCCGGCATGAGCAATTCGTAGGAGAACGGCGAGTCGATCACATAGCGCGTACCGAACGGCGCGACGAGCACGCCGCTGGCCAGCCGATCGACCGCCAGTACGCTGGTGGCAAGCGCCACGCCCCGTCCGGCGATCGCCTGGTCTAGTGCCAGCCCGAACAGGGAATAGCGCCGGTGTACGGCAATATCCACATCGTGGGCGCCTGCCGCCTGCAGCCATTCGCGCCAGCCCGGGAACAGCTCGGCCTGGTTCGATAACCATTTCACGTGCAGCAGGGTGTGGCCGGCCAGATCCGCCGGCGTGTCGAGGCGCGGCCCGCGTTCCAGAAGCGAAGGCGCACAGACCGGAAAAAGCGTCTCCCGCATCAACGGCTGGCTGCGTACCCCCGTCCAGGGCCCCTGGCCGTAGCGGATGGCAAGCTGGGCACGATCCTCGTGCCAGCCCGGCTCGACCAGCTGGGCGCTGGCCTCCAGCGCCAGCGCGATATCCGGATGACGCGTTTCAAAATCGGCCAGCCGCGGCAGCAGCCAGTGCTGGATGAGCGACGGCGAGGCGCTCACGGTGAGCTGAGCACCGCCGCTGGCCGTCTTGCGGGCGGCTTCGACGCTGCGCGCCAGGCGCGAGAAAGCCTCATCGCACTCGTCGGCCAGACGCGCGCCGCGCTCGGTCAGGCTCACCCCCTGCGCATGACGCACGAAAAGATCTGCGCCGAGCAGCGTCTCCAGCTGCTTGACGTGGCGGCTGATCGCACCGGGGGTGACATGCAGCTCGAAAGCCGCGGCCTTGAAGCTTTCATGGCGCGCGGCAAACACGAACGCACGCAGGGCGTTCAAGGGCAGCCGTTCGATCATCGCGGTTGAGTTTTTCTGAGCCTCGGCGGCCAGTTTAATGGTTTGCGCGCATGCCGCCCGGCTGTTCTCCTTGGCGCCACGATTTTTACCGGCCCACCCATGACGACCCGTGCCGCCACACACCCGACCCGGAACACCCCAGCAACCCGGCGCGCGCTGGATATGCAGGGCAGCCTGCTCATGCTCGTATTCTGCCTGGCGCTGGGATTGCAGCAGGTAGCCATCAAATGGATTGCAGCCGATATCGCGCCGATCGCCCAGATTGCGATTCGTTCGCTTGTGGCCGCGGTGCTGGTCATCGGCGTGGCCTGGGCCCGCGGCGTGCGTCTGGCCGATGCCCGGGCCGTGTTCTGGCCGGGTGTGGCCGTGGGTATCGGCTTTACGGCAGAGTTCTGCTTCGTAGCACTCGGCCTGGAATACACCACGGCATCGCATATGTCGGTGTTTCTCTATACCGCGCCGGTATTCGCCGCGCTCGGGCTGCATTTTCTCGTGCCGGGCGAGCAGCTGGGTGTGCGTCACTGGATCGGTATCGCGATCGCCTTTGCCGGGATCGTGCTGGCGATGGCGCCGACCGGCGGTGGCGCGGCGGATGGCCCGGCGGTCACCTCGCTGATCATCGGCGATATCCTCGGCACGATGGCCGGCATGGGCTGGGCCGCGACGACCGTCGTGGTGCGCACCACTGCACTGTCCGAACAGCGGCCAACGCTGACGCTGGCGTTTCAGCTGACCATCGCCGGCATCTCGCTGCTGCTCATTGCCGCCGGGCTGGGCCATATCGGCGATATTCGTATCACCGCCCCGGTGCTGCTCAGCATGAGCTTTCAGACCTTCGGTATCGCCTTCGGCGTGCTGTTGCTGTGGTTCGCCCTGCTGCGCCGCTATCTGGCCTCGCGCCTGGGCGTGTTCTCGTTTCTATCGCCGGTGTTCGGCGTAATCTTCGGCGCCCTGCTGCTGGGCGAAGCGTTGACCTGGACCTTCGTGGTCGGCGGGGTGGCCATCATTGCAGGGGTGATCATCGTGAGCGCCCCGGCCCGCCGGACAGCCCCGGAATAGCATTAACCGCCCACAAAAACAGCCCGGCCCCGGCATGATTCACATACCGGGCAATCGGGCTTTCCGCACCGCGGGGGACTAGTGCCAGGCGTCACAGGAGATGCCGTCGCATTGCCCGTGCCGGGCGTGTCAGCCAAGGCGCGGTCGCCGATGCGACGGCTTATCTCGCGACGACAGGTCCTAACCCATCTTGGCCAGCTCACGGCCGGTTTCGATCGCTTCCTCGCGGGTCTTGGGCGTGCGGTCGGTGGTCCGGGATTCGGTTTCGTCATCGAAGCGGACTTCGATTTCCCAGCCGCCTTCCTTTTCGATGCCGATGGTTTCGAAGCCGCGGGTTTCGTCGCGTTCCAGGGTTTCCCAATCGGTCAGATTCTTGGTCATAGCGTCATTACGGTCGTATTGAGTGATTCGGCGCAGCCTAACAGGCCGTGGCGATGACCGAATCAGGTTGTTTGCGGAGTCGTGCCGCGGGGTTAGCCGGATAGCGTGCCGCGGCTCTGGCCGGCACCGCCGATCGTGAACAAGGCCAGCACGATCGCCCCCCCTATGCCATCGCTAACCCAGCCGGGGTAGATGAGCGCGAGCGCGCCCAACAGGGCAAGCACGCGCCACGGCGCCCCCAGCGGCCGGCGCAGATAGCCTTCCACCGCGACGGCGAGCAGCCCCACGCCGACCACACCAGTGACCGCTACCGTAGCCACATTCAGCCAGGTGGCATCGATCATGAGCATGCTGTGGGCGAACACGAACATATAGGGCACGACGAAGCCGGCAATCGCCAGCTTCATGGCCTGGACGCCGGTCGCGTTGGGCGAGCCGCCGGAAATACCGGCACCGGCATAGGCCGCAAGCGCCACCGGCGGGGTGAGATTGGCGAAGATGCCGAAATAGAACACGAACATATGGGCCACGAACACGGCCGTATCGTTCGAGCCGGCCAGCTCGCGGAACAGCGGCAGGTTGAGCAGAATCGGCGCGGCCATGGTCGAGGTGATGATGTAGCAGGGAATGCTGGGCAGGCCCATGCCCAGCACGATCGACGCGCCCATGGTCAGCGCCAGCGTCACCAGCAGGCGCAGCATGTCCGACGGAATGGCCTGGCCGAGGTTGACCACCGCATCGGCGGCATCCAGCGCGATGCCGGTGAGCGTGGCCACGCCCACCACAATCCCCACCGCCGCACAGGCGATCGCCACCGGGATCGAGTTGCGTACGCCCTCGGTCATGGCATCGCGACAATCGGCCAGATTCATGACCTCCGATTCGAGCTTCAGCTGGCTGCGGATCGCGTTAATGGCCATGGGCACCGCGATGATGGCGAACAGCCATAACCGCGAGGCCGGCAGGCCGGGCAACGGCCGCGATTCGATCAGCGCCCAGATTTGCGGCTCGAACACGAGGGCGACCAGCACCGCCGCCAGACCCAGCACCAGATTGCGCGTGCCGCAGATCAGAATCGTGGCTGCGATCGACCAGAAGGCAGCAAAGAACGGCGCACGGCCGTCGAAGATCAGCCACAGCAATACGACCATGGGCAGCAGCAGATGGCCGCGTTCGAGCAGGACGCTTTTCAGCGGCGTGAGCTCGGAACGCGGAATGCCTTCCAGGCCGTTGCGCAGCGCCCGCAGGTGCACCTGAAACAGAATGCCCAGATAGAACAGCAGCGCCGGGATAATGCCGGCCAGCATGACCTGGGTATAAGGCACCGACAGCACCTCGGCCATGATGAAGGCGGCCGCGCCCATGATCGGCGGCAGGATCTGGCCGCCCACGCTGGCTGCGGCCTCCACCGCGCCGGCGAAGTTGGCGCGATAGCCGGTGCGCTTCATCAACGGAATGGTGAACGCGCCGGTGGTCACCACGTTGGCGATCGCCGAGCCGTTGATCGAGCCGAGAAAACCGCTGGCGATGACGGCGACCTTGGCCGGCCCGCCGCGACTCGGCCCGGCCAGGGCCAGGGCCAGATCGTTGAACAGCCGCCCCAGGCCGGACTTGACCAGAAACGCACCGAACAGAATGAACAGAATGATATAGCTCGCCGACACCGCGATCGCCGTGCCCAGCAGGCCTTCGGTGATATACACCAAGTGCGACACGATCTGGCGCGTGCTCGCGAGCACGATGGATTCGGTCAGCTGCGGATAGAACGACAGCTTGGCGTAGAAGCCATAGACGAGGAACACGATGGCCAGCCCCGGCAGCCCCCAGCCGGTCACGCGCCGGGCAGCGTCGATGACCAGGGCAAGCGCGGCCAGCCCCACGATCATGTCCAGCGTATTGATCCGCCCGGCCGAGGCGATGACCCGGTCGGCCGACCACACCATGTACAGACCAATGGCAAAGGCAGCCACGGCCAGAATCACGTCGCCCACGGCCACGCGATCGCGCGCGCCGCGCATGGCCCAGGGGTAGAGCACGAAGGTCAGCCCGAGCAGCACGTACAGATGAATGCTGCGTTGAACCACGTCCACCAGCGGCCCGGAAAACGAGGTATACAGATGAAACAGCGCCAGCAGCACGCAAAGTACGGTGACGAACTGCATCACCCGCCGGGGCAGCGCGTGGCGTACCCGGCTTTCGCGGTCGTATTTTTCCAATGTTTCCGGGTCGGCGACGGCTGGTTCGACCGCGTCGGACGCTTGCTTGGCTTGATTCATGGCTTTCCTGTATCCGGGGCACGCCATGCACCGACCATACCGCGCCACATGGCGATAACGGGCGCCCGGCGTACCGCAAACGTCAGAATCGGCGCCTCGCCGGGCCTCGACAGGGCGAACCAGCGGCCGCCGTAGCGCATACGGTAACGCTCGGCGGCGGCCGCCTGTACCGCCAACGGATCGACTATACGATCGATGCCATCCATCACCACCCAGCCGTTCTCCAGGCGCGTTTCGTGCCCGGCATGGTCGGGCACACCGGCACCGAACGTCTTGAACCGGGTCGATACCAGTGCGATCGATCCGTGGTCGATACGAAACGTCTCGACCCAGTTCTCTTTTTCTACCGAATGGGTCCAGGCCAGCGAGAAACGCGGCTGCTGCTGTACGACAAACGCATAGCGCAGCCCTTGGGCATCACGCACCACAAGCCAGGTCCGCGGCCAGCCGGCCAGGCCCGCGAGCGCGAGCAAAAACGCCGCGCAGACGCCGAAAGCGCCGGCACGAAAATGCGTCACGGGCTGCGCTAGCGGCTAGCTGGCATCGGTCTCGGTGTCGTCCGGGCTCGCTTGATCCGTATCGCCGCTCGTTTCGTCATCGCCCGAGGCGCCGCTGCCGGTTTCGCCGTTGAGGCTGTCGTAGAACGACTGCGCGCCGGCAGCCAGCGGCACGACCACATCCTGGCCCATGCGCGCGCGATCGAACTGCTTGAGCGCGCCGACCGAGACCTTGTCGGTGCCCAGATAATCGTAGAAACGCTGGGCCAGCTCGCGGCTGACGTCGTCCGACATCGAAGCCGGTGCGATCAGCAGGTTGCGGATGGCGACCGTGTTGACGGCGGTGTCGAGGTCGTAACGCTCGGGCGCGCCGGCCGGGATCTCATAGGTTTCGTAGTAGGGATACTTGTCGAGCAGCGTAGCGGCCGTGTCCCCGTCGACGTTGACGAAATTGACGTCGGTGTTCTGCATCAGCCCGGTGATGCTGGAATTGGGCACGCCGGAGGTGAAGAAGGCGGCATCCAGATTGCCGTTGCTCATTTCGGTCACGCTGTCGGCATAGCCGGTATGGCTGACGCGGGCGAGGTCGTCATAGCTCATGCCGGCCGCTTCCAGAACCTTCTGGGCGCTTTGTTCGACGCCGGAGCCGACCTTGCCCACGCCGATACGCTTGCCTTTCATGTCGGCCACGCTCTGGATGCCGCTATTGGCGGTGGCCACCACCTGCACCACGTTCGGATAGAGTCCGGCAATGGTCTTGATATCGGCGGTACGGCCTTCGAACTGGCCCTGGCCGTTGATGGCGTCGTAGGCGACATCGCTCATCACGATTGCGAGCTGATTGGTGCCGTCCTCGATATTGTTGATGTTCTGGACCGACGCGCCGGTCGATACCACCTGCACCTGGTCGATGCGGTCGCTGTCCTCGAACACCCGCTTGAGCGCGCCGCCAATCGGATAATAGCTGCCCGAGGTGCCGCCGGTACCAAAGATGAGGCTCACCGGTTCGCTGCCCGTGCTTTCGGTCGAGCTGGTCGCATCGGTCTGGCCGGCCTCGTCGCCGTTGCCGCAGCCGGCGAGCAGCAAACCCATGCAGGCAATGCCTGCAACCCACAGCCGGTGTTTAGTGGCCATATCGCTTTCCCTGTTCAATCTTTGTTCGTGGCCGGCACCTGCATGCCGGTAAAGCGCCAGAAATACCAGAGGCCCTCGGGGCCGACAATTAGGCCATGGTGGCATCGGCCACGCAGACGAAGCCCTCGCGCGGCTAGCTCGCGCCGCAAACGCGCTCGGGGTGGGTATACACGTTGAAGCGATCGCCTCTCAGGAATCCCACCAGCGTCACGCTGAACTGCTCGGCCAGCGCAACCGCATAGCTGCTGGGCGCGGATACCGCGCACACGATCGGCACGCCGGCCATCACGCTCTTCTGCAGCAGCTCGTAGCTGGCGCGCCCCGAGAGCATGACGATGCAGTCGGATAACGGCAGGCGATCATCGAGCAGCGCCCGACCGATGAGCTTGTCGAGCGCGTTGTGGCGGCCGACGTCTTCACGCACCGCCAACAGCCGGCCCCGGGCATCGAACAGCCCGGCCGCATGAATACCGCCGGTGGATTCAAACACGCCCTGCTCGGCGCGCAGCCGATCCGGCAGGCCCAGTAACAGATCCGGCGCGACCTGCCCCGGGCCGGCGGCGCTGGGCGAATGCTCGGCCGGCCGGGGCGGCGAGAAGCTCGGCTTGCCGCAGACGCCGCAGGCGCTGGTGGCCAGCGTATTGCGTTCGACCCGATCCAGGCGCGCGCGGGCCTCGGGCTTGAGCATGAGACGTATCACGTCGGCCTCGCCCGGGGCCGCACGCAGATAGACGATGTCTTCACGCGAGCGGATCACGCCCTCGCCGTGCATGAGGCCGGCCGCGAGTTCGGCATCGGCGCCCGGGGTGCGCATGGTAATCAGCGGCTCGGCGCCGGCGACATGGATTTCCAGCGCGCGTTCGACGGCCAGCGTGTCGTCGCGGCTTACAAAGCCGTCGCGCGAGTAGGCATGAATGCGCACGGCCTGGCGCGCCGCGCTGGGCTCGGCTGTGCTGGCGGGGGCGGCATCATCGACGCTCATCGTCCCACGGTAACCCATCGCAGTCGGTCCTGGGCAACCGCCGGGCCGCGTGCCAGTTCGAATCTGTGTATTCTGCACGCGCGCAGCCCGGCTCGCCCCACGGCGAACACAGTACGGCACGGCGCATGCAACCTTATTAATTCTCTGCGCACGCGCGATCTCGTCATGGATCTTTTCGCTGTATTCGTTCAGACCCTCAACGTCACCCTGCCGGTGTTCTCGATGGTCTTTCTCGGCATTGGCCTGAAGCGCGCGGGCTGGATCGACGACGCCTTCATCAATACCGCCTCGACGCTGGTATTCAAGGGCAGCATGCCCACGCTGGTGTTCATCAGTATCGTCAAAGCCGATCTGTCCCAGGCCCTGCTGCCGGGACTGATGCTCTACTTCGCGGCGGCGACGCTGGCCTGCTTCGGCCTGACCTGGCTGTGGGCGATATGGCGGGTCGAGAGAATCGAGCGCGGCGTATATGTGCAGGGTGCGTTTCGCGGCAACTGCGGCATCGTCGGCCTGGCTCTGGCGGCCAGCATGTACGGCGATTTCGGGCTCTCCGCCGGCGGCATTCTCGTCGGCCTGGTGATTCTGCTCTACAACGTGTTTTCGGTGGTCATTCTGGCCTGGTACCAGCCCGACCAGAAGGCCGATTGGCGCAGCATCAGCCGGGGCATCATCACCAACCCGTTGATCATTGGCACGCTGGTGGCCATACCGGTGGCCGCGGCCGGGCTGCCTATTCCCGAATGGATCATGACCTCGGGCGAATACTTCGCCCGTCTGCCCCTGCCGCTGGCGCTGATCTGTATCGGCGGCACGCTGTCGCTGGGCGCGCTTTACGAAGCCCGCGGCATCGCCTTTTCGGCGGCCGCGATCAAGATGGTCGTGTTCCCTGCCCTGGCGACCGCGCTGGGCTGGCTGTGCGGTTTCGAAGGGCGGGAACTGGGCCTGCTGTTCCTGTACTTCGCCGCGCCTACCGCCGCGGCCAGCTTCATCATGGTGCAGGCCATGGGCGGCAATGCGCGGCTGGCCGCCAACATCGTGGCGGTGACCACCCTGGCCGCGAGTGCGACCATCACCGCGGGCGTTTTCATGCTCAGCGCGCTGGGCATGATCGCGACGGCCTAACGCGCCGATCTATTCGGCCGCGTCGCCCTTTTTCCCCGGCTCGCTGCCATCCTCTTTCCGCGCCTGGGAAAAGGCTTTGGCGCCGGCAATCAGCGGCGACAGCGTGGCCCATAGCTCCTTGTCGTGCAGCAGCTTGAACACGCCGGTCACGCCCGGCGGGTTGTAGGGCGTATCGTCGCTCACCGGTTTGGCGGCCTCGGTCATGCCGGCATTGACCGCATTGAACGTGCGCTCGAGCTGATCGGGGTCGATCTTGCCCAGCTGCTGGGCGACGACCAGCAGATTGCGCATGCCGGCATGGCCCTGTGGGGTGTTCATGCTTTCGACGGCAATACTGGAAATCTGCGGAAACGCGCCGGCGAAATCCTTGAGCCAGCGGATCACGCCGGATTCATACAGCTCGTCGAGCAGGCCGTTGATCTCGGCGACCCGTCCTTCCAGACGCTCGAACTCGGCCAGCGTGTCCTGGCGATACTGCTTGGCCTCGGCGGGCCGGTAGTGAATCTGTTCTGCCATGGCGAAGTCCCAAAAAGCGTTGTGGGAAGACGAACGTGATTAAAGGCCGCTATCGGCCGGCCGCGCCTTGGGCGGACGCTTGTAGTCTTCGCGCTTCCATTTGGCGTTGACCTGCACACCGGACACCGGGTTCCGCGTTGCGTTGCGCTGGTTGTTGGCCTTGAGCGGTGCGTGACCGTCGACGCTGAGCACTTCCATCTTCACCGCCAGCTCCTTGTAGGCCGGGGTGTCGGTGTCCTTGTCCGACTCGAAGCTGGTGAGCACGTTGATCGCTTCGATGTTCTTCTTGCCGTGCATGGGCATGTACATCTGCTTGCCGGCCACGCGATCGGTGACTTCCACGCTCACCTTGATCGCACCGCGGCGCGAGACCAGCCGTACGATGCTGCCCGGCTTGATACCGCGCTCGGCCGCCAGTTCCGGCGAGACTTCCACGAAGCTGCCCGGAATCTTGAACACGATACCGGCCGTTTCGTCGGTGAGATTGCCTTCGTGGAAATGCTCGAGCAGACGACCGTTGTTGAGATGCAGGTCGTACTCGTCGTCGGGCTGATCGGTCGGCTCGGTCCATGCCACCGGATGGAAGCGGGCCAGGCCGTTGTCGAAATGGAACTGTCCGTTCGAGTACAGATTGGTCGCACTGGTGCCGTCGGCGGCCACCGGCCACTGCTGGGAATTGAAGCCTTCCAGCCGGTCGTAGTGCACGCCTGCGAACATGTCGGCGATCGAAGCCGCTTCGTGCATGATTTCGCTGGGGTGGCTGTAGTTCCAGTCCGCGCCCATCGCCCGGGCCAGTTCGGTATGAATGAGCCAGTCCGGCTTGGAATCGCCGAGCGGCTCGAACACCTTGTACAGCCGCTGGATACGGCGTTCGGTGTTGGTGAAGGTGCCTTCCTTTTCCACCGAGGGGCTGGCCGGCAGCACCACGTCGGCGAATTCGCAGGTACGCGAGAAGAACATGTCCTGTACGACCATGAATTCGAGCTTCTCGAAGGCGGACTGCACGTGCAGCGCATCGGAATCGACGATGCCCATGTCTTCGCCAGCCACATACAGCGCCTTCAGGTCGCCGTCGTGCATGTGGGTGACCATTTCATGGTTGTTCAAGCCCTTGCGCGTGGTCAGCTCGACGCCCCAGGCCTGCTCGTAACGGGCGCGCACGGTGTCGTCGGTGACGAAGTCGTAGCCGGGGAAGCGGCCCGGCATGCAGCCGAAGTCGCTCGCGCCCTGCACATTGTTATGGCCGCGCATGGGGTAGCCGCCGGTGGCGAAACGGCCCATGTTGCCGGTCAACAGCAGCAGGTTGCACAGCGCGGTAGCGGTATCCGCGCCCATGGTGTGCTGGGTCACGCCCATGGCCCAGACGCCGCAGATGGTCTTGGCTTCGAGCACCATATCCAGAATACGGTCGAGCTCGTCCTGGCTCAGGCCACAGCGCTCGCGGGCGAATTCCATGGTGAACGGTTCGAGGCTCTTGACGTAGTCGTCGTATTTCTCGACGTGGTTTTCGATGAAGTCGGCGTCGGCCCGGTCCATCTCGACGATGCGCTTGGCGATCGCGTTCAGCCAGATCATGTCCGTGCCCGGCTGGGGTTTGACGAACAGATCGGCGCGCTCGGCCATTTCGTTCTTGCGCAGGTCGGCGACCAGATGCTTCTGGCCGCGCAGCTTCTTGGCCCGCTTGAAGCGGGTGGCGATCACCGGATGGCTTTCGGCAGTGTTCGAGCCGACGATCATGAGCAGGTCGGCGGACGCCAGATCGGCGATGGAGCCGGTATCGGCCCCGTAGCCGACGGTACGCCACAGGCTTTCCGTCGCCGGCGCCTGACAATAGCGCGAGCAGTTGTCGATATTGTTCGTGCCCATGACCGCACGGGCGAACTTCTGCATCAGATAGCCTTCCTCGTTGGTGCACTTGGAGGAGGCGATATAGGCCAGCGCATCCGGGCCGTTGGCATCGCGAATTTCGTTGAAGCGGCGGGCGATCAGCGCGTAGGCCTCGTCCCATTCGGCTTCGCGGAAGGCGCCGTTTTCGCGGATCAGCGGCTTGGTGAGGCGATGCTCGCTGTTGATATGCCCCCAGCCGAACTTGCCCTTGATACAGGTGGAAATACCGTTGGCCGGGGCTTCAGGCTGCGGCTGCACCTTCAGCAGTTCTCGCCCCCGGGTCCACATCTCGAACGAACAGCCCACGCCGCAGTACGTGCAGACCGTCTTGGTACGCTTGAGCTCGGTTTCGCGCATCGCCGCATCGACTTCCGAGACGGCGAAGATCGGCCCGAAGCCGGTGGTGTGTTCGGCGGCCTTGACCAGGTCGATGGCCGAGCGGCCGAGCTTCTGGTAACGCCCTCGTGCCTGCGGCGACAGCCCGGTCATGGGCCCGACGTTGCCGAGCATGGTCTTTTCCATCAGCGCGTTGCAGGGGCACACCGTCACGCAATGGCCACAGGAGACACAGGAGGAATCCTCGATCGGAATATCGTCGTCCCAGATCACGCGCGGACGCTCGCGGCTCCAGTCGATCGACAGGGTTTCGTTGACCTGCAGGTTCTGGCAGGCCTCCACACAACGCCCGCACAGGATGCACTGATCCGGATCGTAGATGTAGAACGGGTTGGAGTAGTCCTTTTCGTAGGGCTTGCCGCGGAACTCGTAGTGCTGACCCGGCACTTCCATGTCGCGCACGGTGTTGTGCACTTCACAGTTGCCGTTGTTGTTGTCGCAGACCGAGCAGTACAGATCGTGATTCGAGGCGATCCGGTCGATGCCCTCGTGGCGGGCGGCATGGGCGGTATCGCTTTCAATGGTCACGTCCAGGCCGGGCTTGACCGCCACGCTGCAGCCGCGCACCAGGTTGCCGTCGATCTCCACGAAACAGGTATCGCAGGTCTGCAACGGCCCCAGGCTCGGGTGATAGCAGACATGCGGCAGATAGATGCCGGTGCCGTCCAAGGCCTCGGGCAGAAGCTGGCCGGGTCGAGCCCAGACGGTCCGGCCGTCTACGGTGATTTCGATCTGTTCGGCAACGTCATCCATGGGGTGTCTCCTGAGCCGGCCTCTATGCTCTGCATCTTCGCACGATTATGTTGCGCGCGAGATAAAAGCCGGAGAAGCCCGTCGTTTACTAGAGAACGGGCTTGGATCAATTGCAGGCCCTGCTTTCCGGCCCACCTAGCCGGTGAACAGCCGCGATGCCTTGACCAGCGTTTCGAAAAAGCCCCAGAGGGCGGGAATCGTGACCAGGGCCCAGAGGCCGGCGACCTGCCATGCCGGCGTGGTCGTTGCGGTGTTGGCTTCGGTATTCATCATTGTCTCCTGCATGATGCAGCGAATCAAACCATCTCGTTCGACGTCGGCCCGGCGCCGTCGGGCGCCCTAGTCCGGGTTCGCCGGGTCACCCTCATAGTGGTGCTTTTCGGCCACCGGACGCACGAGCAGATTGCAGACCAGGCCCACCGCCAGCAGCGCCACCATGATGTAAAGCGTGGTGGTATAGGCATCCGCCGGGGCCACGCCGGCTTCGATGCGGCCTTCGCGCAGCTGGTTGAGCAGTACCGGCCCGACCACCCCGGCCGCGGCCCAGGCGGTGAGCAGACGCCCGTGAATCGCGCCGACATGCATGGTGCCGAAGATATCGCGCAAATAGGCCGGCACCGTCGCGAAGCCGCCGCCATACATGGATACGATGATGCAGCAGGCCAGCACGAACAGCACGATATTGCCGCCCGCGGCGATACTCGGCACCCCCGCATAGAGCAGCATGCCGAGCACGAAGAAGATCACGTAGGTCATCTTGCGGCCGATGTAGTCCGACGTGGAGGCCCAGAAGAAGCGCCCGGCCATGTTGAAGATCGACAGTACGCCCACGAAACCCGCAGCCGCAGCGGCGCTGGTACCGACCATTTCCTGGGCCATTGGCGAGGCCTGTTCGAGGAGCGCGATCCCCGCGGTCACGTTCAGAAACAGCACCAGCCAGATGAAGTAGAACTGCGGCGTCTTCATGGCCTGATTCACGTGCACATGACTGCGCGTGATCATCTTGTCCTGCTTGCCGTCCTGTTCCGGGTCGAAGCCCTGCGGCTGCCAGTCCTTGGCCGGAATACGCACGATCAGCGCGCCGATCATCATGAACAGGAAATAGATGATGCCCATGGCCACGAAGGTGGAACCCACACCCACCGTATCCGGCCCGGAGAAGAACGCCATCAGCGAGGTGGCCAGCGGCGAGCCGATCATCGCGCCGCCGCCAAAGCCCATGATCGCCATGCCGGTGGCAAGCCCGGGGCGGTCGGGGAACCATTTGATCAGCGTCGAAACCGGCGAAATATAGCCAATACCCAGACCGATGCCGCCGATCACGCCGTAGCCGAGATACACCAGCCAGATCTGGTGCCACCACACGCCGAAGGCCGAAACAATGAAGCCGCCGCCGAAACAGGCCGCGGCCAGCGCCATCGCCTTGCGCGGGCCGACCCGCTCCAGCCACTGGCCGCCGAAGGCTGCCGCCAGACCGAGGGCAGCGATGGCCAGCGAGAATATCCAGGCCAGCGTGGACTGCGACCAGTCGGCCGGCGCCGATTCGGTCACGCCGACGATCTGCGTCAGGGGAATCTTGAATACCGAGAACGCATACACCTGGCCGATGCACAGGTGGATACACAGCGCCGCGGGCGGCACCATCCAGCGATTGAAGCCCGGCTTGGCCACCGTGCTGGACTTGTCGAAAAACCCGGCCATATCTCCCCCCGACAAAGACGCGGCACAGGCCGCGCACATGAGCTTGCGCGCACCGTAGCAGCTGTATGCGACACAAAAGCGTCTCTGCGACCAAAGTCGAGGCGCACGGCCGATCTGTCAGTCCGGGGGATGCCCCCAGAGCGTCTGCGCGAAAGGCTCGACCGTGACCATCTCGCCGGCCGGCACGTCCTGCTGCGCGGCCGGCAGTACGATGAAGCAGTCCGCGCTGCTCATCGAACGCATCACGCCCGAGCCCTGGTGATCGATCGGATCCACCGCCAGCTGGCCAGCGTCGGTGGTCACCAACCGGGCACGCAGGAAATTCTCCCGACCAAGGCTTTTGCGCAGGTCGGCCAGGGTGGGCAGATCGAGCCGGATGGGCAGGGCCGGATGCCCCCCGGCCATGCGCACCAGCGCCGGTCGAACCAGCTGGATGAAGGTCACGGCCGTGGATACCGGATTGCCCGGCAGTCCGAAGAAACGGGCATTACCCAGGGTGCCGAAGGCCAGCGGCTTGCCGGGCTTGATGGCAACCCGCCAGAAGTCCACCGAGCCTTGTTCGCCCAGCACGTCCAGCACAAAGTCGGCCGCGCCCACCGACACCCCGCCGCTGGTCACCACCGCATCGTAGCCCGCCGCCTGTTGGAATGCGGCGCGTAGGGCCTCGGGCGAATCGCCGACCACGCCCAGATCGATGCCTTCCATGCCCAGTTCGGCGAGCAGCGCGGCGAGGCCGTGCCGATTGCTGTCGTAGATTTCGCCGGGCTCGATCGGCCCGTCGATCGGGCGCAGCTCGTCGCCGGTGGAGAAGAAGGCCACCCGCGGCCGGCGTACCACCGCGACCTCGCTGACCCCGACCGACGCCAGAATGGCGATATCGGCCGGGCGCAGGTAACAGCCGGCCGCGAGCACCGTGGCGCCCGCGGCAATATCCTCGCCCGCCGCGCGAATATTGCTGCCCGCTTTCGGCGGTTGCTCGACAACCAACCGGCGGCCCTCGGCCCGCGTGTTTTCATGCATTACCACCGTATCCACGTCGGCGGGAACCACCGCGCCGGTCATGATGCGGATGCACTCACCGGCATCGAGTGAACCGTCATAGGGGTGGCCGGCCAGGCTTTCGCCGACGATCTGCAGCGTATCGCCGGCGGCGGCCAAATCGGCCGCGGCATAGCCGTAGCCGTCCATCGAGGCGTTGTCGGCGCCGGGCACGTCGATGCGCGATACGACGGTCTCGCCCAGCACGCGATGCAAGGCGGCCTGCAGCGGCACGCGCTCGCAGTCGCGAATCGGCGTGATCGCCGCGACGATGCGCGCGCGGGCCTCGGCCAGGGGCATCGGCTTGTTGTCCGGGGTCGGACGAAAATCCGAGGGGTCGGAGGATTGCAACATCGGCTCACTCATGACGATGGAACGAAGCAGCGATCGAGCGTGTGTCTTGCCACGCCCGCGCATCGCCGGGGGCGTTGATATTGGCAAAGGCCTGCGCCTGCGGCCAATCGACCTCGGCCACGGCAAGCCGCGCCTGCCAGTCGGTCACCCGGGCCGTGCCCGCGGCCAGCGCTTCTTCCAGCGCGGCCAGCACCCGTCGGTGCATGAGCGCATGCAAAGGCTGGCGCCGCCCGGCCGCTCGTGCACAGACCAGATCGATGCCCGGCGTCATCGCCGCGGCCAGGCGCTGGCCGAGATCGTCGGGCAACGCCGGCGTATCCACCGGCACCACCAGCAGATAAGGCGTCGAAGCGGCATGCAGCAGGCTGGCCAGCCCCTGTAACGGGCCGCCATGGCCGGGCTGTCGATCCCTCACGACCTCGCAGCCCAGCCCGCGATAGCGGGCCAGCGAGCGGTTGGCGCTGATCAGCAGTGAGCCGGTCTGGGGTTGCAGGCGCGCCAGCGTGTGTTCGACCAGCGCGCGGCCCTCGAGCACATACCAGCCCTTGTCGATACCGCCGAGCCGCCGGCCCGCGCCGCCGGCCAGCACCCCGGCCGTTATCTGACTACGATCGATCTTCATCGCTGCGATTCTGGATCCGAGGCCTGTACAGAGGCAACGAACGCGGCGTTCATTTGCCAGACGAACCGCCACGGTATGATCGCGCAGGCAAGCTTTGCACAACCTCTCACGGGCCGCGTTCGAGTCCTCACAGACGCCTTGCCGCAGCCGGTGAGGCCGAACCGCTGAGCGGCGGTGACAGGCTGTGCAAAGCTTGCCCAGACATACGACCCAAGGACCCTTCTCCCATGCGACGCACACTTATCCGGATCATAGCCAGCGGCGCGCTGGCCGCGGTCGCCACCACCGTCAGCGCCCAGAGCCTGGGCGATCGCTTCAAGCAGTTCATGGGCGAAATGGAGGGTTCACAGACCAACACCAGCGCTCGCCAGCTGCCGGAAAGCGAGGTCGTCAGCGGCCTGCGTGCCGCACTGGCCGACGGCGCTTCGGCCGCCGTGACCCAGCTCGGCCAGACCGACGGCTTCTGGGGCAATACCGCACGCCGTATCCCCCTGCCCGGCTGGATGGGCCAGGCCTCGTCGGCATTGCGCGGCGCCGGCTTTGGCGACCAGCTCGACAGCTTCCAGCTGTCCATGAACCGAGCCGCCGAGCAGGCCACTGCGGAAGCCGGGCCAATCGTGCGCGAAACCATCAACAACATGAGCGTGCGCGATGCCTACGACATCCTGCAGGGTTCTAACACGGCGGCCACCGACTACCTGCGCGAACACGCCGGCGACGATCTGGCGGCCAGGTTCGAGCCCATCATCGCCAACACCACCGCCCAGTCGCAGGCGGTATCCCGCTACGAGGCGCTGACCTCGCGCGCCAAGCCCATGCTGGCGTTCGTGCCGGGCATGAATCTCGACGTCAACGACTATGTCACCCAGCAGGCGCTGGACGGGCTGTTTGCGGTCATCGGCCAGCAGGAGCAAAAGATTCGCGCCAACCCCACCGCCGCCGGCAGCGCGATCGCCGAGAAGGTGTTCTCTACCGTGTCCCGATAACGCCGGCGCGTTAACCGTCGAAACGCGCGTGGCGCTTGGGGGCGAGGCGTTCGAGAAACGCCTGCTGGTCGGCCAGGATGCGGCGATTCGCCAGAATGAGCCATTCGGCCAGATTGGGCTCGTAGGGCAAGGCCAACAGCGTCATGCCGGCCTGTTCCGGCGTACGGTCGTCCTTGAAACGATTGCAGCCTTCGCAGGTGGATACCACGTTGGTCCAGGCATGGTCGCCGCCTTTCGAACGGGGTACGACATGCTCGATCTGCATCTGCGAGAAACTCAGCCGGGTACCGCAGTACAGACACAGGCCGCCATCACGGTGGAACAGCTCCCGCCGCGTCAACGCCGGCACCAGATTACGGGCAAAACGATGCGAACGATCGCGTACCGCGATGATGGAATCGATCTCGATCTGGCTGCGCAGGCCGGTCGAACGCGAGCGGCCACCGCGCAGGCAGATCTTTTCGCTGCCGGCTTCCCAAGCGATCTTGTCGGTAAAGTACAGGCCGACCGCTTCGCGCCAGTCCACCCATTCCACGGGCAGGCCGCCGGCATCCAGTTTAAGTATGCGTGGGATCGTTGCTGCCACGACGTCTCATCCTCTGTTGCAACCGCAGCGTCCGGCCACGGCGCGGGCCGACCGGTTTGCGGGTTACCCTCACACGGCGATATGACCGTATGTTGACGCGCATGAACCTTGTTTTACCGGATATTTGTGATCGTGCGCAACGCCGTATCGACGCACCTGTCAAACCCAATACCGTAGTTTTCGAACCCCGGATGCACGCCGTACGACCGCGCGAGCATGCCCGGTGAGCCGGCGTGTATGGCTACTGGCGGGCGGCGCCGTCATTCTGGTGTGCGTGCTGGTCTTGTTCGGCTATCGCAGCGATGATGCCGCGCCGCCGCAGGCCGCAGCGGGCGCTCGGGTGGCGGTGGAAACCCAAACCGCCGAGCGGCGCTCGATTGCCGATGTCCGCGAGTTCTCGGGCACGCTCGAGGCCAGCGCTACGCTGACCGTGGCCCCCAAGATTGCCGGCCAGATCGCGGCCGTCGCCGTGGATATCGGCGACCGGGTCGACAGCGGCGAGACGCTGGTGCGCCTGGACGACGAAGAGTACCGGCAGGCGCTGGCCGAGGCCGAAGCCCGGCTCGAGGTCGCCCGTGCCCAGTACGAGCAGGCACGCAGCGATGCACGCACCGCCGAACGCACGCTCTCCCGGGTGCGCTCGCTCAACGAAAAAGGCATTGCCGCCACCGCCGAACTGGATAGCGCCGAGGCAGAAAGCGCCAATGCGCGCGCGGCGGCCACGGTCGCGCGTGCCAACATCGCCGAGGCGCGTTCGCAGGTCGAAACCGCGCGTATCCGCCTGGGCTATACCGATATCCGTGCGCACTGGTCCGGCGCCGACCAGGGTCCACGCCAGATCGGCGAACGCATGGCAGAGCCGGGGGATACGGTCGCGGCCAATACAGCGCTGCTGCGCGTGGTGGCCGTCGATACGCTCACCGCCGTGATTCAGGTTCCGGAAGCGCTCTATCCCAAGCTGGCCCGCGGCCAGGCGGCCCGGCTGCGTATCGCCGGGGCCGAAAGCGCAGATTTCAAGGCCGAAATCGCGCGTATCGCGCCGGTGTTCGATCCCGAAACCCGACGCGCCCGCGTGGAGCTGACCGTGCCCAATGGCGAAGGCCGTCTTGCCCCCGGCATGTTCGTGCAGGTGGGCCTGGTCGCCAACCGGCTGGACTCGGCCGTGGTCGTGCCGCGTGCCGCGCTGGTTCGCCGTAACGACCGCGACGGCGTGTTCGTTGTGGATTCGCAGGCCGGTATCGCCCGCTTCGTGCCCGTGGACGTCGCCTTCACCGAGGGCGATCGCGCCGCGCTGCGTGCCCCCGACACGCTCGAAGGCCCGTTGGTCACGCTCGGCCAGGCTCAGCTCGAAGACGGCATCGAGGTCGCCGTGGACGACGACGCCGCGCGCTCGGCGGCCAGCGAGAGCGACGGCGCATGACGAGCCTGCCGGCATTTTCGGTCGCCCGTCCGGTAGCGACCTGCATGATCATGGCGATCGCGCTGTTGTTCGGCGCGGTGGGCCTGAGCCGCCTGCCGGTCGACCTGCTGCCCAGTATCGAAACGCCGTCGCTGACCGTCTCGGTCGACTATGAAAATGCCGCGCCCGAGACCATGGAAGAACTGGTCACCCGCCGCGTGGAACAGGCCGTTGCCGCCACGCCCGGCCTGGAGGAAATGGAGTCCACCTCGGTGGAGGGCACGGCCGACGTGACCCTGCGCTTCGGCTGGGGCGTGGATATCGACGCGGCCGCCAACGATGTGCGCGACCGGCTGTTCTCGGAGCTCGACGAACTGCCCGAAAATGCCGGCCGCCCGCGCCTGCGCAAGTTCGATACCGCCGACCTGCCGGTAATGGGCCTGGGCCTGGCCAGCGGCATCGACCCGATCGAGCTGCGCCGGCTCATCGATAATCAGCTGTCGTATCGGCTGCAGCAGATTCCGGGCGTGGCCGCAGTGGAGATCTGGGGCGAGCCCGAGCGCGAGATTCAGGTCAATCTGGATATCGATCGCGTACGCGCACTCGACCTGTCGCTGACCGATATCCGCGATACGCTGGCCGCGGCCAACCGCAACCTGCCTGCCGGCGCTATCGAAATCGGCAATCAGGAGCTGGTGCTGCGCACGCCGGGGCGATTCGCCGATCTCGACGATCTGCGCCGGGCGGTGGTGCTGGTACGCGACGGCACGCCGATCACGCTCGGCGAACTGGCCACGGTACGCGACACCCAGCAACGCGCCGAACGGTTGGTGCGTATCGGCGGTGAACGCGGCGTGCGCATGGGCGTACGCAAGCAGTCCGGCGCCAATACCGTCGAGGTGGCCGAACGCGTGACCCGCGAGGTGGCCGAACTCAATCGCGAGTTCCCGCAGGTGCGCATCACGCCGTTTTTCAACACCGCGGACTATATCAATCGCTCGATCGCCAACGTCTCGCGGGCGCTGTTCTACGGCAGCGTGCTGGCCTTCGTCGTACTGCTGGTATTCCTGGGCCACCTGCGCGCCGCCCTGGCCGTGTCGGTGGCCATTCCGGTATCGCTGGTCGCCACCTTTGCGCTGATGTACGGCTTTGGTTACACCATCAATCTGATGACGCTCGGCGGGCTGGCGCTGGGCGTGGGCCTGATGGTGGATTCCGCCATCGTGGTGCTCGAAAACATCCAGCGTCGACGCCTGGAGCTGGGCGAATCCGACCATGTTTCGGCGGTGGCCGGCAGCAACGAAATGGCCGGCCCGATCGTGGCCAGCACGCTCACCACGCTGGCGATCTTCATCCCCATGCTGTTCGCGCGCGAGCTTACCGGCCAGCTGTTCCGGGAGCTGGCGATCGTGGTTGCCCTGGCCCTGGCCTGTTCGCTGGTGGTAGCGCTCACGATCATGCCCATGCTCACGGCACGCTTCGTGGGCCGGCGCAAGGCGCCGACGGGCGCGGGTCTACGCCGGCTGGAGAAGGTCGGCATCAACGCGTACGCGCGCCTCGAAGGCGGCTATCGTCGCCTGCTCGAAGGCGCGCTCGCCGCGCCGCGGCGGGTGATCGCCGCGGCGGTGCTTGCCACGCTGGCCGCGCTCGTTGGCTTTACCCAGCTGGGCAGCGAATTCATGCCGGCCACCGACGAAGGCGAGGTGCGCGTGGGCCTGGAAATGCCGCCCGGCACCCGTCTGGCCCTGATGGACAGCCAGGCCCGCAAGGCCGAAGCCGTGGTACGACGCGTGGTGCCGGATGCCGTGTCCGTCGTCACCACGGTGGGCAGCGGCGGTTATCGCGCCGATGCCGGGGCCGAGGCCGATATTCGTATCGAATTGCCGCCGGCCGGCGCGCGTACGCGCAGCAGCCAGCAGGTCGCGGCCGATCTGCGCGCGGCGATCGGGGAGCTGGCCGACACCGAGGTACGCGTACGCGTGCGCCAGCCGTTCTTCTTCCGCATGCTGGACGTGGGCAGCGCCGACGAAAGCCTGGAAATCGAGATCCGCGGCTACGACTTCGGCGTGTTGCAGCGCCTGTCGAAACGTATCCAGCAGCGCATCGCCGATATCCAGGGCATCACCGACCTGCGCGCCTCGCGCGAAGGCTCGGCACCGCAGCGCGACGTCATCATCGACCGCGCGGCCGCGGCAGATCGCGGCGTCACGGTCGAGGCGATCGGGCAAACCGTGGAAACGGCCATCGCGGGCACCAACGCCGGCTATTTCCTCGACGACGGCGACGAAGTGCGCGTACGGGTACAGCTGGCCAATCCGCGCCAGGTCAGCCCCGATCAGATACTCGACCTGCCGGTGCCGGCCGGCGACGGTCGCCGGGTCCGCCTGGGCGACGTGGCCCGGATTGTTGAAGCCACGGGGCCGATCGAAATCGATCGACGCAACCAGCAACGGCTGGTCAGCGTCAACGCCAATATCGCCGGGCGCGACCTGGGCTCGGTGGTCGAGGACGTACAGGCCACGCTCGACGATATCGCCATTCCCGCCAACTACGACGTGCAGCTGGTGGGCGAATACGAAGCCCAGCAGGCCGCGTTTCGCGAGATCGGCGTGAACGTCGCCCTGGCGCTGCTGCTGGTTTATATGGTCATGGCCTGTCTGTACGAATCGCTGATCGACCCGTTGATCGTGATGGTTACCGTGCCGCTGGCGCTGATCGGCGTGGTCGCCACCCTCATGCTCACGAACACCACGCTCAATTCACAGTCGTTGCTGGGCTGTCTGATGCTCATCGGTATCGTGGTCAACAATGCGATTCTCATCGTCGACCAGGCCAACCTGCTGCAGCGCGAAGGCATCGGCCCGGTCGATGCCGTACGCGAGGCCGGCCGGCGCCGGCTGCGCCCGATTCTGATGACCGCCGCGACCACCGTGTTCGCGCTGTTGCCGCTGGCGATCGGCCTGGGCGAGGGCTCCGAGTCGCAGGCGCCGCTGGCACGGGCCGTGGTGGGCGGCATGACCACCGCCACGCTGATCACACTGGTGGTGATTCCGGTGGTCTATACCGGCGTGCACCGGGCCTGGCCACAGCGACAAGGTGTGCCGACATGAGCGCGGCACGGCGATACCGCTGGGCCGTGCTGGTGCTGGCTGCCTGTGCTGCGCCGGCCGGCGCCTTTCTCGACCCGCAGGCCCTGGTGTGGCCAGAGCAACCGCTGCCTGGACAGCCCGCCGAGCCGGCCGCCACGAGCGCGCCGCCCAGCAACGACGAACTGGCGGCGCTCGGCCAGCGCAACCGGCTCGATCTAAGCGTCGAGGAAGCCGTGGCGATGGCCGTCGAACACAACCCGTCGCTGGCCGCACAACGCCTGCAGCCGGTGATCGCCGGCACCTTCGCCGCGGTCGAACGGGCAGTGTTCGACCCGAGCGTATTCGCACGCATCGAAACCTCGCGCGAAGTGGCCCAGCGTGTGTCCGAGGACATTCAGCAGAACTTCGATGTGCGCAACGACGGCGAAGCCGCACGCGCGGGTATTCGCCAGACCCTGCCCACCGGCACCGAGTTCGAACTGAGCGTGGAACAGGACTTGAGCGAGTCCAACCGATCGCCGCGCCAGGCCAGCACGCGGGTCGGCCTGACCCTGACCCAGGCCCTGCTCAACGGCTTTGGCGTGGCCAGCAATCTCGTGACGCTGCGCCAGGCACGGGCCGATGCCCTGGCCTCGGCCTACGAACTGCGCGGCTTCGTCACGTCGCTGGTGGCGGATGTGGAAAGCACCTACTGGGACTATCTGGGCGCACGCCGGCGTATCGAAATTCTGAACAACGCGGTCGAGGTGGCCGAGCGCCAGTCCGAGGAAGCCCGGCTGCGGATCGAGGCGGGTACGGTAGCCCGTGTCGAACAGGCTGCGTTCGCCGCCGAAGCGGCCCGCCGTCGCCAGGACCTCATCGACGGCCGGGCCGAGGCGGCGCGTCTGCGTATCCGCCTGCTGCAGCTGATCAGCGCGCCCGAGCGCCTGCGTTACGAGCGCGCCGTCGAACCTGCCACCGAGGTGGCCACCGACGCGGCACCGCTCGATGCACCGGCCGACTATGTCAGCCTCGCCGCACAACGCCGGCCCGAGCTCAATCAGGCGCGCCTGGACGTGGCCCGCAACGAGCTGGAAGTGGTAGCCACCCGCAACGGCCTGCTGCCGCGCCTGGATCTGTTCGTCACCCTCGGCCAGACAGGCTTTGCACGCAATTACGGCAGCGCCTACGAAAATCTCGACGGCGGCGATACCTACGACCTGTCCGGGGCGCTGGAATTCGAGTACCCGCTGGGCAACCGGGCAGGGCGCGCGCTGCAGGAGCGCGCCCAGGCCAGCGTGCGCCAGGCCGAAGCCAGCCTCGACAACCTGCAACGGGTGATCGAGGCCGAGGTCCGCTATGCCCTGATCGAGGCCGAACGCGCCGCGGCCCAGATCGAGGCCAGCGCGGCCACCGTCAGCCTGCAACGCCAGACCCTGGAGGCCGAACAGGCCCGCTTTGATGTCGGCCGCTCTACCGGCCTGCTCGTCGCCCAGGCCCAGCGCGACCTGCTGGCCGCAGAACTCGACCGCATTGACGCCTTCATCGCTTATCGCCAGGCGTTGATCGATCTGTACGTTGCCGACGGCAGCCTGCTCACCCGTCGACTGGTAGACGCGCCCGGTGAGCTGCCACCGGCCCTGCCCTGGCGCGGCTAGTGGCAAACAACGTCTCGCCGATGTAACGACCGGAACCGGCAAAAGAAAACGCGCTCGCGACCGATATAAAGACCACTGGGATTCGCCGCGCCACCGCGGCGATGGTTTGAGCCTCGCGAGCCTGTGATGAAATTACTCGACAACATGAGCGTCAAGACCAGCTGGGCGCTGGTGCTGGCCAGCTTTACCGGTCTGCTGCTGCTGGTGGGCGCGATCGGCGGCTACACAATCTGGTACAGCCAGGGCGCGCTGGCCAAGGTGCGCGATGTCCAGGTCGAACAGAAATCCCAGCTCAATCGGGCCAACAGTGCCCTGCTCAACCTGCGGCTGCACGTGCAGGACAACTATCAGGCGCTGGGTACCACCGCCACGACCCGAACCACGGCCGATGCGCTCAGCCAGGAAGCCGAATCGGTCGATGCGCTGTTCCAAGCCTTTTTCGCCACGGACTTCACGCCGCGTTATCAGGCACAGGTGGCACAGGTCGAACAGGCCTATCGCGCGCTGCTCGATACCGCCGTCGTGCCGCGTATTCGTGCACTGGCGGCCGGCGATCGCGATACCTATCTGGCCCTCGACGACGAGGCCGAACGCCTGACCCAGCAATTCACCACCCAGGCGGTGGGCTATTTCGAGCTCGTGGAAGAACAGGGCAGCGCGCTCTACGACACTTTTCAACGCACCGCGATCGGGCTTGAAATCGCGATGGGCATTGCCTTCCTGGCGACCGTGCTGCTGATCGTCGTCGTGGTCTGGGGCATCACCGTCAACGTCACCCGTCCGATGGGCCGTCTGGTCGACCATGTCGAGCGGATTGCCGGGGGCAATCTGCACGGGCGTATCGAGAGCCGCGGCAACAACGAAATCGGTCGCCTGTTCGCCGGGCTGACGCACATGCAAAGGGCGTTGGCCGATACCGTGGGCCAGGTCCGCGAAAGCAGCGACGCCATTCACGGCGATTCCCAGACCATTGCCCGCGGCAACGGTGATCTGTCGGCGCGTACCGAGCAACAGGCGGCCTCGCTGGTGCAGACCGCTTCCAGCATGGAAGAGCTGACCTCCACCGTCGACCAGAACACCGAGAACGCCCGCGAGGCCCGCCAGCTCACCCACGAAGCCTCGGCCACCGCCGAACGCGGCGGCAAGATCGTCGATGAGGTGGTGGAGACGATGCAGGGCATCAGCCGCAGTTCGCACGAAGTCAGCCAGATCATCGACATGATCGAGTCGATCGCCTTCCAGACCAACCTGCTGGCCCTCAACGCCGCGGTCGAAGCCGCCCGCGCCGGCGAACAGGGCCGCGGCTTTGCCGTGGTCGCCGGCGAAGTCCGCAACCTGGCGACCCGCTCGGCCAAGGCCGCCGAAGAGATTCGCGGGCTCATCGACGTATCGGTGAACCGCGTTGACGCCGGCTCGAAGCTGGTCGATCAGGCCGGCAGCGCGATCAACGAGGTGGTGTCGGCGGTCAAGCGGGTCGATCAGATCATGACCGAAATCGCCACGGCATCGGAAGAACAGGGCCGCGGCATTGCACAGGTCAACCAGGCGGTGACCGAACTCGATCAGGTCACGCAGCACAACGTGCGCCTGGTCTCGGAAGCCTCCAGCGCGGCCAACGCCCTGGAAGCCCAGGCCCGCACGCTGCGCGAGGCGGTCGCGGTATTCCAGCTCGACGTTACGACAGCGGCTACGCCCACGTCCCCGGCCACACCCGCACCGGCGCCAGCCCGTACAACCGTGGCGCACGCACCGAGCCGGGCCCCGGCCAAATCGCCAGAGACGCGCGCCGCGGCGTCTAAGGACGACGAGGATGCCGATATGGAGTGGCAGACGTTCTAGCCCCCTCGACATTGGCGCAGCCCCGAGCCAGTCACCGGATCGGGATGCGGGCAAGGCCGTGAGCCGTCGCGGTCGTCGTGCGGCTACAGGGCCGGATCAATCCAGCCAAACCGCCGCGGGATTCTTAATTCGTGGCGCATAGAAAACCGGCCGGCGCGCTGCGCCGGCCGGAAGCCGCGATCGTACAGCGACTCAGTAGAAAACTTGGCGCGGGCGTATTGGAGGAGAACAACACGGCGCAAAATCGCTGTACGCCTCTACCGATGCAAAACCGGTGCCATGCGCGTTCGCAGGCCTAGCCCGTTTGCTGGAGCACGTCCGGCGCGCCCAAACGAATCGCATTCCGATCAATGGTTTACAAGACCCGCCAATAAATGACGCCCGGCGTATTCAGCGCTCGACTGCCAGAGCGACGCCCTGACCGCCGCCGATACACAGGGTCGCCAGACCCTTCTGCACGTCGCGGCGCATCATTTCGTGGATCAAGGTGACCAGCACACGACAGCCCGATGCACCAATAGGGTGCCCCAGCGCGATCGCGCCCCCGTTGACGTTGACCTTGTCGCTATCCCATTCGAGCTGTCGACCCACGGCGACCGACTGGGCCGCAAACGCCTCGTTGGCCTCGATGAGGTCGAGATCGGCGACCTGCCAGCCAACCCGCCTGAGGCAACGCTGGGTGGCCGATACCGGGGCAATGCCCATCAACGCCGGGTCGACGCCGGCATTGGCATAGCCGGCAATACGACACAGCGGCGTCAGACCCAGCGCGTCACATTTTTCGCGGGTGGTGACGACCACAGCGGCTGCACCATCGTTCAGGCCCGAGGCGTTGCCGGCGGTCACCGTGCCGTCGCGGGTGAAGGCCGGCTTGAGCCCGGCGAGACCTTCGGCGGTCACGCCCGCGCGCGGGCCTTCGTCGCGGGCAAAGGAAATGGCGTCGCCTTTCTTCTGCGCCACTTCGATAGGCAATACTTCGTCCTCGAAGCGGCCATGTTTGAGCGCTTCTTCGGCGCGCTGCTGCGAGCGCGCGGCGAATTCGTCCTGCTCCTCACGCGAAACCCGATATTTTTCGGCCACGTTCTCGGCGGTCTGACCCATGTGGTAGCCGTTGAAGGCATCCCAGAGGCCGTCGCGGATCATGGTATCGACCAGTTCCCAGTCGCCCATGCGCTTGCCGTTGCGCGAATTCGGTAGCACATGCGGCGCCGAGCTCATGTTCTCCTGGCCGCCGGCCACAATCAGTTCGGCATCGCCGAGTGCGACGGCCTGGGCGGCCAGCATGACCGCCTTCAGGCCACTGCCGCAGACCTTGTTGATCGTCATCGCGGGCGTTGCGTCGCCCAGCCCGGCCCGAATCGAGGATTGGCGCGCCGGATTCTGGCCGGCACCGGCCGCAAGCACCTGGCCCATGATGACTTCGTCAACCGCGTCGACAGGAATATCGTGACGGGCGAGCAACGCACGAATGGTATGGGCGCCGAGTTCGGTCGCGCCGATGCCGGCCAGGGTGCCGCCGAAGCGGCCGATCGCGGTGCGCCCGGCGGCGGCGATAACGATGTTGTCTTTCACGTGGCGATACTCCAGAACGGGAATGGATTGCCGCACAGCGGCAAGATGGCCGCCATGTTACGAAAAATCCGCCTGTCGGCGCACGCCGGGCACTCGCGGCGTCGTGCGTATGCGTGAGACTCAGGAGGCCGCCATCAGCCAGGCGGGATGTGCGCAAATCAACGCTCTCGCTGCATGCAGAACTTTGTACACGAGCGGCAAGCGGCATAGGACGGGCATAAAAAAGGCCGGCGCCGGCGTGCGCAACGCGCAACACCGGGCCAGCCACCCCCTGCGATCGTCAGCGACGGCGCCCGGTCGGCGCCGCCGCTTGTTCAACCACCCTCGACGCTAGCTGCCCTTGGCCTGCAGCTGGTCGATGATCTGCGGATTTTCCAGCGTCGACACGTCCGACGTGATCTCTTCATCGCGCGCCACGGTGCGCAGCAAACGACGCATGATCTTGCCGGAACGGGTCTTGGGTAGACCGTCCGCGAAACGGATTTCCTCGGGCTTGGCGATGGCGCCGAGCTGTTCGGTCACCCAGTCGCGCAGTTCCGAAGCCAGCTCATCACTGCCGCCGTCCTGCTTGAGGATGACAAAGGCCACGATGCATTCGCCCTTGACCTCGTGCGGACGGCTGACCACGGCCGCCTCGGCCACGGCCTTGTGGGCCACCAACGCCGATTCGACCTCCATCGTGCCCATGCGATGGCCGGAGATATTCACCACGTCGTCGATGCGACCCAGAATACGGAAGTTGCCCTGTTCGTCGCGCTGGGCCGAGTCGCCGGCGACATAGGTATGTTCGTCGAACATACCGAAATAGGTGTCCTTGTAGCGCTCGGGGTCGCCCCAGATGGTGCGCAGCATGTACGGCCACGGCTTCTTGACCACCAGAATGCCGCCGGCGTTGGCGTCGCTGACCCGTTCACCGGACTCGTCGATGATATCGGCCGCGATGCCGGGCAGCGCCTTGGCCACCGAGCCGGGCTTGGTCGGCGTGCTGGAAGGAATCGGCGTGATCATGTGGCCGCCGGTTTCGGTCTGCCACCAGGTATCCACGATCGGGCAACGCTGCTTGCCGATCATTTCGCGATACCACATCCAGGCCTCGGGGTTGATCGGCTCGCCGACCGTGCCCAACAGGCGCAGGCTGTCCAGCGCGTGGCGCTGCGGGTATTCGTCGCCCTGCTTCATGAGCGCGCGAATCGCGGTGGGCGCGGTATAGAAGATGGTGACCTGATGGGTATCCACCATCTTCCAGAAGCGATCGGCTTCCGGATAGGTCGGCACGCCTTCGAACATCACCTGGGTCGCACCACAGGCCGTGGGCCCGTAGGTGATATAGGTATGCCCGGTCACCCAGCCGACGTCGGCCGTGCACCAGAACACGTCGCTGTCGTTGAGATCGAATACCCAGCGACAGGTGCAGATCGCGCCCAGCAGATAGCCGCCGGAGGAATGCTGGATGCCCTTGGGCTTACCGGTGGAACCGGAGGTATACAGAATGAACAGCGGATGCTCGGCATCCACCCATTCCGGCTCGCACTGGTCGGCCTGGCCGTCGACGGCGTCGTGCCACCACAGGTCGCGGCCGTCGGCCATGGTGACGTCGGCACCGGAGCGCTTGTAGACGATGACTTTTTCGATGCTCTTGCAGCCTTCGGAGAGCGCCTTGTCGGCGGTTTCCTTGAGCGGAATGAGCTTGCCACCGCGGTAGTTGCCGTCGGCGGTGATCAGCATCTTGGCTTCGGCGTCGTCGATACGATCGCGCAGCGATACCGCGGAGAAGCCGCCGAACACCACCGAATGAATCGCGCCGATACGCGCACAGGCCAGCATGGCCACCGCCGCCTGCGGAATATTCGGCAGGTAGATGACCGCGCGATCGCCCTTGCCCAGACCGTTGGCCTTGAGTGCGTTGGCGAAGCGGCAAACGCGGGCATGCAGCTCGCGATAGCTGATGTGTTCGACCTCGCCATCGTCACCTTCGAAGATGATCGCGGTCTTGTCGCCGCGGCTGTCCAGATGCCGGTCGAGGCAGTTGTAGGAGACGTTAAGCTCGCCGTCGGCGAACCATTTGAAGAACGGGGCGTCAGATTCATCCAGAACCTGATTGAACGGCGTGTGCCAGTCGATCTTGTCGCGTGCCTGATCGGCCCAGAAGCCTTCGTGATCGGCCTCGGCGGCCTGATACAGAGCGTCGACGTCGGCAGCCTTGAGCGTGGCGCTGTCCAGAAACGCCTGCGGCGGATCGAACTGTCGATCCTCTTTCAGAACCGATTCGATCTTGTTATCAGCCATGGAGTCTCCCGATGCGTAGTTGCAAACACGAATCAGCATACGCACTTGCAAAGCCTGTCTGCATAAGACGAAAGGCGCATGGAGCGGCACGTTCGCCAAACCGCAGGGTCCGCATCGGTAATAATAATCGTTCGCATTTGGACTCGGTTTGCTGCATACTCCCGCGCCTTGTCGCGCAATGCCTTTAACGTCCCACAGTCGAGAAAACTGTCATGACACCCGATAGTTCCGCGGTCTTCGATCTGGCCGGCCTGATAGATCTGTTGCGCCTCGGCGGCCCGGTAGTGGCCGTACTGGTGGCCATGTCGGTGATCGCGCTGGCGATCATCCTGCTCAAGTGCTGGCAGTATGCGAGCGTGCGCGTAGGTAAACGCCGCTTCATCGCGCCCGCGCTGGACCAGTGGCACAGCGGCGACCGACAGGGCGCGATCGCCGCCCTCACCGACGAGCGCAACCCCATTGCCGACACGCTGGGCGTGGCGATGCGCGGGGTCAACGCCGGCGCCAACGTAACGGTCGTGCGCGAGGAGGCCTCCCGCGTGGGCGCGCGCCATCTCAGCCAGATGCGCAGCTACTTCCGCCCGCTGGAGGTGATTGGCTCACTGGCCCCGCTGCTCGGCCTGCTGGGTACGGTCATGGGCATGATCACGGCCTTCCAGCAGCTGGCGAACGCCGGCAGCCAGGTGGACCCGTCGGTGCTTTCCAACGGTATCTGGGAAGCCCTGCTCACCACCGCGGTGGGTCTGGTGGTAGCGATTCCGGCCGTGGCGGCGCTGAACTGGTGCGAACGCGTGGTCGAACGCCTGCACGAAGACATGCAGGACACCCTGACCCGCTTCTTCACGCGGCATGAAGTCGGCGCCTTCAATCAGGGCGATACGAAGGCGCAGACAGCGCAGACGAGCGCCAGCACACAGTCGTCCACCGCCCACGCCTGAGCCAGCGCCATGCATATCGAAACACTCGAGCGGCGTACCCATTCGATCAGCCTCACGCCGCTGATCGACGTGGTGTTCATCCTGCTCGTGTTCTTCATGCTGGCCACGAGCTTCACCGACTGGCGGCCTATCACCCTGGCCACCGGCACCAGCGAAGCGGCGCCCGGTGAAACGCCGCCTGCGGTAGTGCGGGTGGATGCGGACGGCACCCTGCACTACAACGGCAGCGCCAGCCGCGATACGCGCTCGCTCGCCCAAACCCTGAACGCCGCGATCGAAGCCGGCAATGTATCGGCCGTGATCGTACAGCCCGAGGCCGAGGCCACGCTCGATGTCACCGTCGGCGCGCTCGACGCGCTCGCCGGTGCGGGGGTCGCCCCCATGTCGCTGGCCACGGGCGCCAAGGCGGATCGGCCATGATCGTTGCACCGCCCAAGCGGCCGCGTTCCACCGAAGAGAACGTGCTGCCACTGATCAACATCGTTTTCCTGCTGCTGATCTTTTTCATGCTGGCCGGGGTTCTGGCACAGAACCCGCCGTTCGAACTCACGCCGCCTGCCACGGCCGATACCGAGCAGTCCACCCAGCTGGAAAACCAGGTGCTGGCAGTGGCCGCCGATGGGCGCCTGGCCTTCGGCGGCAAGCCGATCGAGCGTGATGCTCTGGCCGATGCGCTGGCCGACTGGCCGGACGACAAGCCGCTGCAGATCCGTGCCGACGGCGGCCTGAAGGCCGATGCCCTGAGCGGGCTTTTCGCCACCCTGCGCAGCGCCGGCATCGCCGAAGTCAACCTGCTGACCCAGCACAAAGACCCATGAAACGCATCGGCCTGCATCATTGGGTGATCGTGCTCGCGATCGCCATCGCCGCGCATGCCGCGCTGTTCCTGCGCTTTCAGCTGGACGACACCATCACCACCGCGAACACGGGCGCGGCCGGCGTACGCATTGCGCTTGCCCCGACCCAGGGCGAACCCCAGCCCGAGCAGGTCGCTGCCGACGCGGTGGAACAGCAAGAAGATACGCCCGAGCCAGAGGCGAAACCGGAACCCGAACCGAAGCCAGAACCAGAACCGGAGCCGGCCCCCGAGCCAGAACCCGAGCCCGAGCCGGAACCGCAGCCCGAGCCGACACCGGTACCGGAGCCGAAACCCAAGCCCCAGCCAAAGCCCGAGCCCAAACCGGCGCCGAAGCCCGAACCCAAACCGCAACCCAGGCCCGAACCGCGGCCGGAGCCCAAGCCGGAGCGGCGCAGCGAGCCCGAGTCGCGCACGGCCAGCAGTAGCGCACGGCGAGACGCGAACGCCGAGGCCGCCGGCGGCCAGGACCGGACCAACGCACCGGCCAAGGCACCACAGACCGCCCAGACCACCCAACAGGGCACGACTGGCAGCGTATCGGACACGCCGCCGGACTATCGTGCCGAGCTCGGCGCCTGGCTGCAGCGTTATAAGGACTATCCGCGTCGTGCACGCCGGCTGCGCCAGGAAGGCACGGTACTTCTCTATTTCGTCATGGACCGCAACGGCCACGTGCTGGACTGGGAGATACGCCAGAGCTCGGGCCACGAACTACTCGATGAAGCGGTACGCGACATGATCCGCAAGGCCGACCCTCTACCGGCCCTGCCGGACAGCGTATCCATGCAACGGCTGGCCCTGACGGTGCCGGTGAGGTTTCAGCTGCGCTGAGCGCTGTCGCCGCAGCGATCAGAGGCCAGACCGCAACGGCCACAAAGACCACCACGACGATTCGTGGTGTTCAGCGCCCGGGAATCGATAGCTGCAACTTACCGTGCAGCTCACGGCTCGCACGCCAGTTCGGACAGACAACCCAGAGCCGCAACGGTCGGATCAAAGCGGCCAGCGGCGCCCGCCCGATCGATTGGCGTGACTAGCGCTGCTCGCCGGCTGCGACCGCGGCCGAAAGATTGCGCTTGAGCTCGTTCGCGTCGTAGACCTCGGCGCCCTGCTCGGGCACTTCATCACCGAGCTGGATTTCGAGCACCGCCTCATAGCGCGTACGGCTCGAACCGCCGGTCGAATACCCGATGCTCGTGCCCCAGGCCGGGTAGCCCCAGCCATAACCGATGCTCGTGCTCGGCCCGCCGCCGTAGTTGCTGGTGACCGGGGAGGTATCACGCGAGACGATACGAAAACGCGTCGCGCCGTGGTCGACGGCCAAGTCCGCGGCCCGGAACAGGGCAAAATTCTCGACCGTTTCGCGTGCCATGCCGTAGTCGCCGGAAAAACTCACGCGATAACGATCGGCGGTCAGCTGCGTATCGCGATAGCCGTAGCCATCGGCCGTGGGCGCGGCGCGATAGGCCGGACCGCTGGCACAGGCGGCCAGGAGCGTGCTGCAGAGGATGATCGACAGTAATCTCGTGTTCATAGCGTCAATATAGCGCCGATTGGTCCCGGCGGATGCAAACATTCAACGATATTTCACCCGGCCCGGCCCACAGGTCGCGCGCGTGCCGACCGTGCAAAACGCGAACCGTCGAGCTATGATCGACTCACGACCGAACGGCCGTTCAGCGCAGCCTAGGCATCGGTCCGGGTTATAAACAAAATCGATAATTCGAGGGGAGACCATGAAAACATTTGCTTGGAAGCGACCGCTGGTCGCAGCCGGCGTATCGCTGTGCCTGGGCGTTGGCCTGATCGGCTGTTCCTCCGATAGCAGCGACGACGACCGCAGCAATAACCGCGATACCGGGCCCAGCGCACTGAGCGACAGCCAGATCAGCGCGCCCGATGGCCAGCTGTCGGCTAGGGTACAGACCACCACCGGCGGCGTACCCCATATCACCGCCGACAACCTCGAATCGGTCGCCTTCGGCTCGGGTTATGTTCAGGCCCGTGACAATATCTGCCTCATCGCGGATTCGATCGTGCGCGCGCGCGGCGAACGGGCGATGTATTACGGGCCGGGCGAGAATCTCAGCCCACAGCTGCCGATCGGCATCAACATCATCACCGACTTCAGCTACAAGGCGCTGGGGCTGTACGAAAAAGCCCAGGCCGAATTCGATGAACTCTCGGCGCCCTCTCAGGCCATGCTGCGAGGTTTTGCCGCCGGCTATAACAAGTACCTAAACGACACGGGCCGGCAGAACCTGCCCGCCAAGTGCAACAGCGGACCCTGGGTACGCCCGATCTCGGCGACCGATGTCTATGCCTACTATCAGCTGGTGGCGCTCTATGCGAGCGGCGATCAGTTCACCGGCGGGCCGATTTTCCTGGCCGTGCCCCCAGAAACGAACCCGGGACCGAGGCCGGCCGGCCAAGCGGCCACAACAGCCCAGTCGTCGTCGAGCCTTGCCAGCGCCGATCCGGCATCGACCGACGCTTTCGACGCTCAGGCGCTCGCCCGGTTCGCGCGTGCCGCCACCCCGGAATCGATTGGCGCCAAGACCGACTTCAACGATCGCGGCATGGCCAGCAACGGCTGGGGTATCGGCTCGGAAATGACCGAAAACGGTAAGGGCGCATTGCTCGCGAACCCGCATTTCCCCTATACCGGCAATCGGCGCCTGTACCAGATGCAGCTCACCGTGCCGGGCGTCTACAACGTCAACGGCGCCGGCCTGATCGGCATCGTGGTGCCATTGATCGGCTTCAATGAAAACATCGCCTGGACCCATACCGTATCCACGGCCCAGCACTTCACGCTTTATGACCTGACGCTGGATACGAGCGATTCCACCTGGATGACCTATATCAAGGACGGGGAGGCGAAAAAGATCGAGTCGAAGACGCTGTCGATCCAGGTCGCCAACGGTTCGCCCACCCCCACCACTTTGCAGCGCGAGTTCTATTTCTCGGAATACGGCCCCATGCTCGCCGGCAACGTCATCAATGAAAACCTACCGGCCTGGGGCGGCGAGTTCGCCGGCCGCGCATCGGCACTGACCTATCGTGACGCCAATACCGAAACCGCCCGCCAGGTGGTGGACCAGTGGCTGAACATGGGCCGGGCCTCCAACCTCACCCAGTTCAAGCAGCCCTTCCAGGCCTGCGGCAGCGTGCTGTGGGTGAACACCATGTATGCCGACGCTTCCGGGCAGGCCTTCTATATCGACGGCACGTCGGTTCCGCAGCTATCCCAAGGCGCGTTGCAGGCGTTTCAGTCGCGGATAAACTTCAACCCGGTCGTAGCCGGCCTGTTCGACGCCGGCGTGACCCTGCTCGACGGCAGCCGTTCGCTCAACGACTGGATCGAGGGCGACTGCGATGGCCGCGTACCCTATGCTGGCGCGCCCAAGCTCGAGCGCCGCGACTATGTCCAGAACTCCAACGACAGCTACTGGGCAACCAATCCCGATGCCTTCCTGACCGGCTATTCGCCGCTCTACGGCAAGACCAACAGCATTCTCTCGCCGCGTACGCGCATGGGCCTGAAGATGCTTGAGAATCCGACCGACCCCGGGCTGTCAACGGTGGCCCCCGCAGGCAGCGACGGCAAGTTCACCGGCGAGGAAATCATCAAGGCCCTGTATTCCAACCGCGCCTACTACGCCGAAACCCTGCTCGACGAACTGCGCACCCGCTGTACAAACGCTGGCGATACGGCCATCAACACCGGCTCGGGCAGCCGCTCGGTTGCCGCGGGCTGTGCTGCGCTGGCGAACTGGGACGGCGTCTACGACGTGAACAGCACCGGCGCCCACGTGTTCCGCGTGTTCATGGCGGACTACAACCCGACCTTCCCGGCGCAGTTCTCGGTGGACTTCGATCCGGCCAGTCCGGAAACCACGCCGAGCACGCCGAATGCCGCACCCAGTGATCCGGCCCAGGATCCGATGCTGGCCTCGCTGGCTCGCGGCCTGAACCGGCTCGATCAGGTGAACATCGCCTATGCCGCACGCCTCGGCGATGTCCAGCAGGTGCAGCAATCGGCCGGCACTCGGCCTAACGGCGCGCCGGCGAAGTCGGGCAGCCCGATCGAATGGCACGGCAACCAGAACCTGGAAGGCGGCTTCAATATCGTGCGCCCGGATACGAGCCCGGTAGAAGACGGAACCCGCTATCCACGCTATGCGCCGGCAGGCACGATCCCCGGCACCGGCGATCTGTCGAGCACGCCCAACGAGGGCTGGCTGATCGGCTACGGCACCAGCTGGCACTTTGGCCTCAGCTTTGGCGACACCGGTCCCGAAGGCTATGGGCTAGTCAGCTACAGCCAGTCGGACGATGCGACCTCACCGCATTTCTCCGATCAGGATCAGCGGTATTCGAACAAGAATTACCGCCCGCTGCTTTATCGCCAGGCCGATATTGCCGCCGATCCCAATCTGGAAACGGAAACCATCGAAGCCACCGTCGACACGCAATAGTCGGTGACATGGCCCGGTGCGCAACAGCGCGCCGGGCTTTTTTCGGGGACTTTTACCGTATTCGCTCAGTACCCCGTCCAGGTACGGCCCCGGCTTGGGCTTTGCGCATGGGGTCGGCTAGAATCGCTGCCCTGCCCGCGCGCGCTGGACGCGGGTTTTTCCGAATGCCCGGTAAGGAGACAAAGTGAACATTCTGCTGGGTGTATCGCGCGCGATCGACGGCTTCTCGACGTTTGTCGGTCGCACGATGTGGTGGCTGACCATCGCCATGGTGCTGCTCGGCGCCTATAACGTGATTACCCGCTATCTGGGCCAGTATCTCGGCGTGCAGTTGTCGGCCAACGTGTATCTCGAGCTGCAGACCTATGCCTTCGATCTGATCTTCCTGTTGGGCGCAGCCTATCTACTGCGTGAAGACGGCCATGTGCGTGTGGATATCGTCTACAGCCGGCTGGGCCCACGGGCCCGGGCGTGGATCGATATCTTCGGCACGCTGTTCTTTCTGGTGCCGTTCTGCGTTTTCGGGCTGTATTTCTGCCTGGGCTATGTCGAGCGCTCCTGGGCAGTGATGGAACAAAGCCCCAACCCGGGCGGGCTGGCCCGCTACCCGATCAAGACCGTCATGCTGGTGGCGTTCGCGATGCTCATCCTTCAGGGCATTAGCGAGCTGATCAAGAATATTGCCTATCTGGCCCGCGAGCCCGGCTTCGCCGAGAACGAAGCCCACCGCGCCACCCAGGAAACCGAGGGCCTCTAGGCCAGCCGTCCATGCGCGCATACCCCGACTACAGGCTCTGACCGTGGATTACCTCGCTCTCTGGATGTTCGCGACCGCGATCGGCCTGTTGCTGATCGGCTATCCCGTGGCCTTCACGCTGGGCGGCACGGCCGTGCTGTTCACCCTCATCGGCAGCGACATGCTCCCGGATATGGGTATTGCCCTGCCGTGGGAGCCCGCGTTTCGCATGGCCCGGCTCAATATCCTGCCGGGGCGTATCTTCGGCAACATCATGGACAACTACGAACTGGTCGCCGTACCGTTCTTCGTGTTCATGGGCGTGATGCTGGAAAAATCACGCCTGGCCTCCGACCTGTTGCAGACCATGGGCCTGCTGTTCGGACGCGTACGCGGCGGCCTGGCGATTTCCGTGGTGGTGGTCGGCACCCTGCTGGCGGCGTCGACCGGCGTTGTCGGCGCCTCGGTGGTCACCATGGGCGTACTCGCCCTGCCGGTGATGCTCAAGTACAACTACGACAAGGGTCTGGCCTCCGGTACGGTCGCCGCTTCGGGCACGCTCGGCCAGATCGTGCCGCCCAGCATCGTGCTGATCATCCTCGGCGATCAGATGCAGGTCTCGATTGGCGATCTGTTTCTGGGCGCACTGATCCCGGGCATCCTCCTGGCAGGCCTGTTCGTGCTCTGGATCATCTACGTGGCGCTGCGCCATCCGGAACGCGCACCGGCGTTGCCTGCCAGCGAACGCGCTATCAGCCGCGGCCATCTTATCGGACGCGTGCTGGTGATGATGGCGCCGCCGTTGGCGTTGATTCTTGTCGTGCTGGGTACGATCTTCGCCGGTATTGCCACGCCGACCGAAGCCGGCGCCATGGGCGCTCTGGGCGCAACATTGCTGGCTGCGATCAACCGCCGTCTGAACTGGCAGAGCCTGCGCGCGGTGATGGATCAGACCGTCAAACTTACGGCCATGGTCTTCATCATTCTGCTGGGCGCGACCGCGTTCACCATGGTGTTTGCATCGCTGGGCGGCCCGCAGCTGGTCGAGGAAATCCTGCTCGATCTACCCGGCGGCGCGCTTGCCTTCCTGTTCTTCACGATGCTCACCATCTTCGTGCTGGGCTTCTTTGTCGACTTCATCGAGATCAGCTTTATCGTGGTGCCGGTGATCACCCCGATCGCCATCCAGCTGGGCATCGACCCGCTCTGGTTCGCGGTCCTGATTGCAGTCAATCTGCAGGCCTCGTTCCTTACCCCGCCCTTCGGCTTCGCGCTGTTCTATCTCAAGGGCGTAGCGCCGCCCGAGATCCGTACTGTCGATATCTATCGCGGCGTGGTGCCCTTCATCTGCCTGCAGCTGTTCGCGATCGTACTGCTGTGGCTGTTCCCGCAGCTCGTGCTCTGGCTGCCGCAGCTCAGCAACGCGGTGCAGTAAAAGACACGCACAATCGGCAATTGCTGGTTGTGGTCGGCGCAACATGGCATAGGGGCTATGAGTTGGCCGCGCTCAACTCTCGTTCCACTTCAGCGAATCGCGTCTTCGAGCCGTTCGCCTGTGCTTTACGGATAAGCTGCAGTGGCGTGCGACCTGCACTATCCGTGGCGTCCGGATTCGCCCCGGCATCCAACAACAGCTTCACCGCTTGCGCGTCGCCACGCAGGGCAACCGCGTGCAACGCAGTGAGCCCCGAGCCGCTGGCGCGGTCAACACTGTTGATATCCACACCATTTCGAATCATGTGCTTCAACAACGCTTCTGCCTGCTGCGGGACCGGGAACGTTGCGGCGTATCGGGCCCCCGCTTCGGCACTGAGCTGTGCAGCCTCAGCCGGGGTCGGATGAAAGGCGTAGAACGCGTGCCGAGCGCTCCAACGCAGCACGCCTGAAGAGTCATCCGGCTGCATGTAGACGATCAGCTCGACCGGCGACGCCTTGTACAAATGGTAGGTGAGTGAACCTGCGGCCAAAACGCCGCAGAGGACGACAAACACGAAAATGCCCGCCACTGTTTTTTTCATCGGGTTAGACCCAAGCAATGCCTGTGGTAGGCGCGCTTTGAACAACAACGTACGATTTGTCCAGCTCGTCCGACGCAAGAGAATTCAGCAGTAGCTCAAAGCGACCTCGTTGCTTGAGCGCAATCGACGCCCGCACCGTGTCATATATTCGGGCATCACGAAGATCTGCCCGAGTCGCGTGTTTCCACCAGTGCGCCGTAAACCTGCGTCCAAGCTCGGCAGCAAAGCGACCCACGTTAAACCGCGGCATCTTTCTGAATAACGTGTTCACCAAAATTTCAACGTAACCCACCGTATAAGACGCATCTATAGCAACGATGAGAAGTGCCTGCGCATATCGCCGGTGTTCATTCTTGATCGCCAAACCCTGAATGGCGGAACGGCGTGACGGCCAAAAAAAGAGAAAAATCTCTCTCGTTTCCGACACGCCGAACACCAGATTACGATCGCTGATGTTGGGTAATTGCAACGTTACCGACATCACATGATTCCGATACTGACGGCTCTGGCGGGCAGTACTAGCTCAGATCGCCATTGATATAGCGCAGGAAGTTGTACTCGCTGACGTCGGTCCAGGCCCGCACCTCGTCGCGAAAGCCCTGCCACTGATCGTAGACCTTGGCGTAGAGCTTGTTCTTGTCGGCATGCTCCTGCTGGATTTCGTCGGTATAGCCCTTGAGCACGTCGAGCACGTCGGAGGGGAAGGTACGCACCTGGGCACCGCCGGCGATCAGGCGCTTGAGCGCCGGCCCGTTGCGGGCCATGTACTGGGCAAACATGCGTTCGTTGGCGGCTTTGGCAGCCACCGGGATCGTCTCGCGAATATCCTTGGGCAGGTCCTTGAAGATATCGTTGTTCACGTACAGGCCGAGGGTGGCGCCGGGCTCGGCCCAGCTGGGCATGTAGTAGTACTTGGCCGCCTTGTGCAGCTGCAGGATTTCGTCGTCATAGGGGCTGACCCAGTCGGCCGCGTCGATCACGCCGCGCTCGAGCGCGAAATAGACCTGGCCGCCCGGCAGATTCTGGATATTGACGCCCGCGCGGGCCATGACTTGCCCGCCCACGCCGGGAAAACGCATTTTCAGGCCCTTGAGGTCCGCAGGCGAGTTAATTTCCTTATTGAACCAGCCGCCGGTCTGACCGCCCGTATTGCCCGCCAGGAATGCCACCATGTTGCTGCGGGCGTTGAGCTCGTTCCAGAGGTCGCCACCGCCGCCTTCCTCGATCCAGGCGTTCTGCTGCTGGCCGGTCAGGCCGAACGGCATGGAGGTGAAAAACGCATGGGTCGGATCCTGGCCGATGTAGTAATAGGAGGCCGTATGCCCCATGGCAAAGGCGCCACTGGAAACAGCGTCGAATACTTCCAGTCCGCCCACCTGTTCGCCGGCGGCAAACACCTCGACCTCCACATCGCCGTCGGTGGCGTATTCGATGGAACGACCGATGTACTCGGCGGTGCCGTAGAGCGTATCGATCGAGGACGGCCAGGACGTGACCATGCCCAGGCGATACTTCTTGTTGCGCGCGATCGTCATGGGCGAAAAGACGGTACTCGCGGCCGCAACAGCGCCGGCCGCGCCGGTTAGAAACTGACGACGTTTGATGCTCATGGCTCCCCTTTGCTCGGCCGCGGCTCGTTAGACGAGCCGGCCGTTTGCCTGCTTATGAATTTGTTATGTTCGGCCCGTACCGCGTTGCACAATCACGCAAAAGCGCCGATCCCGCCAGATTGCCGCAAAATCCGGCCCGCGAAAAGTCGACCAACGGTTGATGTGCTCGCGAGCACGGACATCATTAATGCCTGAACCAGAAAAGCTGACCGGGCGGGCACCCGGTGGTGGCCTGTTTGCCGATCGCCTCGCCGCCGTCGGCGGTGGCGCGCGTGCTTTCTTGCAGGCAATTTATCAAGCCGGAAAACATCCACTTTCATGCCGGGCCGATAAGCACGGCCAGCGCGGCGTCAGATACGCGGGCCACCGCCCTGCTTGCGCCAGTAGGTGATCAGCCCGAAGCCGAACGCCATACCGCCCAGATGCGCGAAATGGGCGACGCCGGCCTGGGTGCCGGTCACGCCAAAGAACAGTTCCATTGCGCCGTAACCGATCACCAGCCATTTCGCCGTCATTGGAATCGGCGGGATGAGCAGCATCACCCGGGCGTTCGGAAACATCATGCCGAAAGCCAGCAACACGCCGAACAAGCCGCCCGAGGCGCCCACCGTGGGCACCGGCTGCCCCGGCGACATCACCGCCAGCGTCAAAACCTGGGTGATGCCGGCGCCGACGACACAAACCAGGTAATAGATCAGAAAGCGCTGGCCGCCCCAGACCTGTTCGATCACGCGGCCGAACATCCACAGGCCGAACATGTTGAAGAACAGATGACCAAAACCGCCGTGCAGAAAACCGTAGGTCAGCAGTTGCCAGATTTGAAAGCCAACGCTGCCTACCCCCGCTGACGTACGCACCGGATAGTCGCCGAAAGGCCACAGTGCGAAATACTGCATGACCGGCTCATGCGCATACATCAGCAACAAAAAACCCAGCCCGTTCGCGATCAAGAGCCATTTGATCATCGGCGGCACGCTGGAAACGGCAAACGGGTCCTGTCGCATCGGCAGGCAAGCTCGGCTGGCAATTAAACCCGCCAAGCATACCGCATCGTCTTTTGCGGGCACACGGCACGCGACTCCGCCACCCGCGCACGCATAAAAAAAGGTTCATCGCACATTAC
>NZ_APNL01000017.1:0-91935 GCF_040361435.1 Salinisphaera sp. C84B14 | reverse complement strand
CTAATCTGCGATGAACCAAAAAAAAGCGGCCGGTTGGCCGCTTTTTTCATTTGTCGAGGGTTGGCCGCTTACGCGCCCGCGGTAGCGCCCATGATGTGATAGCCCGCGTCGACGTACAGCACTTCGCCGGTGATGCCGGATGCCAGGTCCGAACCGAGGAAGGCAGCCGCGTTGCCGACTTCTTCCTGGGTCACGTTGCGACGCAAAGGCGCGCCGTCGCGCGCATGCGAGAGCATGTCGCGAAAGCCGCGAATACCGGCCGCTGCCAGGGTCTTGATCGGCCCGGCCGAGATGGCGTTCACGCGTATGCCCTGGGCACCCAGTTCGGCGGCCATGAAGCGCATGCTCGACTCAAGGCTGGCCTTGGCCGGGCCCATGATGTTGTAACCGGGCATGACGTGAGTCGAGCCCAGATATGTGAGCGTGATCAGCGATGCGCGCTCCGACAGCATCGAACGCCCGGCCTTGGCCAGCGCCGCGAAGCTATAGGCGCTGATATCGTGGCTGATGTTGGCCGCTTCACGGGTAAGCGTGTCGAGATAGCTGCCGTTGAGCGCCTCACGCGGCGCGAACCCGATCGCATGCACCAGGATATCGATCTGCGACCAGTGTTCGCTCAGCGATGTAAACAGGCCATCGATCTGTTCGTCCTGGGTCACGTCCAGAGGCAGTACGATCGATGCGCCGAGTTCCTCGGCCATCTTGTCCACCCGCGGTTTGAGCTTGTCGCCCTGATAGGTCAGGGCGAGCTCGGCGCCCTGGGCGCGCATGGCCTGAGCGATGCCGTAGGCAATCGACCGCTCGCTGGCCAGGCCCGTAATGACTGCTTTCTTGCCTTCTAGAAATCCCATGTCTTCTCCTCTAAGCGTCAAGCCGAACGGGTTGCCATCAACTCGAAGACACGGGCTGCAGGCGCAACCGCTGTCCTGGACGAATGGTGCTCCCCGACGACATATCGTTCAAGCTGCGCAGGGTGGTTACCTGCATCGAAAAACGTGCGGCGATGGACCACAGCGAGTCGCCCGTCTCGACCTCGTAGAAGTCCGGCAACGGCGCGGGGCCATCAACGGCAATCGATTGCCCTGGCTGCAGCCGCGTATTCGGTTCCAGCCGGTTCCAGCGGCGCAGGTCGGCCACGGTTACATCGTTGGCGTTGGCAATGTCCCAGAGCGAGTCGCCGTTTTTGACGATATGCGTGCTGGGGGCGGGCGGCGACGCCGAGCCGGGGATGGTGAGTTTCTGGCCCGGGCTCAGCGAGGCGCTCACGCCCGGGTTGCTGCTGCGCATCGCCGCCACATCGACGTTGTAGCGCTGCGCGATCTCCCAGAGTGAATCGCCGGTTTGCACGACATAGGTTTCCGCGGGTTCGGCCACCGGGGCCGGGTCACCGGCATCACCGGCGCGCGGAACCGTGAGCTTCTGACCTACCCGGATGCGATCGCCGCGCAGGCGGTTGGCCTGGCGCAGGGCGGCCACGCTCATGTTGTATCGTGCTGCGATCGAGCCCAGCACGTCGCCGCGTCGAACCGTGTAGGTATGGGTGCTGCGTTGCACCAGCATGCCTGGCGAGGCTTCGGCCAGCGCTTTTTTGAACGCGTCGGCCTTGCCCGCCGGTACGAGCAGCGTCGCGCCACTACCGGGCGCGCTGGCCCAACGCTGCAGTGCCGGATTGAGACGGCGCAGATCCTGCTCGGACATGTTGAGCATACGCGCTGCCACGGCCACCTCGGTCTGAGCGGGCAGCTCGACGGCGCGTGTGCGCGGCGTGTTATCCAGCGTCGGCCATTCGAAACCGAAGCGTTCGGGCGCAAACATGATGCGGCGCAGCGCGAGCAGTTTGGGCACGTATTCGGTGGTTTCCAGCGGCAGCTCGAGATCCCAGTAGGTCGCGTCCGGGTCTTCGCGCTGCGCGCGCGCAAGGGCCGCGTCGACGCGGCCGGGACCGGCGTTGTAGGCGGCGAGTGCGAGCAACCAGTCGCCGCCGTAGCGGCGGTGCAGATCGTCCAGATAGGACAGGGCCGCGTCGGTAGAGGCAATCACGTCGTTACGCCCGTCGTACCACCAGTCTCGCGACAGCCCCATATGGTCGGCGGTGCCCGGCATGAACTGCCAAAGACCGCTCGCGCCCATATACGAGCGTGCCGAGGGGTCGTAGCCGCTTTCCACGATGGGTAGCAGGGCCAGCTCGGTCGGCAGGCCACGTTCGTCGATCCGCTGCACGATATGCCACAGGAACGGCTGGGCTCGATCCAGCGACGCCTGGAGATTGCGTTGATGGGTGGCGAACTGCTGTGTCCAGCGGCGTACGCGATAACGCTTGCCGTAGCCGTCGAGTTCGAAGCCGTTGCGGATTTGTGACCAGAGATCGGTCTGTGGATCCGGCCAGTCCGCTGCGCTGGCGCCGGCCAGTTCCAGATCGTCTTCCGCGTCTTCGTCGAAATCGTCCTCGATTTCGACATCGTCGGTTTCGACCGCGGGTGCAGTATCGGCAGGGGTGACCGTGGCACTGCTCGGCCGAACGGTTTCCTGCACCGGGGCACGGTTGGGCGTCTGCGTGGCGCAGCCGGTAAATACAAGCGTGGTCGAGGCGATCAGCGCGGCGAGCGCGCCACCCGCCTTAAGAGGCATCCTTCCATTCACGCAATACGGCAAAAATCTCCCCGGCGTCGGTCAGCGACCGGCCGGCGCGTTGTTCTGCAGCCGCGACCACGTCGGGCTGATCCCAGCGCAAAAACGGGTTGATATCTCGTTCTTCGGCCAAGGTGCCGGGCAGGGTGGGTTTGTTGTTGGCGCGCAGCGCATCGACTTCGCGAATAACCGTGGCAATCGCGCGGTTGTCGGGTTCGACGGTCTGCGCGAACGCCAGATTCTTCTGCGTGTACTCGTGCCCGCCGTAGACTTCGGTGGCCTCGGGCAGCGCACGCAGACGTGCCAGCGACGCCTGCATCTGGGCATGGGTACCTTCGAATACGCGCCCGCAGCCGCCGCGAAAGAGGGCGTCGCCGGCCAGCAGCACGCCCGGGGTGACGTAGGCGATATGCCCGAGCGTATGTCCGGGCACGTCGATCACTTCGAAATCGGCGCCCAGGAAATCGAGCGCGAATTGATCGCCGCCGGCCACTGCCTGGGTGATCTGCGCAATACGATCGGCCTCGCCTGCCGGCCCGTAGACCGGCGCGGGATGCTTCCCAAGCAGGTCGTCGAGGCCGCCGACGTGATCGCCGTGATGATGGGTAATCAAGTAGGCACCCACGGCAAGCCCATGTTCCGACAGATATTGCAGTACGGGCCGGGCCTCGCCGGGGTCGACGATGGCGACCGTGTCGCTGTCCTGAGCTTTGACCACCCAGATATAGTTGTCGGACAGTGCCGGAAGTGCTTTGATCTCGAGCATCTGCGAATGTTGCCAACCGCCTGAGGCAAAATCAATTGTTTCGATTCCTGCCTGGCAAGTACACGGATTCTGCGGAGTGGCTGGCCACGCCGCGTGCGCGGCTGTTCCTGCAGTATGAACGGCGCGTACTGACCCAGCTGCTACCCAACCTGACCGGGTATCGCTGTGTGCAGATCGGCCGCTGGGGCTATGGGCATGCCACGCTCGCGCATGCCGGCACGCTCTGTCAGTGGCAGCTGGGGTTCGGCGTGGATACGCGGGCCGATATTGCCTTCGACGGACGCCATCTGCCGTTGGCCAGCGCCAGCGTCGATGCGCTCGTGCTTGCCCATGCTCTGGAGCAGGTCGCCGAGCCCCATGCGCTGCTACGCGAATGCGCACGCGTTCTCAACGCCCGTGGCCAGCTGATAATCCTCGCATTCAACCCTTTATCGCTGTGGGCGCTACGCCAGGGCTTTCCCACGCGGCGCACGCCACGCTTCAGGCCGTGCTCGGCACCGCCGAGCGCGTCGCGGCTCTATGACTGGCTGCGGCTGCTCGAATTCGAGCCGGAGCGCCTGGTGCGATACGGCCTGGGCTTTCCGTTCTTCGGCGGTTATCACCGGGTGGGCGAGGATCGCCGCAGCGCGCGCTCGATCGCCTGGTGCGCCCAGGCCTATGGGCTGTGCGCACGCCGCCAGGTTGCGCCGTACACGCCCATTCGCAAGCCGCTGCCCGGCCCGCGCAAACGCGCGGCCGTGGGTTTGGCGCGCCAGGCCTTGCATCGCGTAAACTGCCGCCGATGAGCGAACCCGTAGTCATCTATACCGACGGTGCCTGCCGCGGAAACCCCGGGCCCGGCGGCTGGGGCGCGCTGCTGCGCCACGGCGAAAATACGCGCGAACTGTGTGGCGGCGAAGCCAATACCACTAATAACCGCATGGAGTTGATGGCCGCGATCGAAGCGCTGAACGCGCTCAAGCGCGCCTGTCGTGTCGAACTGCATACCGACTCCAACTACGTGCGCCAGGGCATCACCAGCTGGATGCACAACTGGAAGCGCAACGGGTGGAAGACCGCGGCAAAAAAGCCGGTCAAGAACGACGACCTCTGGCGTGCCCTGGATGAAGCCACCCAGCGCCACGAGATCGAATGGCACTGGGTGAAAGGCCACAGCGGCGATCCCGGCAACGAAGCCGCGGATGCCCTGGCCAACCGCGGCATCGACGAGATGAAACGCTAACCCGACCGACCCGACCCAACTTCAAGCGAAAGCCTATGCGACAGATCGTTCTCGATACCGAAACCACCGGCCTGGAGCCAGCCCAGGGGCATCGCATCATCGAGGTGGGCTGTGTCGAACTGGCCAACCGGCGGCTGACCGGCAACGATCTGCATCTGTATATCCACCCCGATCGGGAGATCGATCAGGGCGCCATCGACGTGCACGGGATAACCCTGGAGTTTCTCGCCGACAAGCCGCGTTTTGCCGAAATCGCGCAGACGCTGGCGGAGTATCTTGAAGGCGCGGAGCTGATCATCCACAACGCGCCGTTCGATCTGGGCTTTCTCAATCACGAGTTCAAGACCGTCAACCCGGCCCATGAACCGCTGGAAGCCCGCCAGCCGGTGATCGATACGCTGGTCGAGGCGCGCCAGCTTTATCCCGGCCAGCGCAACAGTCTGGATGCCCTGTGCAAGCGCTTCGAGATCGACAACTCCAACCGCGAACTGCACGGCGCCTTGCTCGACGCGCAGTTGCTGGGGGATGTCTATCTGGCCATGACGGGCGGCCAGATCGATATTGGGCTGGCCGCCGAAGACAACGCCGAAACCGGCGCGATGGCGACCGCCGGGCTGGCCGAGCATTTGGCCCGTGCAGCAGGTCGGCCACGGGTCACGCGAGCCAGCGACGAGGAGCAGGCCGCCCACGCGCGCTATCTGGAAATGCTGGCCAAGGCCAGCGGCGATCGCTGCCTGTGGCGCAGCCTCGACGAAGCCTAGAAGAGGTTATACAGAACTTACCTTGCCACGAACTGCCCTGTCGCCGGGGCAGCTCGGACCGCGCTCGCGATCAGTAATAGAGGACCAGATAGACCACCAGCAATATGGCGACCCAGAGCGTCATCCAGCCGGTGCTCCAGGTGCGCGACATGACCCCGCGGGCGTCATAGCGCAGGCGCAGGCGCCCCATGCCGCGTTCGGTCACGCTGTTCATGCCGCTGCCGAACTTGGCCAGCACGGCGTGATAGACGCGTTCCGCCACGTAACCAAAGCGGGGCAGCAGCATGCGATACACCCAGTCGGTATCCAGGTGCACGGCACGCTTGGGCAACGGGTATAGCCCGGCCCGCCAGGCCAGCCAGAACACTAGCGCCGAGAATGCGAGCAGCTGCAGCTGGCTGACGATATGGCTGGCCGTATACGGGTTGTAGTCGACCGGATAGGGCAGGATCGAATACAGCAGCGAAGGCACCAGGCCGAGGGCGATACAGGCGATCGCGGTCAAGCCCATGGCCAGACGCATGTTGAGCGGCGCTTCCTTGCATTCGATCTGATCGTTGGGGGCGAAAAACGCGAAGTAGGGAATCTTGATGCCGACATACAGCAACGCGCCGGCCGAGGCCGCCGTGAGCGTGATCCAGATTCCGGGCCAGTGTTCGTAGGCCACTGCCTTGAGAATCAGAGACTTGCTGACAAAGCCCGCCATGAATGGAAAGGCGCTGATAGAGGCGGCACCAATAACGCAGAACGCCGCCGTCCAGGGCATCTGGCGGGCCAGCCCGCCGAGTTCGGTCGCTCGTACGTGCCCGGTCTGGTGCAGCACGGCGCCGATGGACATGAACAACAGCGCCTTGTACAGAATATGGGTCACGGCATGGGCCGCAGCGCCGTTGAGCGCCAGCTCGGTGCCGATACCCACGGCCACCACCATGAAGCCGAGCTGCACGTTCAGGCTGTAGGACAGTACCCGCCGCAGGTCGTTGGCAAGCATGGCGTAGACGATCGGGAATATCGTCATCACCGCGCCGATCGGAATCAGCAGATCCGTGCCCGCATAGCCGCGGGCCAGAGCATAGATGGCCATCTTGGTCGTGAAGGCCGACAGGACCACCGTGCCGGTGGCGCTGGCCGAGGGATAGGCATCCTGCAGCCAGTTATGCAGCAAGGGAAAGGCCGCCTTGATGCCGAAGGCCAACAGGATCAGCCAGCCGCCGGGCGCATCCAGGCCGATATGGCCGAAGGCGATATCGCCGGTGGCATGGATATAGATCGCGGCCCCGCCCATCAGGAACAGGCCCGAGCCGATCTGTACCAGCAGATAGCGACGGGCCACGATCATGGCGTCCCGCAGCCCGCGAATCACCAGCAGCAGCGCCGAGGCAATCGCGGTGACCTCCCAGAACATGAACAGCGTGATCAGATCGCCCGCGAGCACCGCGCCCAGCGCCGAGCCGGCATAGATCAGCGCGGCCGCCGGCTCCAGGCGGCTGTGGGTATGCCACATGTACACGCCAGACAGGAAGGCGGCCACGTTGAAGATCACCCCGAAGGTGAAGGCGAGGCCGTCGACGCGCATGGGGGTCAGCGTGTAGTCGAGCAGCGCCATCGTGGTGGTGGTGCCGAGCGGGATCTGCCAGAGCCAGAGCAGGCTCGCAGCAGGCGCGCCCAGCAGTACGACCATACGCAGGCGGTAGGGCAGTAGGGGGATCACGCTGCCGGCGATAATCAGCAGCATCCCCGGGTTGTTCAACCAGGCAGGGAGCATGTCAGGTGCGGTGCTCGTAGTAGTCTTCGCCGCGCATGATCAGGCGGCGCAGCAGGATGGCAGCCAGTACCAGCACAACGCCGGTCACGAACGCCAGCAGGGCGTGGAATGCGGGCATTTCCGCAAAACCGAACTCTGCGTGCGGATGAATGAACAGGCTGGGTACGAGGGTGAGCGCGCATACGACATAGAGCACGCGCGCCCAGCGGGTACGCGCAAGGGTACTTGGCCGGCGGTACTGCTGCGGGTTGCGTTCGATCAACATGGCGAATTCACCTCGTATTGCTACGGCGCCCACGGCGCAAGCAGTTTGAGAAGCGGCAGCGGATAGAAGAACCAGACGATACAACCGGCCGCGGTGATGGATAGCGGAATCACGCAGGCCCAGGGCGCTTCGTGCCAGCTGCGCGGGGTATCCGGGCGTGGGTTGTGAAAGAACGCCCGCGTCGGAATTTCCAGCAGATAGACGATATTGAGCAGCGAACTCAGTGCCAGAACCATGATAATGGCGATATGACCGGAGTCGGCCGCCCCTTCCATCAGATACCACTTGCTCCAGATGCCGCCCATGGGCGGGATGCCGATCAGCGATACCGATGCGATGAAAAACGCGGTGAACGTGATCGGCATCGCATAGCCGAGACCGTCCAGCTCGCTGACGTACTTGCGGTGGGTCGCGGTATAGATCGCCCCCGCGCAGAAGAACAGCGTGATCTTGGCAAAGGCGTGCATGGCGATATGCATGCCCCCGCCGAGAATGCCGAAGCTAGACGCCATGGTCGCCCCGAGCACGATATACGACAGCTGGCTGACCGTGGAATAGGCGAGGCGGGCCTTGAGATTGTCGCGGGTCATCGCGATCAGCGACGCGCCGAGAACCGTGAACGCGGCTACCCACATCATCAATTCGGAAGCACCGGTATCGGCCAGAAACTGGACGCCGAAAACGTACACCGTGAGCTTGAGCACGATGAAAACACCGGCCTTGACCACGGCCACGGCGTGCAGCAGTGCCGAAACCGGCGTCGGTGCGACCATCGCTGCCGGCAGCCAGCGGTGGAACGGCATGAGCGCGGCCTTGCCGGTGCCGTAAAGAAACAGCGCATAAAGGGCGCCGACGGCAAGCACGCCAAGCCCGGCGTCGCCGAACAGGCCAGCGTCATCGAAGGTGATGGTGCCGGTGATCAGGTAGGTGATGATGATCGCCGGCAGGAAGAAGCCGATCGATGTGGTCAGCAAAATGCCCAGATAGACGCGGCCGCCGTTACGCGATTCGACATCGCCGTGGTGGGTTACCAGCGGGTAGGTCGACAGCGTGAGCATCTCGTAAAAGATGAAAAGCGTCAGCAGGTTGCCCGAGAAGGCAATGCCGATGGCTGCCGAGATCGCGAGTGCGAAGCAGACGAAGAAGCGCGTCTGGGCATGTTCTTCGTTGCCGCGCATGTAGCCCGCGGCATAGATCGTGGTCAACGGCCATAGCCCGGAGGCGACCAGGGCAAACAGCAGCCCGAGCGGTTCGAGCGTGAAGGTCAGACCGATGCCGGGCAGTACTTCGAACAGCGTCAGCGACGGGCGTTCGCCGGCGGTGACCGGATCAATGAACAGCGCGATGCCGGCAAACAACACGGCCGCCGTGGCGACGCTCACCGACTCGCGAACATTGGGCCAGCGCCCGCAGGCAGCCACGAGCAAACTCATCAACGCCGGAAAAGCGACCAGCCAGCCAAGCCATTGCGCGCTCATACGCCGTCTCCCAGCACCGCACGCGCCGCGCGTTCGGCAGCACCGACGAGCGGCGTCGAATACAGACCGACCGCGATATTGGCGAGCACGAGAGTCCATGTCGCCGCCAGCATCAGCACGGGCGCCTCGCCGACCGCGGGGTGTCCCTCGGGGCGTTCACGGAAATACAGCGCTTCCACAACGCGCCCGATATAGATCAGCGCCATGAGCGAACTCACCAGAATGGCGGCGGCGAGCCAGTAGTGACCGGGGGCCATGACCGCCTCCAGCAACACCCATTTGCTGATGAAACCGCCGGTGGCCGGCACGCCGATCAGTGACAGCCCGGCGACGACGAACGCTGCCGATGTGATCGGCATCTGCCGCCCAAGGCCTGCGATATCGTTGAGCGAGATGGTGCGCAGACGCCAGAACATCGCGCCCACGGCCATGAACAAAGCGCCCTTGATCAGCCCGTGATTGACCATGTGGACCACCGAGGCCGTTACACCAGCGGTGCTCGCCAGCGCGAAGCCCATCACGATATAGCCGATCTGGGCGATGCTCGACCACGCCAACAGACGCTTGACGTCGGTCTGAAAGATCGCGGCCATGGAACCGGACAGCATCGCGGCAACCGACAAGACCAGCAGCACCTCGCCCAGCGGCAGCTGGTCGAAGGCATAGGCGGCCCCGAACACGGTGAACAGAAAGCGCATCAGCGCATACACCGCGACCTTCGTGGCCGTGGCCGCGATGAAGGCGCTTACGCTCGACGGCGCATAGGTATAGGCGTTGGGCAGCCAGACATGAACCGGGAATAGCGCGAACTTGAGACTGGTGCCGACCACGATGAAGGCCAGTCCTGCTTCCACGGTTCGCGTATCGGCAACCGCCGGCAGGCGGGCGGCGATATCGGCCATGTTGAGGCTGCCGGTCATCATGTACAGAAAGCCGATGCCGATGAGCAGAAAGGTGCCGCCGATCGTGCCCATGATCAGGTATTGAAAAGCCGAAAGCAGCGCCCGGCGCTTCGAGCCCATCGCGATCAGCGCGTACGAAGACAGCGATGAAATCTCCAGGAACACGAACAGGTTGAACGCGTCGCCGGTGACGGTGATGCCGGCCAGGCCACAGAAGCACAGCAGCAGGGCAGCATAGAAAAGATAGGCCCGTTCACTGGCGATCTCGGCGGCCACGCTGGCCTTGGCATAGACGCTGCTGATCGCGGCGATGCCGGTAACCAGCAGCAATACCACGGTGTTGAGCGCGTCGAGTCGCAGCTCGATGCCGAACGGCGGCGCCCAGCCGCCCATCGCGTAGCTGATGGGCCCGCCGATCTTGACCTGAACGAACAGCAGAAAGGCCAGGCCGAAACAGGCCCAGGTGGTAAGCAGATAGACGAACCACGAGGGGCCGCCACGGTGCAGCAGCACGCATATCGGCGCGGCCAGCAACGGCAGGACGATGACCAGGGCCGGCATCTGGGCGAAAAAGGCTTCGATCACGAGCGCGTCTCCCGATCGTCGTCCGCTTCGTCTTCTTCACGGCCGTCGTCGTGGTCCTGCTGGGCGCTTTCGCGCTCCTGGCGTGCCTCGGCTCGGGCCGTACGCTCGGCTTCTTCCTCGGTTTCTTCTTCCTGTGTTTCGAAGTCGGCTTCGAGAACGTCATCTTCCTCGATACTGCCGTAGGCTTCGTTGATACGCACCACCAGCGCCAGGCCCAGAGCCGTGGTGGATACCCCGACCACGATCGCGGTCAGGATCAGCACATGGGGTAACGGATGGGCATAGAGCACGTCTTCGCTGCCCTTGCCCGACATGAGGATAGGCGCGGTCGAACCGCTGATCTTGCCCATGCTGATATAAAACACGAACACCGCCGTCTGGAACAGGTTCAGACCGATGAGTTTCTTGACCAGGTTGTCGTGGGAGATGACGGTATAGAAACCGATCATCATCAGCACGATGACCACCCAGTAATTGAACAGGCCGAAGAAGTTATCGGCGATCGACGCCAGACTCATCGTGCGTCCCCGGGCGGTTGTTCGTCGTCGTTGCGGCGGCCGCGGCCGGCAAAGACGTAGAAGATCGATGTAATGACCGACACCACCGTCAGCCCGACGCCGAACTCGACCAGCAACAGCCCGTAGTGCTGGCCATGCACCGCATCGTGGGCGAGATAGTCGTAGTCGAGAAAGTTGCCGCCGCGCAGCAGGGAATAGACACCGGTGCCAGCGAATATCAGCGCCCCGAGCGCACCGGTGATACGCAGCAGGTTGGGCGATACCGCGCGCCGCGCCTCGGCCAGGCCGAAGATCAGCGCATACAGGATGATCGCCGCCGCGAACACCACGCCGGCCTGGAAACCGCCGCCCGGGCTGTAGTCGCCATGAAACTGCACATACAGAGCGAAGAGGATGATGGGGGCGATCAGAACCTTGGTGACCACCCGCAAGACGGTATGTTCACGCATTACTGTTCTCGCTTGTCGGACTTGCGCGGACGATGCCAGGCCACGCCCAGCAACATCAGTACCCCGATTCCCGCGGTGAACACCACCACGACCTCACCCAGCGTATCGTAGCCACGATAGCTGCCGAGTACGGCGGTTACCGCGTTTGGCACGTCGATCTCTTCGCTCATCTGGTTGAGATAGCGATCGCGCAGCGGATGCGTCTGCACCGGGGTATCGGCGGACCCGAAGTGGGGCATGTCGAGACTCGCATACACCAGCACCGCCCCGGTGAGCATCGTGACCGCCAGGCCAATAAGGGTGCGCGAGCGGGGTACCGGCTTTTCGCGTGCGCGCGTCAGGCCGAAGGTGGCCAGGAACAGCACGGTGGTCACACCGGCGCCGACGGCGGCCTCGGTAAGCGCGACATCGACGGCGTCGAGCAGCGTGAACAGGCTGGCCGAGAGCAGGCTGTACAGCCCGGTGAGCATGGCCACCGGGAACAGGTTGCGCAGCCGTGCGATCGCCATGCCGACGATAGCCATGAAGCTCAGCAGAACGATGTTGAGCGCGATATCCGTGGTCACTTGGCAATCCTGTTGTCGGTGAACCGCGGCGACGAACGCTTCGTCACGGGGTGCTGGCGTGGCGACGGTCTCATGCTACACCACGCCCCGTGCAGCGCACGGACCGTAATCCGCAGGCCGGGGTGGCGGGCGTCAACGAACGCCCGGCGGTTATCGGTCGGCGCAGGCATCAACGCTTGTCGTGATCGACTTGCGGCTCGATCCCGTCTTCGAGCGCGGCACGGGCCAGGGCATGGGTCGCGGTCGGGCTGGTAATGAGCAGAAAAAGCATCACGAACACCAGCTTCGCGGTTACGAGCGTAAGCCCCGCCTGCAGCATCAGCCCGGCAAGCATCAGGATCATGCCGGCGGTATCGGTGACCGAGGCTGCATGCATGCGCGTATAGAAATCGGGCATGCGCAGCATGCCGATACCGCCAATCACGCTGAACAACGCGCCGCCGGCCAGCAAAATCCAGCTCGCGGTATCGATAAGAGCATTCATCGCAGAACCCGCAGGGCGGTGAAGTACGAACGGGCCGGTTCATACATCGGGCTTTTCCTTGCTCGCGGCTTCCCAGCCGAGATCGCCGTACTGCATGAACTTGAGCACCGTCACCGTGCCGATGAAATTGATCAGCGCGTAGATCAGGCCGAGATCGAGAAATTCCGGCCGGCCGTTGAGAAAGCCCAGCACCGCCACGAACAGCACGGTCTTGGTGCCGAACAGATTGATGGCCAGGATGCGGTCGTAGACCGTGGGCCCCAGCAGGGCGCGCACCAGAATCAGCAGCATGGTGACGACAATGGCGATGATGGCGACGAGAAACATCATGGGGTCTCCTCGCGGCGTGCGGACGCGCCGAAGGGACGTTCGAGCCGGCGCACGCGCTGGTCCATGTCGCCGCCTTCCATATCCGTGGCGTTGTCTTCGGTTATCGCATGCACGATGGCGTCACCGTTTCGCAGCGCCACGGTCACCGTGCCGGGCGTCAGAGTGATCGAGTTGGCGAAGATCGCCTGGCCGAGCTCGCTCGACTGATGGGCGCGCAGGCGCACGATCGTCGGCGAGATACGACGCCCCGGCAACACGATGCGCTTGGCGACATCCCAGTTGGATTTCGCGATTTCGCCGCCCAGCCAGAGCGCATACAGCGGCAGCCGAGCAAGCAGATGCAAAGGCACGCTCTCGCGGTCGACAATGCCCATGCGATGGCATACATAGGCACAGAACAGCACCGAAAAGCCGCCCAGGCCAAGCACGATGGGCTTGTAAACGCCCGACAGGAGCAGCCACAGGGTGGCAGCGCCGATGATCAGCCCGAGCAAATAGCGCACGCGGTCCCCGAAAAAAGTTGCTTGTCTGAAGGCTACAAAGCGCCCGGGTTCCCGTCAATCGGAATCGGCGGCGGCCCGGCGTTCGGCCCGGGCCGCGAGCGTCTTGCGGCGTCGATGCGCGAAAAAGGCGATCACGGCGCTGGCCACCAGCAGCCCGCCCGAAATCATCAGCTGTTTCGCGTCAATGAGTTGCTCGGGCGAGAACGTCTGCTGCGCGAGCAGATCGGGAAGGTTGACGGTCGCGCCGAAGCTCACGAACGTAATCATGGGCGGCAGCATGCCGATGACGCTGGCCAGAAAATAGGGCACCCACGGCACGCGCAGCAGCCCGCAGGCGTAGTTGACGAGGTCAAACGGCAGAAACGAGGCGCGCAGAACCACCGTGGTAGGGAAGGCCTGCTCGACGAGCAGCCGGCGGAACGCGGCGATACGGGGGTTCTTGTGGTCCTGGGCGTGTTCTTCGCTGCGAAAGAAGCGGGCCATGAAATAGGCGATGTTGGCGGATAGATTCTCGCCGATCAGCGCATAGACCAGGCCGGGCCCGAATCCGAACAGGCTGCCGGCCGCGATGGTCAGCCACATCGCAGGGAAGAAGGTCAGCGAACGCAGCCCGTAGATCACGATATAGGCCAGCGGTGCGAACGGGTTGTCCACCACGTACTCGTAGACCAGGCGCATGATCTCGCGAATCGACAGATCCTGAACATAGATCCAGACCAGCGCCGCCACCAGCAGCGTGCCCCAGATCGCGCCCGCGATCAGGCGCGACAGGCGGCGCGACGATTGTTCAGTCATGGCTTGCTCGCACTGGCGGTGATCACTCGGAAATAGGGTGGCTGCGGCTCGCGCGCGCGCTGGGCACAGTCATGTACCTGCAGGCCCGCGGTTTCGAGCCATGTGCTCAGCTGGGCGACCTCGAAGCCGAGGTTGACGTGGTCGTAGGCGGCGACCGTCGACGCATGTTCGTGTCGGCCGATGGTGGCCAGCGTCAGGCGCCCGCCGGGGCGCAGGATGCGGGCGGCTTCGGTCAGTGCGGTTTCGGGTGTTTCGCTGTAGCTTAACGCATGCAGCAAGAAGGCCTGGTCGAAGCTGGCGTCGTCGAACGGCAGCGCATGCATGTCGCCGATTCGAAAACCCACGTTGGTCTGTTGGCTCAGGCGCGTACGTGCGGCATCGATGACCGCTGCGCTGCGATCGACACAGGTCACGTGGCGGGCGCGTCGGCAGAGTAGTTCGGCAAGTACGCCGTCGCCGGAGGCGATATCGAGGACATCGCCCAGTTCGAGCAGTTCGATGAGCGCACGGCTCATGGCTTCCCAGGTTCGGCCCGGCGAATACTGGCGTTCCATGCTGCCAGCGACCGACTCCACCCAGCTGCTGCGCGCCGTGCGCTGGCGCACGATCGCTGCTGCATGCTCGCGGTCGCGATGCACCACGGCATCGTCCAGGGTATCCAGCAGCGCCCCCCAGAGCGGACGCATATCGTGGTGCCAGCGTTTGACGTCCACGCTGTAGAAACGGGCGTTCGCCACCGCGCGATCCTGCACCAGTTCGGCTTCGCGCAGCCGTGCCAGGTGGCTCGATACGCGGCTCTGGGTGAGCTGGGTGACGTTGGTGAGCTCCGCGACCGTCATCGGCTGGTCGATAAGCAGCAGCAACAACCGCAGCCGGGTGGGCTCGGCCAGCAGGCGCAGAAGCTGGGTGCTATCGGCAAGATCGAGCATTCGCAACGAACCGGAACAATGAAAGATACCGGTGCCAGCCGTCAGGTGGCCCGGGCGATCGGGGGCCTGGCGCGGCGCCAATAAAAAAGGCCGCCCCCGTAGAGAGCGGCCCGGTGGGCAAAAGGATACCCGATTTAGCTCGAACTGGAGCTAGAGCCCGAATTGGAGGTGGCGTTGTCGTTGCCAGAGCCGGTGGTCGAGCCGGTATTCGAACTTGAGCCGCTGGTCGAGCCGCTACCGCTGGTCGAGCTGCTGGCGGTGTTCGAGGACGTGCTGGACTTGGTTGAGCCGCCGGCCTGTTTGCTGGCCGTGCCGCTGCTGGCGCTACGCTTGCGCGTGGTCGTCGATTTGCGGGTGCCGCTCTTGGCGGTGCCGGACTTGCTTGCGGCCGTGCTCTTCTTGGCGCTGCCCGAACCCGTCGAGGCGCTGCGCTTGCTCGTGCTGGCGCGACTCTTCGTGCCGCTGGTCGCAGACTTCGCTGAGCTGCTGCGCTTCTTGGCGGTGCTCTTGGCCTTGGTCGGCGCAGCGCTTTCGGCTTTTGCCGTGGCCTCGTCCGCGGCCGACTCGGCCTTGGATGCAGCGCTGCTGGCCTTTGCCTTGGCGGTGCTGGCGGCCTGACCGGTCTTGCGTTTGGCCTGCGTCTTGCGCTTTTTGGCCTGGGTTGCCTCGGTCTTCGCCTCGGCCTTGGCCTGGGTGGCGGCATCCTGTGCAATCTGCTGGCTGCCTTCGAGATTGCGGCGGATCTCTTCGTTGATCTTGGCGCGCGTGCCGTCGAGGATCGCCATGCTCTCGCGAGCGTTGTTCATGATCCGGTCAATGGTGTCCTGAATCAGCTGCAGCTGGGCCACGGCCAGCTCGCGCGGTGCGCCACCCTTGCGCAGTGTCTTGAGGCTCTTGATCGCTTCCTCGTAGTGGGTCTTGAGCGCCGCGAGTTCGTGCTCGGCGAGTTGCTCGATGCCATCGTAGACCGCGCGATTGGCGGAGGTGAATGCGCCCGTATAGTTCTTGCGCAGCTTATCGACATCCTTGCGCAGTTTGCTGATGCGGTTGTCGGATTTCGCCATGACCTGAGTTCGCCTTGCATTAAAAGGAAAACGTAGATAACCACGCGCCGCGCAGACTGTCAAAAACACTGCGCAATGTTACGAAATAGGGTGCCTCGACGTTGCCTGTCCGTCGGCGGCATGGCAGCCGTTACGATTGTGGCGCCACCGACAGTACGCTACCGTATCGCCACGAGTTCCAAGGCCTGGCCGCATTGGGCGGTCGGGGCAATGTTCATCTTATATGGAGTCAGCATCCATGCTTTATGAGGGATCAAAACTGTCGGTGGACGTCACCGACGGGATCGCCGTGCTGTGTTTCGATGCACGCGAACAATCGGTCAACAAGTTCGACCAGGCCACCATCAACGATCTCAACGAGGCCGCGAAGGCGCTGGCTCACGCCGACGACGTGAAGGGGCTGCTGGTCAAATCCGCCAAGCCGGCCTTCATTGTCGGCGCCGACATCATGGAATTCGGCGAGCGCTTCAAGGCCTCCGACGACGAGATGCGCGAGTGGATGGCCGACGCCAACCGCATGTTCTCGACCATCGAGGATCTGGATTTCCCGAGCGTGACCGCCATCAACGGCATGGCGCTGGGCGGCGGTCTGGAAATGTGCCTGTCCACCGATTACCGGGTGATGGGCGAGAAGGCCCAGATCGGCTTCCCTGAAACAAAGCTGGGCATCTATCCCGGTTTTGGCGGCACCGTGCGTACACCGCGTCTGATCGGCGCCGACAACGCGATTGAATGGATCGCTGACGGCAACCCGCGCCGGGCCGACAAGGCCTTCAAGGCGGGCATGGTAGACGCCGTCGTGGCCGAGGACGAGCTCGAAGCCGCGGCGCGCGATCTGCTCGATCGCGCCATCGCCGGCGAGTTCGACTGGAAGGCCCGCAAGGCCGAAAAGAAAGCACCGCTCAAGCTCAACAAGACCGAAGCCGCGATGACGTTCCAGACGTCCAAGGGCTACGTCCTGGGCCAGACCAAGGGCATGTACCCTGCACCGATCGAAGCCATCGACCGCATGGCAAAGGCAGCGGGCATGGAGCGCGACGCGGCCATCAAGGAAGAAACCGAGGGTTTCATCAAGCTGGCTAAGACGACCGAAGCCGCTGCCCTCATTCAGCTGTTCCTCAACGACCAGCTGATCAAAAAGAAAGGCAAGAAATACGGCAAGATCGCGCACACCATCGAGCAGGCCGCGGTATTGGGCGCCGGCATCATGGGCGGCGGTATCGCCTACCAGAGCGCCTACAAGGGCGTGCCGATCCTGATGAAAGACATCAAGGAAGAGGCGATCGACCAGGGCCTGGAGGAAGCGGCCAAGCATTTCTCCAAGGGCGTCGAACGCGGCAAGATGGACACCGCCAAAATGGCCGAGGGCATGTCGCGTATCCGCCCGACGCTGACCTATGGCGACTTCGGCAACGTCGATGCGGTGATTGAAGCCGTGGTCGAGAACCCGAAGATCAAGAAGAGCGTACTGGCCGAGACCGAAGAAAAAGTCTCGGAAAAAACGATACTTGCATCGAATACTTCGAGTATTTCCATCGACACGCTCGCCGCTGATCTCAAGCGTCCCGAGAACTTCCTGGGCATGCATTTCTTCAACCCGGTACACAAGATGCCGCTGGTTGAAGTAATCAAGGGCGAGAAGAGCTCGGAAGAGGCGATCGCCACGATCGTCGATTACGCGCATCGGCTGGGCAAGACGCCGATCGTGGTCAACGACTGCCCCGGCTTTCTGGTCAACCGTATCCTGTTCCCGTACTTCTTCGGCTTCCAGCAGCTGATCACCGACGGCGCGGACTTCGCCAAGATCGACAAGGTCATGGAGAAGTTCGGCTGGCCCATGGGCCCGGCCTATCTGTCCGACGTGGTCGGCATGGATACGTCCCAGCACGTCGAGGAAGTGCTGGCCGAAGGCTATCCCGACCGTATGTCGAACGAAGGCAAGTCGTCGCTGGACGTCATGGTCGAAAACGACCGGCTCGGTCAGAAAAGCGGCGCCGGTTATTACAAGTACGAAAAGGACAAGAAGGGCCGTCCCAAGAAGGTTCCGGACGACAAGGCCTATGAGCTGGTCGCCAGCGTCCAGAAGGACGGACAGAAGGACTTCGAGGCCGACGAGATCATCGATCGCATGATGATTCCGCTGATCATCGAGGCCGCCCGTGCGCTCGAGGAAGGCATTGCCGAAACCCCGAACGAGGTCGATATGGGCCTGATCATGGGCCTGGGCTTTCCGCCGTTCCGCGGTGGCGCACTCAAGTACGCCGATGCCCAGGGGCTGGCTACGGTCTGTGACAAGGCCGACCAGTACAGCCATCTCGGCAAGCTCTACGAGCCCACCGAGCGCATGCGGGAAATGGCCGCCAACGGCGAAACGTACTTCGGACAGTAAGGCGTTCGGCTCAACCAGTTTCGAGAGAAAATCATGCAAGACATTGCCAAGCAGGACATTGTGATAGTTGATGCGGTACGTACCGCGATGGGCCGCTCCAAGGGTGGCATGTTCCGTAATACCCGTGCCGAAGAGCTGTCGGCAGCGCTGATGAAAGCGTTGCTGGAACGCAATTCGGCGATCGACCCGGAAACCGTCGAAGACGTGATCTGGGGCTGCGTGCAGCAGACCAAGGAGCAGGGGCTCAACATCGGCCGCAACGCCGCCCTGCTGGCGGGGCTGCCGCACGCGGTCGCCGGCCAGACGGTCAACCGCCTGTGCGGTTCCTCCATGCAGTCGATTCATACCGCGGTAGGTCAGATCGCCGCCGGGATCGACGGGATCTTCATCTGCGGCGGCGTCGAGCACATGGGCCATGTGCCCATGGACTACAACGTCGATATCGCCCCGCAGTTGTCCAAGCACGTCGCCAAGCCTGCGGCGATGATGGGCCTGACCGCGGAAATGCTGGCCAACATCCACAGCATCGATCGTGAAGCCCAGGACACGTTCGCCCTTAACTCGCATCAGCGGGCGCACCGGGCCAACGTCGAAGGCGAGTTCGACGACGAAATCGTACCGGTCAAGGGCTACGACGCCGACGGCCATATGTTCATGGCCAAGCGCGACGAAGTGGTGCGGGCCGATGCCAGCATGGAAGGCCTGGGCTCGCTGCGTCCGGCGTTCAATCCGCGCGGCGGCACGGTCACGGCGGGCAACTCCTCGGCCATTTCCGACGGTGCGGCTGCCGTGCTGGTCATGTCGGCAGGCAAGGCCCAGGAACTGGGTCTCAAGCCGATGGCCCGTATCCGCGGCATGGCCGTGGCCGGCTGCGATCCTTCCGTGATGGGTCGCGGCCCGGTGCCCGCGAGCAAGAAAGCGCTCGAACGTGCGGGCGTAAGTCTCTCTGATATCGACTATTTCGAGCTCAACGAAGCGTTCGCGGCACAAAGCCTGGCGGTGCTCAAAGAACTCGGTATCGAAGATCGCCAGGACGTGATCAACGTTCGTGGCGGTGCCATCGCCCTGGGCCACCCGCTGGGTACCTCGGGTGCACGCATCACCGGCGCGCTGGCGCATATCCTAGAAGACAAGGATGCCACCATGGGTCTGGCCACCATGTGTATCGGCATGGGCCAGGGCATCGCGACGGTGATCGAGCGGGTCCGTTAGGGCGGGCTCGAAAAGCGTCGTATCAAGAGCCGGTGGCGACACCGGCTCTTTTTTTGCATAGCAGCTTCTGGCGCGCACGCGATAGGCAATATGCGCCTGACAGGACGGCGCAGCGCGGTTAATATCGCCGCATGACCAAGTATTCGCTTCGCCTGCTCGTTTTCGCCCTCGTCTGGATCGGCGCCGCGGCGTCCGCCAATGCGCAGCAGACCCCGCCAAGCCCCGGCGTTGCCGCGCCGCCCACGGCACGAATCGTATCCAGCGAGCAGCAGGATTTTGCGACCTATCCGCTTATCGTCGATCGTATCGCCCAGCGCGGCGGCATCAACGGTAATATCTCGGCCACCCGCACGGTGGAAGGTGCACTGACGCGCATCACTTACGAACTGGCCGACAACGCCGACATCGAACAGGCGGCGGCCGGCTATGCGCAACGCCTTGGCCGGGCCGGTTTCGATATCGTCTACGACTGTGAGGCCGACGGCTGCGGCCCCACCTTTCTGCGCGCATCGCCGGGCTATCGTATCGACGCCGAGCGTTTTGGCGGTCGCGGTGCCAAGCAGCAATACATGGCGGCCCACAAGGCCGATAGCGGCGGCGATATCTATGTCGGCATCCAGATTGCCGCCAGCGGGCCGGGGGTCGTGGTGCAGGTTGATACGCTACGGGTGAAACCGCGCGAAATCGGCGCCATCGCGGTCAATGCCGCGCAGATGGCCAACGATCTGGATACCCAGGGCCGGGTTGCGCTCTACGGCATCTTTTTCAATACCGACAGTACCCAGGTCAAGCCCGAGTCGCGCCCCACGCTCTCCGAGATTGCCAAACTCATGGCCGAGAGACCGGATCTGAGACTGCTTGTGGTGGGGCATACCGACAGCCGCGGCAGCTTCGATTACAACATCGACTTGTCGCAGCGCAGGGCGGGCGCCGTGGTCAACGCCCTGGTCACCCGTTACGGCGTGGATACCGACCGACTCAAGCCCTGGGGCGTTGGCTATGCCGTGCCCCGGGCGAGCAACAAAAGCGACGTGGGCATGGCCGAGAATCGCCGCGTCGAGCTGGTGGTCTGGTAAGCGCGGGCGACCCGGCTAGCGCAGCGAAAACACCACGGGTACCACCAGTTCGAGACGGTTGCGACGCATGGATGCCGGCATCCGCGGCAAGGGCTCGGCGCGCGTAAGCATTTGTTCAGCGGCGCGGTCGAGCAGCGCCGAACCGGAACTCTGGGTAATGCGCCGGCTCACGATCCGACCGTTTTGATCGACCACTATATACAGGCGGACGGTGCCTTCTATTTCGCCCTGGCGCGCGGCTGCCGGGTACTGCTTGTGGCGGGAAAGCCAGGCCCGTAGCCGCACGATGTAGTCATCGGTGGATTCGTCGCTCGTGCCATAGGCGCCGTTGGCGTCGCTTTCGACGTCGCGCGTTTCGGTGCGGGCAATCTCGGGGGCCTGGGCGGTGACCTGTTCGCTCGGCTCGACAGCGTCGGTCGCGTTGATGGGCGCCACGGCGACGGCACTGGCGGGCTCGGCGGCCGGCGCGATCGTCGGCGCAGCCTCGATCATATCGGCCGAGGGGCTCGGAGCGCCGGCAGTCGAGGCCATGGGGCTCGCGGCCGGTTCCGGGCCGATATTGGCGACCGTTTCTGCCACCTCCGGCGGCGCGACGGCGGTCGAATCGGGGGCGCTCGCCTGGCTTGCGGGCGGCGCGCCGGCGGCCGCGACCTCGGGTTTGGGCGCATCCACGGGTGCCTCGGCGGCCATGGCTTGCGGCGGCGGACCGGGGTCGAGTCGGTCGAGTGAAACCATGACCCCCTCTGGCGACTCGGGCGCTTGGTTGCGACTGAATCCGCCCATCAGGAACACGATCAGCAGCAGCACGTGCAGACCGGCCGCAATCGCCAGCGCGAATAACCATTGGCGCTTGGATATACCCATGCCTGCGTTATTCCGGGGCCAGTGTGATCAGCCGCAGCTTGTGGCCGCCGGCGTCCCGCAACGCCTGCATCACGGCGACCACGCGGGTGGCGTCGCCGTCACCGTCGGCCTTGAGTCGCAGGGCGAGATCGGGGTCGGCTTCAAGCGCGTCGCGGGCGCGTTCCTCGAGCGCGTCGAGTTCGATCGGCTGACCGTCGATCGCGATCTCGCCGTCTGCGGCGATCTGTATCTCCAGGCCGTCCCGGCGCGCCTGGGCCTCGCTTTGCGACACCGGCGGCTGAATATCGAAGGCCTGCGGCGAGGCCAGGCTGCCCGCCAGCATGAAAAAGATCAGCAGCAGGAATACCACGTTGGTCAACGGCAGGATCGAGTCGTCCCCGTTGATACGCGAGCGCCGAGTGCGCGAGAAGTGCATGGCCATCGTCTAGCGCCGGCTGCCGCTGCCGGCCGCTTCCATCAACGAGAGTTGCTTCACCCCGGCAGCGGAGAGCGCGTCGAGTATGCGTACCGCGTCCTGAAGCTTCACACGCTCCGCGGGGCGCACCAGCACGCGCCGGTCGGGCGCATCGGCCAGTGCAATACGCACCCGCTGTATCAGCTCGTCCATGCCCACGTACTGACCGGCGAAACGCACCCCGTCCAGGCGTACGTCGACGAGCAGGGCACCTTCCACCGCCGGCGCGGCGCTGCCTTCGGCCGGGGTGTCGAGCACGATCGAATGCAGGTCGAGAAAGCTCGATGCCAGCATGAAGAACAGCAGCAGGATAAAGACCACGTCGATCAACGGCGTCAGGCTGATCAGCGATCGCCGCCGCCGGGACGCCTGCAGGCGCGCGCTAAACGAACGGGGTGCGCTTGCTGTGTTCGTCGTCATCGTCGCGGGCGGTGGCTGCGGGCGTACTACGGGTCAGATCGGCGGTGAATACGCGGGTTACGACGCTGTCCATTTCATGTGCACAGCGATCGACGGTGCGCTCGAGCCAGTTCAGGGCCACGATCACCGGCATGGCCACGGCCAGGCCGACCGCAGTGGTCAGCAATGCCTGCCAGATACCGCCGGAGAGCACGGCAGGGTCGACCTGACTGCCGGCCTGTTCGAGATCGCGAAACGCTTCGATCATGCCCAGTACGGTGCCGAGCAGGCCCAGCAGCGGCGCCAGTGCGGCAATGACCTCGAGCGGGCGCAAATGGCTGCGCAGCGACTCGAGCATATCCCCGCCGTATTGAAGAATATCTTCGCGCAGTATGCCCTCGGCGACGCCGCTGCGCTGGCGCAGCTCGATCGCGCGGGCCAGGGTGCGGGCCGTGGGGTTGGGCGAGCGCTTTGCGCTTGTGACCGCGGCGCTCGCATTGCCGCCGCGATAGAGTTCGAGGGCGTTGCGGGCGGTACGCCGATCGTTGATGCGCACCCGCCGGAACTGAAAGATCTTGGCCAGTACGATCGTGATCGCCACCAGCGACATCAACAGCAGCAGGACAACCACGGTCCCGCCCAGTGCAATGATGTCGGCGGCGCCGGAAATAGCGTCTAGTAACGAGTTCACGTGTTCGCTCCGGGTCGTGAATACGTGGTCAGCGGGGGCGGGCAGGGCATCGCGTCGCCGTAATCACTTGATGAACGGCACGTTGCCGCGTTGCGAGACCGACAGCAGCGACAGGCAGTCGTCGCGCGCGCCCTGCTCGGAACGGCACTGGAGCACGTCGTTAAGCAGCATCTGGCCGATGTCGTCACAGGCCAGGTTCTTGATATCGAAAACCTTGATGCTGGTCTTGTTACGGGCCATGGGGCCGATCTGCACGGCCAACCGGCGGGCGACGATGCCGTCGTTGTCGAACATCACCACGTCGAGCTGGACATCCTCAAAGGTCGAATCCGTAAGGTTCTGGGTGACCAGATAGGCTCGACAGGCGCCATCGACCGGTTCGAGCTTGTTGAGCTCGACATCGATGCCGCCGGCCTGGGCCGAAGCCGTAGCGCTTGCAAGCACGAGAAAGGCAGCGATCAGTGCACGTATGACCATAATATATGTCCCAAGCCCGAGCATCGGCGCGATGCGCAGCGAACAGCGGATTGCGCAGGCGCGCCGTCGGCCCCGAGCAGAACGCCCGCCTGTGCCTGTCGTCATGATAAACCCTTGCCAGTATTGCTGTTGCCCCGCGCGGGCGCAACCATCGCCCGCCGGCATCGACAGCGGCCGGGCAGAGCGGCAGACTTCTGGCTGATGCATTCATTGAGCAGGAGTGAGTCTTGAGCGTTTTCACGCAGATGGCCGCAGCGGGTCATGAGCAGGTCTGTCATATCAGCGACGCCGACACCGGCCTGCGCGCGATCGTGGCCATCCATTCGACCACGCTTGGACCGGGGCTCGGCGGCGTGCGAATCCGCGAATACGAGAATGAACAGGCTGCGTTGACCGACGTGCTGCGCCTGTCGGAGGCGATGAGCTACAAGGCCGCCTGTGCGGGTTTGCGCTGTGGCGGCGCCAAGGCGGTCGTGATGGCACCGTTTCCGCGTGATCGCGAGGCCGGCATGCATGCGCTGGGTCGGGCGGTCGACGGGCTGGCCGGGCGCTATGTGGCCACCGAGGATATGGGCATGAGCGAGTCGGATATCGCCTTGCTCAACGAAGTGACCCCGCATGCCGTCGGGCGCAGTCTGGAAGCCGGCGGCTCGGGTGATCCGTCGCCGCATACCGCCGACGGCGTGATCGCCGGCATGCGCGCGGCCCTGCGCGCGGCCGATCGGCCGGTCGAATTCAAGGGCCTGCGGGTTGCGGTCCAGGGCTGTGGCCACGTGGGCCTTGCGATCGTCGAGCGCCTGATTGCGGCGGGCGCGCAGGTATGGGCTTCGGATATCAACGACGAAGCCTGCGAGCAGGCGGCCGCGGCCGGTGCCGAAATCGTCGATAACGATCGCATTCATGCCCAGGACGTGGATATCTTTGCACCCAGCGGGGTCGGCGCCATTCTCGACGAGCGGCGTATTTCCGAGCTCGAGTGTGCGATCGTGGCCGGGGCGGCCAACAACCAGCTGGCCACGCCCGAGGACGGTATGCGCTTGGCCGAGCGCGGCATCGTCTACGCGCCGGACTTCGTGATCAACGCCGGCGGGCTGATCAACGTCAGCGACGAACTCGATAGCGAAGGCTACAACGCCGAGCGGGTGCGTTTTCGCGTGGCGTCGATCGAAACCACGCTGGACGAAATCTTCGAACAGGCCCGGGCGGAGCGTCGGCCGCCGGAAGCGGTGGCCGTCGACATGGCCCATACGCGTATCGCGGCCGGCGCGCGCTAGCTGGAGCCAGCCTATACGCCTGGCCTGTGACGTCTATCGATGTGACAAGCAAAAAGGCCGCGCCCGATTCGGGCGCGGCCTTTTCTTTTTCGCGGGCAGAACGTTTCTTTAGGCCGCGTTATCCCACTCGGGCGCGAAGGAGGGGTTGATGATGCGGCCGTCTTCGGAATGCAGCGCTTCGATTTCGCGCATCTCTTCCTCGGTCAGTTCGAAATCGAAGATCTCGAAATTGTTGGTCACATGCGCCTTCTTCGACGAGCGCGGGATGACCACCACGTCGCCGTGCTGGATCAGCCAGCGCAGGGCGACCTGGCCGCCGTTCTTGCCATGCGCCTTGCCGATGCGTTCCAGCGTCGGTTCGCTGAATACACGACCCTGGGCCAGCGGGCAGTAGGCGGTCAGCGCCATGCCGTGTTCGGCGACCTTGTCCAGCACCGGCTTCTGGCTGATATAGGGATGGAATTCCACCTGGTTGGTAGCCAGCGGCGCGGCGGACTGGCCCACTGCTTCCTCGATGAGGGTGGTGGTGAAGTTGCTGATGCCGATATTGCGTGCCAGACCCTGTTCGCGGACCTCGTTGAGCGCGCCCAGCGTTTCCTTGAGCGAGATGTCCGGATTCGGCCAGTGCAACAGCAGCAGGTCGACATAGTCGGTATCGAGCTTTTTCAGGCTTTCGCGTACGGATGCCTGCAGGTCGCCGTCGGCGAACTGGTCGGTCCAGACCTTGGTGGTCAGGAAGATGTCTTCGCGATCGAGTCCGGATTTCTTCAGGCCGCGGCCCACCGCCTCTTCGTTCTTGTACATCTGGGCGGTATCGATATGCCGATACCCTACGTCCAGTGCGTGGGCGACCATCGATTCCGCGTCCGCCGGTTCCAGCTCGAACGTACCGAACCCGATCGCCGGGATTTCTGCGCCGTTTGCGTTGACGTATTGCATACAAGACTCCTGTTTCGTGTCGCCAGCTTAGGGAAGCTCTGCATAACCTCTCGCGGATCGCGTTCGAGTCCTCACAGACGGTGCGGCAAGGCGTCCGGGCGCAGCGCCTGCCTTTCTGGCAGGTCAAGCCTGGCAACGCAGCCGCGGCGCCTGTGAGGCCGAACCCCTTCGGGGCCGCCGGCTTTGCGCGCGCTTGATCGGCGTCAGTGTTCGCTACCGTGCAGCAAGCACGCTACGCTCTCACGTCCTTGTCAATCACGCGCAAAGCACGCCGGCGCGACCGTGACAGGTTGTGCAGAGCTTCCCTAGGTAAGGTCTATTACTCATGCTTTCAATCGCGGCAGGCGGTATGCACAACACCTTCTCGCAGCAGGCAAAGATATGACCGGCCGGCTCGCACGGGCCCTCAAGCTCGAGCGCGGCGAATTCGGGCCGGTGGCCTGGTCGTTTGCCTATTTCTTCTGCCTGCTGTGCGGCTACTACATCCTGCGCCCGCTGCGCGATGAGATGGGCATCCAGGGCGGGGTGGACGCGCTGGCCTGGGTGTTCTCGGCCACGTTCCTGCTCATGCTGGCGGTGGTGCCGGCCTTTGGCTGGGCCGTGGCGCGCTTTTCGCGGCGCGGCGTGGTGATCGCCAGCTATGGTTTTTTCGTCGTCAACCTGCTGGTGTTCTTCTTGTTGCTGCGCGCCGAGGTCGCGCCGACCTGGGTCGCGCGCGCGTTCTTCGTATGGGTGAGCGTATTCAACCTGTTCGTCATTTCGCTGTTCTGGAGCGTGATGAACGACATGTTCGACCAGGCCCAGGCGCTACGTCTGTTCGGACTGATTGCGGCGGGCGGCAGTCTCGGCGCCATCGCCGGTCCGGGCCTGACCACGCTGCTGGTCGAATACCTCGGGCCGGTCAATCTGTTGCCTTTGTCGGCGGCGTTGCTGATTGCGGCGGTGGTCTGTGCGCTGCAGGTCATGCAGTGCACCGGTGGCCGCAGCGGCGCGCCGCCTGCTGCCCGCGTGCGCAGTGAAAGCGTATGGGCCGGCGCGACCCATGTGGCCCGTTCGCCGTACCTGCTCGGCATCTGTGTGTTCATCGTGTTCTATTCGGCGCTGTCCACGTTCTTGTATTTCGAACAGGCACGCATCGTCGAGAACGCCTTTGACGACAGCGCACAGCGTACCCAGGTGTTCGCGGCGATGGACCTGGCCACCAACAGTCTGACCCTGGCACTACAGTTCTTTGCCACGGCGCGCCTGGTGGCCTGGCTGGGCCTGCCGATCGCCCTGGCCATGATTCCGGTCGCGGTCGCGGCCGGCTTTGCTGCGCTGGGCGTGGCGCCGACGCTCGCGGTGCTGGTGGTCTTCCAGGTGGCGCGGCGTGCCGGCAACTATGCAATCACGAAGCCGGCCCGCGAAATGCTGTTTTCGGTGGTCAGCAGCGAAGACAAGTACAAGGCCAAGAACTTCATCGACACCGTCGTCTATCGCGGCGGCGATGCAGCCAGCGGCTGGCTTTTCACCGGTTTATCAGCCGTCGGGCTCGGCCTGTCGGCGCTGGCCTTTGCCGCAGTACCGCTGGCAACGCTCTGGGCGCTATGCGGCCTCATGCTCGGGCGCGCACGCCGTGCCCGCGAACAGGCAAACCACGAACATACCCCAAACCAACTGCACCGAGGTGGACTATGAGCCGAGATGATTCGATATTCGACAAGCCGTTCAGCCGTCGTCGCCTGCTCGGCTATGGCGTGGCCGGGGCCGGGCTGGCTGCGATGCCCTGGCAGCTTTCGCTGGCTGCGCAGATCGAGGCCGAAGCCGCCGACCAGGCCATGCGCCAACGCGCCATCCCGGCCACCGGCGAAAAGATTCCGGTGATCGGCATGGGCTCGTCCGGTTCCTTCGAAACCCGCGACCCCGCCACGCAGGCGGATCTGGCCGAGGTGATGAAGCAGTTCGTGGCCATGGGCGGCACGCTGGTCGATACCTCGCCGTCCTATAGCAACGCCGAAACCAATATCGGCAATATCGCCCGGCAAACCGGCGTACGAGACCAGCTGTTCATGGCCACCAAGGTGCGCAAGCGCAGTCGCGAGCAGACGCTGGACCAGTTTCGTGCCTCCATCGATGCGCTGGGTGAGCCGATCGATCTGCTGCAGATCCACAACTTCATTGGTCTGGACAACCAGTGGGCGACGCTCAAACAACTCAAGGAAGAGGGGCGGGTGCGCTATATCGGCATCACCCATTATCTGACCAGCGCCTTCGACGAGCTGGAACACCAGATGGCGACCAAGGACATGGACTTTGTCCAGTTCAACTATTCGATCATCACGCCCGATGCCGAAAAACGGCTGCTGCCGCTGGCCGCCGACCACGGCATTGCGGTGCTGGTGAACCGCGCCTTCAACGATGGCCGCATATTCGGCCAGACCCGGGGCCAGGCGCTGCCCGAGTACGCGAAGGAATTCGACTGCTTCTCCTGGGCCCAGTTCGCGCTCAAATATGTGCTTGCCAACGAAAGCGTCACCGCCGTGATTCCGGCCACCAGCGACCCGAAACACCTGCGCGATAACATGCATGCCGGCTACGGCAAACTCCCTGATGCTCAGATGCGCAAGCGCATGCGGGAAACGATCGCCGAGCTGTGACCGGGCCGCACGCGGTTGCTGTCAGCGGGACACTGGCGTTCTCGGCCTGGCGCTAGGCAAAACGGCCTGCATGAAAAAACTCACCCGCGCTACAACCGTAGGCGCGGGTGAGTTCGGCTTGGCCGCCTTCGTTATGCGGCCTTGTCGAAATGCAGCGCGGTGTCCTCGCCGAGATCGACCTTGACCGTATCGCCGGCCACGAACTCGCCGGCCAGTATTCGCTTGGCGAGCGGGTTTTCCACCAGCGTCTGGATCGAGCGCTTGAGCGGGCGTGCGCCATAGACCGGGTCGAAACCGGCTTCGGCGAGCTTGTCGAGCGCGGCATCGCTGACCTCGAGCGTGAGTTCGCGTTCCGCCAGGCGCTGATGCAGTTCGCGCATCTGGATCCTGGCGATCGAACGGATTTCGCTCTGGCCGAGCGGGTGGAACACCACCGACTCGTCGATACGGTTGATGAATTCGGGCCGAAAATGCTGGGCAACGACTTCCATCACCGATTCGCGCATGGTGTCGTAGCTGGTGTCGGACAGCTCCTGAATGAGCTGGCTGCCCAGATTCGAGGTCATCACGATCACGGTATTACGAAAGTCCACCGTGCGTCCCTGGCCGTCGGTAAGCCGGCCGTCGTCGAGCACCTGCAACAGGATGTTGAACACATCGTGATGCGCCTTCTCGACTTCGTCGAGAAGGATCACGGAGTAGGGCTTACGGCGCACGGCCTCGGTGAGATAACCGCCCTGTTCATAGCCTACATAGCCCGGCGGCGCACCGATCAGGCGCGCGACCGAGTGTTTTTCCATGAACTCGGACATATCGATACGCACCATCGCCGATTCGCTATCGAACAGGAAGGTGGCAATCGACTTGCACAGCTCGGTCTTGCCCACGCCGGTGGGGCCGAGGAACAAAAACGAGCCGATCGGCCGGTTCGGATCCGACAATCCCGAGCGCGAACGCCGGATGGCGTCGGATACCGCCGAGACCGCTTCGTCCTGGCCGATCACGCGCTCGTGCAGCGAATCCTCCATGCGCAGCAGCTTGTCGCGCTCGGCTTCGAGCATGCGATTGACCGGGATGCCGGTCCAGCGCGACACGATCTCGGCGACTTCTTCGTCCGTGACGTTGTTGCGCAACAGCTTGGTGGCCGCCGGTTTTTCCTCGGCTGCCTGGGCTTCGGCCAGTTCGCGTTCGAGCTGCGGGATGCGCCCGTATTGCAGTTCCGACATGCGGTCGAAATCGCGGGCGCGCTGGGCCGCCTCGAGTTCCTTCTTGGCCTGTTCGAGTTCTTCGCGTTTGTTGGCGGCACCGGCAACCGACGCTTTCTCCGATTTCCAGATTTCTTCCAGATCGGAATACTCGCGTTCGAGGTCGTCGATTTCCTCGTCGAGCTTATCCAGCCGGCTCTTGGAGCCCTCGTCGGATTCCTTGGACAGCGCCTGCTTCTCAATCTTGAGCTGGATGAGACGACGATCGAGCCGGTCCAGCTCTTCCGGCTTGGAATCGATTTCGATACGGATCTTCGAGGCCGCCTCGTCGATCAGGTCGATCGCCTTGTCGGGCAGCTTGCGATCGGTGATATAGCGCTGCGACAGCTTGGCCGCGGCAATGATCGCACCGTCGGTGATATCCACACCGTGATGCACTTCATAGCGTTCCTTGAGCCCGCGCAGGATGGCGATGGTGTCTTCCAGATCCGGCTCGTCGACCATCACTTTCTGGAAGCGACGTTCCAGCGCCGCGTCCTTTTCGATGTTCTCGCGGTATTCGTTGAGCGTGGTCGCGCCGATGCAGTGCAGCTCGCCACGGGCCAGGGCGGGTTTGAGCATGTTGCCCGCATCCATCGAGCCCTCGGCCTTGCCGGCGCCCACCAGTGTATGGATCTCGTCGATGAACAGGATGATCCGGCCTTCCTGCTTGGACAGGTCGGAGAGCACGCCCTTGAGACGGTCCTCGAACTCACCGCGGTATTTGGCGCCGGCAATCATGCCGCCGAGGTCGAGTACCAGCACGCGCTTGTCGCGCAGCGATTCCGGCACTTCGCCGTTGATGATGCGCTGGGCCAGCCCTTCGACGATGGCGGTCTTGCCCACGCCCGGCTCGCCGACCAGAGTCGGGTTGTTCTTCGTGCGGCGCGAAAGCACCTGGATCACGCGGCGGATTTCCTCGTCGCGGCCGATCACCGGGTCGAGCTTTCCCTGTTCGGCGCGCTCGGTGAGGTCGATGGTGTATTTGTCGAGCGCGCCGCGCTGCTCCTCGGCGTTGGCGTCGTCGACGTTTTCGCCGCCGCGGATCTTGTCGATCTGTGCGGTCAGCTTGTCGCGGGTGGCGCCGGCGTTCTTGAGGATGGTGCCGGCTTCGGACTTGTCCTCGAGCGCGGCGAGCACGAACAGCTCGCTGGAGATGAACGAATCGCCGCGCTTCTGGGCCAGCTTGTCCGACAGGTTGAGTACGCGCACCAGCGCCTGGCCGGCGCCCACGTCGCCCGTGGCCTGGCCCACGGTGGGCAGATCGTCGAGCGCCTTGAGCAGGCGGTTACGCAGGTCGCGCACGTCCAGCCCGGCGCCGTCGAGCAGCGGGCGCACGGTGCCACCTTCGGTATCGAGCAGCGCCAGCAGGACGTGCACCGGCTGGATTTCGTTGTGGTCACGGCCCACGGCCAGGCTCTGGGCCTCGCCGAGAGCGCTTTGGAGCTTGCTGGTGAGTTTGTCCATTCGCATGTGGTGCTATCCCTCTTTGACTGGTGTGGCACAGCGATTGCGATGGCTGTGCCCGGTATTACGTCCTGTTATAGGTCCGATCGCAAACAATTCAACCATCGTTTGAAACATGACGAATTGATTCATGTCAGCACAGATCGCCGGCGGCCGTTTTCACGCTGATATACTCGCGCGAGCGCCGAATCCGGCACACGACGATTTGACCTCACCGGGGTTTGAATGACCAAGGCCTATGAAGACGCTGAGTTCATGCTCAGCGATGAGGCGCGCTCGCTGCGCCTTCTCTCCGAATATCTCGAACCCAGAGCGCGGTTGAAAGAACTCAATGTGCATCGTGCGTTGATATTCTGGGGCTCGGCGCGTCTGCGTCCGATCGAACCCGATCCGGTCGACGATACCGTGGACTTCTATGCAGAAGCCCGCGAGCTGGCAGCGCGAATGACGCGCTGGACCATGCAGACACACGACGCCGATTCCCATTACTATGTGTGTACCGGCGGTGGGCCGGGCATCATGGAAGCGGCCAATCGGGGGGCGGCGGACGTCAACCGCGATCTGTCGATGGGCTACAATATCGAGCTGCCGCATGAGCAGGGGGCGAACGCGTATATCAGCGATGAGCTGAACTTCGAGTTTAAATACTTCTTCATGCGCAAGTTCTGGTTCATGAACGTCGCCAAGGCGCTGATCATATTTCCGGGCGGCTTCGGCACCATGGACGAACTGTTCGAGATGCTCACACTGATACAGACCGGCAAACAGCCGCGTATCCCGGTTGTACTCTATGGTAAGAAGTTCTGGGATCGACTCATCGATTTCGATGTGTTCGTGGAAATGGGGCTGATAGCAGAGCGCGACATCGACCTGTTCTATCGGGCAGACTCGGTCGATGACGCATTTGATTTCCTCACCGATGCGCTTGCGCAGGATACGGTGACCGCACAAAGCCGGCACGGCTGACTGTCATGGCTAACGGATCTTTCAAGAAAAAGGGCAGCGCCCAGGGCGGCGCGAATCCGAATCCCAAGGTGCTCGTCGCCGGGTGGATCGGCAGCATGGTGCTGGTGGCACTGGTCACCGTACTGGTCACCTATAATTTCTCCGATGAGGGCTCCGAGCCGGAGGCCAGCGCGCCGGAACAGGTGGCACAGAACCAGCCCGACAAGGAGGTGGTGGAATCCTCTGCCGACGCCCGCATCGAGAGTCCACAAGAACCGGGCGATGACCAGATGGCCGCGAACGAGCCGGCGCCCGAGCCCGAGCCACCGCAGTTCATGCCCAATCTGCAGTTCATCGGCCGTCAGGGCATCGTCCAGCTCGCCGGCGCGAACATGCCGCCGAGCGATGTGGTGGCCGGCTGGTGTCGCGAGCTTGCCGAGCGCGTGGGCGGGGTGGATACCTCGGACTGCATGTCCGGCGCTTTCGCGGACTCGGGCCACAAGTCGGTTAACGGCCGCCCGCTGGTGATGCGCAAGATCGAGCCCTCCAAGCAGCAATCCCAGTCGGGGCGGGTTCTGCTGATTGCCGCCACCCACGGCGATGAACTCAGTTCGGTCGGCACGGTATTCAGCTGGATGAACATCATCGCCGACAAGGGCACGCCGTATGCGTGGCAGGTTGCCCCGGTGCTCAACCCGGACGGTCTTTTCCACGAGCCGCCGACGCGTGTGAACGCCAACGGTGTCGATCTCAACCGTAATCTGCCCACCGCCGGCTGGGCCAAGGAGTCGCGCGATTACTGGCGCCGCGTCGGCTTCGAAAAACGTCGTTTCCCGGGTGAAAGCGCGGGCAGCGAGCCGGAAAACAAGTGGCTGGCCGAGCAGGTTCGCGAGTTCAAGCCGGATGTGATCATCTCGCTGCATGCGCCGTACGGCCTGCTCGACTACGACGGCGACTTTCCCGCGCCGCGCAAGATGGGGAGCCTGAATCTGCATCGCCTGGGCGTCTATCCCGGTTCGCTGGGCAACTACGCATCGCGTATGCAGGGCATCCCGGTGATCACGGTGGAACTCGATAACGCAGACGAGGCACCGGGCGAGCAGGAAATTGCGCAAATGTTTACCGATCTGAACGAATGGCTGGATCGCTATTTCCGTAGCGTGCGCCAGGCCAGCGCCGGCAACGGCGCCGCCGAAGCCGGCTAAGAGCGCCTCCTGTGCCGTGCCTGCGTGGCGCGGCGGCTATTCGCCCGGATCGTAAGAAGGTCCGGGCGGTCCGCGCCCCGGCATGCTCGCCGCCCGTGCCAGCGGGGCGCGCAGCCCCCGCGATAGCTGCTGCCAATCCCGGCCCTCGTCGATATCCCGGCGCGCGGGCAGGCGCTCGAGGTCGAGCCCCAGAGCCAGAGCGCGCGTTCGGGTAGTTCGCGCCACCCGCGAAGTACTCCACGCCGGTCCACGGAAAACGCGGGCGTTGGCCCGGCATAGCCCGATCGCCCAGTAACCGCCGTCGTGCGTAGGCGCTAGCCATGCGCTGTGGCCGTGCCTGAGCTGCGCCAGGGCCTGATCCAGCCAAGAACCTTCAAGTTCAGGTTGATCGGTGCCCATGAGTATCACCCGGTCGCTCATTTGCAGCGCCTGACGTACGCCCTGGGCCATGCGATAGCCCAGAGGCCCATTGGCCTGGCGCCGTCGTATGACGCCATAACGCGCGGCCAGGCGTACAAACACGGGGTGGCGCGGGCTTGGTGAACAGGCCAGCGTCACTCGGCCGGGCGCCAGGGCACAGGCACGGGCCACCGCGTGTTCAAGCATCGCGCGATACAGCCGCGTCGCGCGTACGTTACCGAGCTGGCGCGCCAGGCGCGTCTTACACTGGCCGACGATCGGTGCCTTGGCGAACACCCAGATCGCGAAATCCGCTCGTGGCGGGCTTTGCGGCTTTGCAGAAAAAAGGGGGTTGGCAACAGGCATAAGCCTGCTATCATACGCCGCTCGCTCGCAGGGATGCGGGCACAGAATCTGGGGCCGTAGCTCAGTTGGGAGAGCGTCGCGTTCGCAATGCGAAGGTCGGCGGTTCGATTCCGCCCGGCTCCACCAGTACAGGGTCCAACGTGATCTACAGAAGCCCGGTAAGCCCAGCGCTGCCGGGCTTTTTTTGTGCCCGTAGTGTCCCGCAGGGGGCTACTGCACTCCGGTTTAGGCGGTTGGGTATCCAAAAGGGATAGGTGGCCTAGTTGTGTAAACCCACCACATTGTTCACGGATAAGCCCAGGCGGCTGATCGGTGGTTTGTGCTTCAGGCTGGCATGGGGTCGGTGCCAGTTGTAGTCATGCAGCCAGTACGGCAGATAGGCCGCGGGCTCGTCGGCGTTCTGATAGACATGGGCATACGCCCATTCGTGTAGCGCGGTCTGGATCCAGCGTTCGGTCTTGACGTTGGTACGCGGCCGGTACGCCTGCGTGCGCCTGTGTTTGAGTCCGAGTCGACGACAGGCCTTGGCAAAGCGCCTGGATTGATAACAGGCGCCATTATCAGTGAGCACCGCTTTGAACCGCACGCCCAGACGACGGTAGTAACGCAAGGCCGCCATTAGCGCTCGGACCGCGCTGGCCGCGGTCTCGTCCGGCCAGATCGTGGCGTGCGCGACCCGGCTGTGGTCATCGATGGCCATATGGACATAGTCCCAGCCGGCACCGCGGGACTTGCCGCGTCGATCGCCCGTGACGCGATGGCCGGGGCGCGTAAAACGATTCACTTTCTTGATATCTAGGTGCAATAGATCGCCCGGCGCGGCGTGTTCGTAGCGCTGCGCAGGCTGTGAGGGTTCAAGCGCCGACAATCGATTCAAGCCGGCGCGTTGAAGCACGCGCGCAACCGTCGCGCGGGGCACGCCGGTCTGGCGCACGATCGCGCGATAAATAAGCCGTTGTCGGCGCAACCGGATAATACGGCTGCGCTGCGCTTGGCTCAGCCGGTGCGGACACCGTCGCGGTCGACAGCTTCGATCCGCCAACCCGGCCCAGCCTTCGCGTCGATAGCGATCCAACCATTTGTAGACGGTGCGTGGACTAACGGCCATGGCCTGGGCGACATCGACAGGGCTGAGTCCTTGTTCGACCACGCGCCGCACCAGCACCTGTCGACTGTGCGTCGTGAGTCGCGCATTCTTTTGCGTGTTCATCCGGGTCGCTCCTTACGTCTGACGGATTTCAGCACCCATCAGCTTCAAGGCTTGCGGCTCGGATGAACAATCTACTGAGAGGTCACACCTACAGCCCCGCCTAATGCGCCACGATTTCGATGCAACACCGCCGATCGAATTGGAGCGTTTTTATCGATCAATTCCGAGTACCGTCTGCGAGCAATCGCTTTAATCGATTGATACGAACATCAAAAAGTATTGGCTCATGGCCATTGAATAATTTAGCTTTACCTCGTGTTCGAAAATTATTATTTTCACACCGTGAGGGCGGGAATGATGGAGAGCAATGCTGAGAGTCTTGCGCTGATCGGCCTGGGGCCTCGAGGAATCAATGTGCTTGAGCGGCTTACGGCTTTCGCCAGCCTGCGTGAAAAGTTTCCGCTACAACGCATTTACTTAATCGATCCAACAGCCTCAGGCGAGGGCATCCATGAGATCGAGCAGCCAGATCATATGCTGCTTAATACGGTCGCTTCACAAATCACTATGTTTATGGACCATACGGTCGAAGACTCAGGGCCGATATTGCCAGGCCCAAACTTGCATGACTGGGCATTACTAAACGCACCTAAGTATCTTGACGATGGGCCGAACACTTATCTACCCAGGAAAGTGTTCGGTCGGTACATGCGATGGGTTTACAGCTATCTTTCTGAACGATTAGCGCGATATTGCGACGTGATTCCCGTTCGGCATAATGCGGTGGAACTCGAACGCGAACCCGGCGGGGAGTTTCGCCTAGCTCTTGAGAACGGCGAGAACTATTTCGTCGACAACGTGATCCTGACTACGGGCCATGCAAGCGTAGAAGGGGACTCGTTCGATAAACGATGTCAGCAGTTCGTTGCTGACCATAAGCAGGATAATCCGCACCTTCGCTACGTGGCTCCTTGTAAGTCGAGGATGGCCGAACAACTAAAAGATGTGGCGCCAGCCGCGAAGGTCGCGATCCAGGGCATGGGCCTGACTGCGATCGACGCAGTAACAACACTTACGATCGGTCGTGGCGGCTGGTTCAGTAGGGAACATAATAGCGATGGGATGAAATACCATCCATCCGGAAAAGAGCCCTCGATTATCCTGTACTCACGAAGCGGACTTCCACTTTCCGCTCGTGCGGTCAACCGAAAGCGCGACGACGAACAGCATCAAGCGCGTTTTTTCACCCCCAGGGCGGTCTCCATGTTGAAGACACTGCATGGAAAACTTGATTTCGAGACGCATGTTTTGCCGTTGCTAATGCGGGAAATGCGCCACGCATTTTTCCTTTCTCACGCCAGCCGTTGTGAGGGCAATCAATTTGCTCGTTTGCTTGATCTCTCAATGTCTGACAGCGATGAGAGTCGGGCTGACGAGATCTGCGCAGCGTTCTTTCCAGACGCGAAACTGCTGTCGTGGACGCAGCTGAGTGATCCAATACCATCTGAGGCTCGATCAAATTACCCAGCGTTTCGTGACTGGCTTCTAAGGTTCTTTAGAACCGATGTGCAGAACGCATCCGAAGGCAACGTCGACAATCCATATAAAGCCGCTTGCGACGTTCTCCGTGATACGCGCGACGTGCTTCGCTCATGCATCGACCACGGCGCGCTAACGGCCGACTCGCATCGGCGCTTCAAAAGCAACTTTCTTCCGGCGATGAATCGTCTCGCGGTGGGCCCGCCTCTAAATCGAATGTGCCAGTTGATCGCTCTGGTGAAGTCGGGGCACGTCTGCATGGACTTCGGACCGGGGCCAGATATGCAGCTTGATAGCGAAAGAAAGGCGTTCACTGTAACCAGCAAACTTCCGGAAGGCCCGTGCTTTGCTGCGGACGTGCTCGTGAGGGCGCAGATTCCTCATAGCGATCCACTCACTGACATCTCGCCACTTATGAGAGCGATGATCGATAACGGACTCGCTCGCCCCTTCCAGAACGAAGACTACTCGCCGGGCGGGATCGACGTAGATCGCAATCAACGCGTCATCGACCGCAATGGCCATCCTCAACCGAATGCGTGGGCACTCGGAACAATCTGCGAGGGCGCGAAGTTCTACACCTACATCGTGCCCCGACCCTACGTCAAATCTACAGCTCTAGTCGATGCCGCTGGCGTGGTCAATGACCTCCTTGAACGCATTTCCAGCCGCGCTTCTGATCGATCGACTTCGCTAGAAGACAGAGTTCCATTGCTCCAAATGTGAACTAACAAATACAGCGGCCTCAACAACTCCACTTCACCGCAAGTGAGATGCTCCAAGTGCAAGATGGAATCAACATGCTAACCAACAACTCAACATTTGCCGAATTGTTCGGCGCTAAAACACCCATTTTTCAGGCGCCTATGGCCGGCGTCGCCACGCCGCAACTCGCCGCCGCAGTAAGTGAAGCCGGCGCGGTTGGTGGACTCGGCTTAGGCAGCAGTTCTGTCGAAAAAGCCGAGAAGGCAATCGCTGAGACACAGGAGCTCACGTCAAAGCCTTTCAACGTGAACTTCTTTTGCCACAGACCGGCCGCTTGTTTGGAACAAACTCGGCAAGAATGGATCAGCAAGCTTTCGGAGCATTTCCGAAATAACAATGCCGCGCCGCCCACATCGCTAACTGAGGGCTATTCTCCGTTCGATCAAGATCCCGACGTGCTGCGCATGCTGCTCCGGCGCAAACCCGCGATTGTAAGCTTCCATTTCGGTCTTCCTGACCAATCTGCAATCGACGCGATACAAAGCTACGGCGGAAAGGTCATCACATGCGTGACCAACACCGCCGAAGCCCGAAAATCCGAACTAGCTGGTGTCGACGCGATCGTTGCTCAAGGGGTCGAAGCCGGTGGCCATCGCGGAAACTTCGACGCAAGTCGTGACGATGAAATCGGGCTGCACACACTGGTCCAGCTCGTCCGTAAGTCGGTCAACATACCGGTGATCGCGGCAGGGGGAATCATGAACGGGTCCAGCATGCGCGCCGTGATGAGCCTCGGAGCGATCGGAGTTCAGCTCGGCACCGCTTTCATTCTCTGCCCTGAATCCTCGGCGACCGAAGTTCATCGGGCTAAACTCAAAAGTCACGCCGCTTATCAAACTCAGATAGTGCGCTCGATCTCTGGCCGCCCCGCTCGTGGTATCAGTGGAATTTTTCAAGAGACAATCGAGCCGCTCGATTTAGAAACGATTCCTGACTATCCGGTCGCTTACTCCGCGGCGAAGATGCTTAACGCCGAAGCCAAGAAAGCGGGCAACGGGGAGTTTTCTCCAAACTGGGCGGGGCAGGGCGCCCCGCTTGCCCGTGAGCTTACTGCTCGTGACATGGTTCAGACGTTGATGACGGAGTTCGCCGAATATGAAGGGAGCTAGATCGCGTGTGGCAGCAGCCTGCCACACGCGCGTCTCATGTCTTTTGCTGATCTGCCTATTCCTTCGGACGCTTACTCATCCAGTTTCTATCGGCTCCAGCGCCGCGCTTTGGGGTGTTCCAATTGCGGCACTATACCTCTTTACCACACACTTCAAGAATGTGGCTAGGGCGCTGTCTGGCCGCATCGGTTTAATCGCCATCGCGATCGCGTTGATACTGTGCCTATTTACGGCCGGTTCCCCGAATTTACTTGATGGATTGAATCATTTCGACTCGGTTCTGCTTCTTCTCATTGGTATCGGGTTGCTTCGGTCATACCTGATCGACAAGAATCTGAATCAGGTTGTCGCCGGCACGCTCGCCCAAGGCTGGATCAGTGGCTACGTCTCACGTCTGTTCGGTCTCTACACAGGGTTGGCGCTCTTTCTGAGTTTGGCACTCGCCCCGATAATCGGGTCATTGGCACGAACATCGGGCCTTGATGCAAAACGCCACGCCGTGATCGCTATGCGCGCAATCTGTGCCAGCATGTTTCTCTTGCCGACCACCGTGGGCGCAGGCGCTGTCAATGCATCGTTGCACGATTTTCCGCTCCTAAAGGCCGTAGTGTTTGGATCGCCAATCGCCGTGCTATCGATGTGGCTCTCGGTAATCGAAGGAGAGTCTAATGCCGTACAAGGTCAGCTTGCAGATCGACCATCGCCTACACCAGCGGATCGATTCGCGCTAAGCTCAGCCACCGCTGCCTTCATCGTATTGGCTATCACGATAAAGGTAGGTCTGAACGCAACCACGGTCTCGGCTATTGCTTTAGCTATGACAACCACAGGCTGCGCAGGGATTTGTCTATCGCATAGCGTCAACGATCTGAGCAAGCGTATAGAGGCTCTCATCTCGAAAACTATGCCTCAGATCACGCTGTTTCTAGCTTCCGGTCTGCTGATGGCCGCTGTGAGCGGGTTCGTGCCAGCGGCGAGGTCAGCATTGTCCGACGGCATGCTCGATGTCCTCGGCGCGAGTGCTGTTCAGATTTTCCTTATTACAGTGGTACTACCGGCACTGTCGGTAATTGGACTCCACCCTATGCTGCTATGGGCTATTTTCTTCCCGCCGCTGCATGAAGTTACTCATATGCCCGACCTGGTCGAGTATCTCTGCTGGATATTCATGTTCGTGTCGGCTCAACTCATATCTCCCGTGTCCATCAGCGTAATCCTAACGAGCGCTTCAGTCGAACGCTCAAGTTGGGAGATGAGTTGGGGCTCTCACGGCCGACATATCGTGATGTTGACAGTACCTACAGCCACTTACCTCTATCTTCTCGACCTCGTATCAATCTAGCTCACGAAGACGGTCTCGTCGGATTGTTCTTGAGAGCCCACGCCCCCGCGCTCAAACGGCTCAACCTTCCTGCTATTGATGAGAAGCTCCCGGAACGAACTCACCGCAGCGGTCGAGCCATGTGACTCGTGCGATACGAGATAAGTAGTCGCTAGTGCGATCTCGTCTTCAACTGTTGTAATGTATAACCCAAAATCTCTGGCACGGGCCTCGACAGCGCTACGCGGAAGAAGCGCGAAGCCCATCTCCGCGGACGCGCAACTTAATATAGTCTCGATCGATCCGAACTCGAAAATCTTGACGTGGTGGATACCTCGCGCCGCAAGGAACAACTCTATTTTATGCCGATAATGGCAACCTTGTCTGAAAGCAAAGAAAGGTGACTCAGTCAAAGCAGACGCATCAGACACATCAGCGACTGGTGCGCCAGAGATCAACACAAGCTCTTCTTCGAAAAGCGGCGTCGACCGCAAGCTGGGGTGATTGACCTTGCCGCCGACCAAGGCGCAATCGAGGTCACCTTCCAGCACGCCCGAGTATAATTCAGATGTCGGCGCGGTCTTCAATTCTAGGCGGACCGAAGGATAGAGCCTATGATATCGGGTTATGACCGTGCCCAAGCGAACGGCTGCTGTCGTTTCCATCGAACCGATGCGCAAGTAGCCAGACGGCTCAGTATCGGGCCGAAAAGCGTCCACGGCAACGGTATGGGCATTAAGTATGCGATCCGCGTGCTCGAGCAACAGACGGCCTGCCGCAGTTAGTCGTACACCACCCTTACGAACGAATAACTGAACACCGAGCTCTGCCTCAAGCTTTTTGATATGACTGGTCACATTCGACTGAACGGTATGCTCGAACCGTGCGGTCTCGGCAAAGCTACAATTTCTGGCAAGCGTCTTGAACAGGCGCAGTGATCGGAACTCCATTGCCTCTCCAGCAAGTTATTCTGCCGTAGCTACTGCTTCTTATTACATCTTTCAAACAGATTGTATCTATCTTTCTAAAGAGTTTTCAACGACCGACTGACTCTGTGAAAGTTAAGTTTCATTTCCTCCGACGATGAATAATGCAGTTCCTAAAAAATAATTGGAGAGCAACCTTAATTGGTTCCAGCGCGACGTTCATCGGAATCGGGCTGGAACGATTCGCTTTCACGCCGTTAATTCCAACCCTTATCGCGCAAGACTGGTTCGATAATTCCGAGGCTGCCTTCCTAGGAGCAGCCAATCTGTTGGGTTATCTTTTTGGTGCAATTAGCGCCAAGCGTATTTCAGATCGCTTCGGCGATGCGCGGCTGATAATGGTCGCTGTCCTTTTCTCCGCGCTGAGCTTTCTGCTATGTGCATGGCCTGAGCCTTTCAGCTGGTTTTTTCTGTGGCGACTCATATCAGGCATTACCGGGGGGTGGCTTATGGTGATCGGCCCATCGATCGCTATCTCACATACTAAACATGAAGACCGCCCCGTCGTGGGCACGCTCGCTTTCATGGGCATCGGCGCAGGTGCCGTTCTATCGGCTGTTTTTATTCCTCCGCTTCTCGAAGTAAATCTTACAGTTGCGTGGTTAGTATTGGGCGGCATGGTGGTGGCAGTTGGAATGGCGGCTATAGCGGCTGCATCAGGTTTACCGTCAGTAAAATCGATTCAGCCGGGGCGCGCTCCCGAAATCACGTTTGCTAAGCTCGATCGCGCCCCTATTATCGCTGTAATACTGGTTTTGATCGCTTATGTTGGTGATGCTATCGGCTTCGTGCCGCATACCGTCTTCTGGGTCGATTTTCTGGAACGTGACGCTGGCTTGCCGGTCGAGGCAGCCAACTTGCAGTGGGCTCTGTTCGGATTCGGCGCTCTGCTCGGCCCGATCGCGGCTGGTCGTGTCGTATCAATCGTTGGTTGGAACAAGAGTCTATTCGGAGCGTTACTACTCAAAGCCGTTGCTGTAACGCTGCCGTTTATAACGGTGAGCCTGATTGCTCGTAGTTTTTCGTCTGTAGTCGTGGGCGCACTGGTCCCAGGCGTGGTGGCCCTCACATCAGGTCGAATCGCTGAGCTCGTAGGCTCAGAGAATCATAAGGCATTTTGGGCAAAGGCGACCGCTGCATTTGCTTTGGGGCAAGCCGCCTCGGGCTACGCAATGGCTGAGGTGCTATTACTGACAGGCGAATATCGACCGCTGTTTTTGATCAGTGGTCTGGTCCTCCTGATATCGTCTATTAGTGCTCTATCTTCGCATTTTGTGAAAGCAAAAACTTAGCTTGTTGCGTCCTTCTATCGAGGCCGTATGTATTGCGGATATCCCACTTGCGACTAGTAGCGCTTACTAGTCGGGGCTCGCGAAAGACACGTATCTGGTGAGCATTTTACAGTTCACGCACACATTGGGCGCCGCGTGACTGAGGCGCTCTGGCTGTAACGGATACACAGGTCGGTAGGCAATTCTGGCGGAGGTGTCCTGTGACCGCGACCATACCCCGATTTCAGTAGCGTTTCGACCCAGAGTCCCAGGGTTTAAATGGCCGCCTCTGCGGCCATTTGCGTAGCATAGTCAGCGGGCGTCAGCCCGCTGAGTTCTTTTTTCGGTCGCTCCTCGTTGTACTCCCGATGCCAGCCTCGGATGATCGTGGTGGCATGGGCGAGGCTTACGAACCAGTGCTCGTGCAGGCATTCATCTCGGAAGCGGCCGTTGAAGGACTCGATATAGGCGTTCTGGTTCGGTTTGCCGGGCCCGATCTGCTTGAGCTGCACATCGTTGTTGTGTGCTCGGTTCAGCATGGCCTTGCCAATGAATTCAGGCCCATTGTCTGATCGCATGATCGCCGGCAGGCCGCGGGTGAGCGCCAACTCATCAAGTACACGGGCGACTTGCGTGCCGCTCATTGATCGACCGGGCACGAGTGCCACGCACTCGTGCGTGGCGTCGTCGACGATGCCCAGAGACTTGATGGCACGGCCATCGGCGACTCGATCGAACACAAAATCCATCGACCAGACTTCGTTCGCCTGAGCGGGACGTATCAACGGCTGCCGGTCGGATATCGGTACCTTTTTTCGGCGTCTTCGTCGAACCTGCAGGTCTTGCTCGGCATAGAGTCGTTCGACGCGCTCGTGGTTGACGGTCCAGCCGGCCTAGCGGAAGCTTGAGATAGATCATCGGCGCGCCGTAGCGACGATAACGCTGTGCCAGACGCAGAATCTCGGCTCGCAAGCGTTCGTTTTGATCCGGCGCAGGCTGATACCGGAATGTGCTGGCACTCATGGCCACCACGGCCAGCGAGCGCCGTTCGCTCAACCCGCGCTTACCCATAAACCGCACCAGCTCGCGCTTGGCTGCTGCGGCTACCATTTTTTTCGCAAGGCCTCGCGCGTGACTTAGTTTTCGAGCATCGACTCGGCTAAGAGCCGCTCCAAGCGACTGTTCTCGGCCTCGAGCGCCTTCAGACGCTTCGCGTCCGAGACGTCCGTGCCGCCGAATTTGTTCCGCCACGTGTAGTAACTGCCTTCCGAGAAACCGTGTGGACGGCACAGCTCTTTAACTGGCGTACCGGCCTCGGCCTCTTTGAGAAAACCAATGATCTGCTCTTCGGTATAGCGCTTCTTCATGTCCAATCTCCAGAGTTCGGGTGATTGAACTCTAGATCAGCGTGCTACTCAATAACGGGGTATGGTCGGGGGGGGGGGGTCAAAGCCATCTAGTACCGCCAGCCAGAGTCGGTATCAGGTTGGGATATTTTGATAACCGCCGGGCGTAACCTGTTGATGAATCGGGACCGAATTGACAGGTATGAAAGAGTCCGGCTCCACCAGTCTGCGAAAAGGCCGCTCATCGAGCGGCCTTTTTCTTGCGCGTAATTAATGCGTTTCGCAAGGCCAGGGTGTGTGGCCCGGGCAGACGTGCCATCGTGCTTCGGCTTCAAGCCGAGATGCCGGTGCCGGGTATCGCGCCGCAGCGCCGTGTGCCGGCTAAAAGCCTGTGCCCCGCCTGTGCTCCGAGCCGCCCGACGTGATGAAGGCAGCCAATAGCTCGTTTCCTCTCGGCCGGATAAGCGCAGCGCGCCATCGCCGTCGCGCCCTACGCGGGCGGAGGCACGGCCGCATCTTCGCCATCTTCTCGTCGCCACACCGAAGATCGTCATCCAGGCTGGCCACAGCGCCAATCTTTATTGCTGTGCTGAAAGCCGATATCGCCAGGGCCGAATCCCCCGGACCGAATCCCCAGGCCCAGCGTCCGTCAGAAAGACTGCGTGCCCGCGCCCGGGGCGGATCGGCTCATGGGGCGGCAGCCCCTGTCGGCGTGAGACCGAACCGTTGATCCCACGCGTCGGCGTGGCGAACGACCGTCGGGCATCGCCTCGAATGCGCGTATTTTCTATGACCATCGTCGTAGGCACGGTCTTCCAAGCGACTGATTCAGCGAGGCATTTATATTCAGGCTAAGACGCTTAACACGGTATTCGTTGATTGGGCGCACGCGGCTGTCGTTCACTCGTCGTACAACGAAAATGACACAACGAGAGGAGGAGCCATGATCATTTATGGTGTGGCGTTGCTGGCCGCCTGCATGCTCGCGGGCAATATCATCGGCGAGCTCATCGGCATGGCCATCGGCGTGAGTTCGAACGTCGGCGGCGTGGGCCTTGCGATGTTGCTGCTGGTGTTCGTGGTTTACCGGCTACAGAAAGCCGGTTGCCTGGATACCTCGTCGCGGCGCGGCGTCGAGTTCTGGAGTTCGCTGTATATCCCGATCGTGGTGGCCATGGCGGCCAGCCAGAACGTGGTGGGCGCGGTCACCGGTGGCCCGGTCGCTCTGGTGGGCGGCCTGGCCGTGGTGGCCGTGAGCTTTGCGCTGGTACCGGTCATTGCGCGTCTGGGCCAGGGCAAGTATGCGGTGGCCCTGGACGATATCGAAACCGAGCGGGGTGATCGCGATGCATGAACGCCTCGTTGACGTATTCACCAGCAACGGCCTGATTACCGCTTTTGCGGCGGTGGGCCTGCTGATGCTGGTCTGCAATCTCGTATCCAAGCACCTCACCGGCGGGCGGATTCACGGCTCCGCGATCGCCATCGCGGCCGGGCTGGTGTTGTCCTATCTCGGCGGGGTGGCGACCGGCGGCGAAGACGGGCTGGCCGACGTGGCCCTGTTTTCCGGCCTGGGGTTGATGGGCGGCTCGATGCTGCGCGATTTCGCCATCGTCGCCACGGCCTTCGGCGTCGACGTGGAGGAGCTGCGCAAGGCCGGCCTCAACGGCGTGGTCGCCTTGTTCGTAGGCATCATCATGCCGTTTGCGCTGGGTGGGGCCATTGCCTATGCGTTCGGTTATACCGATCCGGTATCGGTCACCACGATCGGCGCGGGGGCGGCGACCTATATCGTCGGCCCGGTGACCGGCAGCGCGATCGGGGCCAGCTCCGATCTGATCGCGCTCTCGATTGCCATCGGGCTGGTGAAGTCCATCTCGGTGATGATCATCACGCCGGCCGTGGCGCGTTCGATATCGCTCAACAATCCGTCGGCCGCTCTCGTTTTCGGCGGCATGATGGGCACGACCAGCGGCGTGGCCGGCGGCCTGGCGGCCACCGATGCGCGCCTGGTGCCCTACGGCGCGATGACCGCGACCTTCTACACCGGGCTGGGCTGTCTGCTGGGGCCGTCGGTGCTGTATCTGGTGGTGCGTGCGCTGCTCGGCGGCTAAGGCGGGCGTGCTAGCCGGTGACCGCGATCGCGGCCTTTTCGAGGGCCGCGATGCGTTCATCCGCGCGCCGCGACTTCAGATAGCACAGGCCGATGGTCTGGGTGACGCGCTGATTCTCGACGACAGGCGAGAAGGCCAGCGCGCCGGGGTAGATGTCGTCGATGCGTTTGGGCAGCAGGGCGTGGCCCACGCCGCCCTTGACCAGGCTGGTGAGCGTGAATATGTCGTTGGCCCGCAGGGCTACTCGAGGCGTAATGCCGGCCTCCAGAAACATGCGATAGCTGTCGCGTCCGGTAGAAAACTCCTGCGACAGCATCACGAAAGGCTCGCCGTCGTAGCGGCGCAGGTCGACCGGCGCATCGCCCGCGGACTTGGCATCGGCGGCCTGGGCAAGATGGATTTCGTCGTCGAACAGCGTCTTGACGATGCGATGTCGGCGCCGGCTCAGCTCGTGCACGCAGATCAGCGCCGCGTCGATATCGCCGGCCTGAAGCTTGTCTTCGAGATCGGCGTTGGAGCCGAGCACCAGCTCGATATCGCAGTCCGGCACCTCGGCCTTGAGCGCGTTGATGATCCGCGGCACCAGGGCAACGGTGAGCGAGTAGAGCGAGCCGATACGAAAGATGCTGGGCGAGATGCCGGCGGCAGCGCGGGTATCGTCCACGCTGCGCTGGATGCGTTCGATGATGTCGCTGGCGTGGCGTTCGAGCACGAAGGCCGAATCCAGCGGCTCGAGCGAGCGGCTGCGGTGGGCGAACAGCGGACAGCCCACGGCGGCTTCCAGCGAATGGATGGCCTTGTGCACCGACACGCTGGACAACGACAAGGCCTCTGCGGCCCGCGCCAGATGGCGTTCGCGCATGAACACGAGAAAGATCTCGAGTTTGCGCAGGGTGATTTCATCGCTGCTCACAGGTATTCCCCGAGACGTTGCCGTTCCACGTTAACGAAGCAAACAACAGGTTTATTGAACCGGTGCGTAGCGCATTCTAACGTGAGCGTGCTTCGCGCAAGCCAGGACCCCTTATGACACAACGCCAATGGACAACGCGCCGCGACGACAAGCAGGCCCGCATAGGGCAGGTTGCGCCGTGGCTCACCGGCAAACAGCTGCCGGCCGAGCGCATCACCGATGCCCTGTATGCGCTCATCGCGCCGGGCGATCGGGTGATCGCGGAGGGCAACAACCAGAAGCAGGCCGATTTCCTGTCGTGCGCGCTCGCCGAGCTCGACCCCGAGCGCATCCACGATCTGCACATGATCCAGCCCAGCGTCGGGCGGCCCGAACATCTGGCGGTGTTCGAAAAAGGCATCGCGCGCAAACTGGACTTCGCTTTTTCCGGCACCCAGAGCCATCGTATCGGCGCGCTGATGATGGACGGCACGATCGAGGTGGGTGCAATCCATACCTATATCGAACTGTATGCGCGCCTGTTCGTGGACCTGATCCCCAAGGTGGTGCTTACCGCCGCCTTCAAGGCCGACCGCGACGGCAATCTCTATACCGGCCCGTCGACCGAAGACACGCCGGCGCTGGTGGAAGCCGCGGCCTTCTCGGGCGGTATCGTCATCGCCCAGGCCAACGAGATCGTCGACGACGTATCCCAGCTCGACCGTGTCGATATCCCCGGCTCCTGGGTGGACGTGGTCGTACAGGCCGACAAGCCGTTCTATATCGAGCCGCTGTTCACCCGTGACCCGCGCCATATCACCGACGTCCAGATCTTCATGGCGATGATGGCGCTCAAGGGCATCTATGCCCAGCACGGCGTGCAGTCGCTCAACCACGGTATCGGCTTTAATACCGCAGCCATCGAACTGTTGCTGCCGACCTATGGCGAAAAGCTCGGTCTGCGCGGCAAGATCGTGAAAAACTGGGTGCTCAATCCCCACCCCACGCTCATTCCGGCGATCGAATCCGGCTGGGTGGAAACGGTGCACTGCTTCGGCACCGAGCTGGGCATGGAAAACTATGTCGCGGCCCGGCCGGACGTGTTCTTTACCGGCGCGGATGGCTCGCTGCGTTCCAATCGGGCGTTCTGCCAGCTTGCCGGCCACTATGCTGCAGACATGTTCATCGGCTCCACGCTGCAAATGGACGGCGACGGGAACTCCTCGACGGTCACCACCTCGCGGGTATCCGGCTTCGGCGGCGCCCCCAATCTGGGCTGCGACGCGCGCGGGCGTCGCCATGCCACGCCGGCCTGGGCCGATCTCGCCCCCAGCACCGACCCGATGGCGCGCGGGCGCAAGCTGGTGGTGCAGATGGTCGAAACCTTCCAGGCGGGTTTGAAACCGACGTTCGTGGACCGCCTCGACGCGGTCACCGTTGCCGAGAAAGCCGGCCTGGATCTGGCGCCGGTCATGGTCTATGGCGACGACACCACCCATCTGCTCACCGAAGAAGGCCTGGCCTATCTCTACATGGCCGAATCACTGGACGAACGACGGGCGATGATCGCGGCGGTCGCCGGCGTCACGCCGCTGGGTCTAAGCGCCGACGCAGCCACGACCAAACGCCTGCGCGAGCAGGGCAAGGTCCGTACGCCCGAGGATCTGGGCGTGAGCCGTACCGAAGCCACGCGTTCGCAGCTCGCGGCAAGCAGTATCGCGGATCTGGTCGACTGGTCCGGCGGGCTTTACGAGCCGCCGGCGCGTTTTCGGAGCTGGTGATGACGATAGCAACGACAGGCACAGCCGTACGCGTCGATACGCTGGCCGGCGTGCTGGCGCGCGCGGCCAGCGACGCGCTGCGCGCGGAAGTGGACCTCACCCCCAAGCCGGGGCTGGTGGACCGGCGCGGCAGCGGCGCGCATCGGGACATGAATCGTGCCCTCATGCATGCCTCGGTGGATGCGCTCGAAGTGGGTTTTTACGATATGGCAGCTGCCTCCATCGAAGAACATGACCCGGCCACGCTGCGTGCCGAGCTCGGCCTGCTCGGCCGCGAAAGCGAAGCACGCATGATGCTTGCCACCGACGGCGTCAATACCCATCGCGGTGCCATCTGGTGTCTGGGACTGATCGTGTCGGCCGCGGCACGCCGCCCGAGTCGATGGCATGCGGATACGCTACTGGCAGAAGTGGCGGCAATGGCTGCCATCGACGATCCGGCCGTATCGCCGGCGCGTCGCTCGAACGGCCAGCGCGCCGTACAGCGTTATCAGGTCGCCGGCGCGCGCGGCGAGGCCTGTCGCGGTTTCCCGCCGATACGCGAAGCCGGCCTTGCCATGCTGCGTCGGGCAAGAAAGGCGGGCTGCAGCGAACGCGTCGCGCGGCTGAATGCGCTGCTCGCCATCATGACCGTGCTCGACGATACCTGCGTGCTCAGTCGGGCCGGGCGTGCCGGTCTGCTGCGCGTGCAGGGCGGGGCGGCGACGATTATCGAGCGCGGCGGCGCGGGCACGCGGGCCGGGGCACGCGAACTCGCGCGCTTCGATCGCGAGCTGTTATCCATGAATGCCTCGCCGGGCGGCAGCGCCGATCTACTCTCGGCCACGCTGCTTATCGACGCACTGGAAAACGCGGCCGGTCGCGACTGGCCGCTGCGCTGCAATGGCGAACAATCCGCCCAGGAGAATGAATATGCAACGCTTATCGCTTGATTATCCGGCCGGTGACCCGGCCGCAAAGCGGGCGCTGGCCGGCGTGGTCGGCTCCGGCGATCTGGAAGTGCTGCTGGAGCCGGCCCAAAACGGGCGTTCGACGGTAGCGATCACCACGTCGGTCGACGGCGTGAACGATATATGGACAGCGGTGATCGATCGCATCTTCGCCGATGCCGAGCAGCCGGCGGTCGCGCTCGAGATCAACGACTTCGGCGCCACGCCGGCGGTGGTGCGGCTGCGTATTGCCCAGGCCATGGAACAGGCCGCCAGCGCCGGGAGGACATGATGGACAGCGCAGACCTATTGCAACGCGAAAGCTTCGTCGAAAAGAGCGCCCGCCAGCGGGTGCAGTATCTAGTCGACGCCGGCAGCCTGCGGGAACTGCTCGACCCCTTCGAACGCCTGAGTTCCCCCTGGCTGCCCCTGCAGGACATCGTGACCCAGGCCGACGACGGTGTGGTCATTGCCCGCGGCACCATCGACGGCGTGGTCGTCGTGGTTGCCGCGATCGAACCGGCGTTTCAGGGCGGCTCGATGGGCGAGGTCGGCGGGGCGAAGATCGCCGGCGCGCTTGAGCTCGCACTCGAAGATGCACGCGCCAAGACCCCTGTCGTGCCGGTAATTTTGTTCGAAACCGGCGGCGTGCGCCTGCAGGAAGCCAACTGCGGACTGGCGGCGATTGCCGAAATCCATGCCGCGATCGTTGCCCTGCGTGAGCATGTGCCGGTGGTTGGTGTCATCAGCGGGCCGGTGGGCTGTTTCGGCGGCATGTCGATCGCGGCCGGGCTGTGCTCGACGCTGATCGCCACCCGCGAAGCCCGGCTGGGGCTCAACGGCCCGCAGGTGATAGAACAGGAAGCCGGCGTCGACGAATTCGACTCCCGCGATCGGCCCATGATCTGGAGCCTGACCGGCGGTGCCCAGCGCCATGCCACGCATTTCGTGGATACGCTTTGCGACGACGACAGCGCCGAAATTCGTGCCGCCGTCGCCAACGCGGTGGCGCGACCGGTGGGCGATCTGGCTCGCACCCAGGCGGTGGAGGCGCATCTGGAAAGGCTGCGCGCTCTGAATACCCAGCGCCGCGCCGACGCCGCATGGGCGCGCGAGGTCATGGCGCAGGAAATTCACGGCTCGGGAGATCCGTCATGAGTACACAAGAGCAGGGCTCGCGGGGCGCGGCATGGCTCGCCGCGCTTACCGACAATGCCGCCCGCGTTGCGGGCTTTCCGGCCAGCGTGCAGGTCGTCGATGGCGCGATCGACGAGCGCAGCGCGCGCTATATCGCGGTCGTGCCCGATGCCGACAACGCCTATCCGCGGGCGCGCGGCGGTGAAGTCGGTCTGGTCGAAGGCTGGGCGCTGGCCCAGGCGGTCAGGCAGGTCGTGGCCGCCGACGCCGGCGCAGCGCAAAAGCGCGCCATCGTCGCGGTCATCGATGTGCCCAGCCAGGCCTACGGGCGCAGCGAGGAAGCCTTCGGCATCCATCAGGCGCTGGCCGCCGCGGCCGAGGCCTATGCCGTGGCCCGCGAGGCCGGCCATCCGGTGCTCGGGCTGATCGTGGGCAAGGCCATGTCCGGCGCGTTTCTCGCCCATGGCTATCAGGCCAATCGATTGATCGCGCTCGACGATGCCGGCGTGCAGGTGCATGCCATGGGCAAACAGGCCGCCGCCCGAATCACCCAGCGTACCGTCGAAGGCGTGGAACAGCTGGCCGAAACGATCACGCCCATGGCTTACGACATCGCCAGCTTCGATCGCCTGGGCCTGCTGTTCGCCCGGGTGTCGGTCGCCGATGCCGAGCGGCCGCACGGCGAAGATGTGGACCACGTACGCCAGACCCTGAGGCGGGCGCTGGCCGACATCGGCGAGGATTTCAGCTTGGCAGCGCGGCTGCACGCCGACGGTCGCGCGGCGTCGGTGAAAGTGCGCGAGCGTCTGCGTGCGCAGTGGAACGGCGATTGATGTCACCCGCCTCGGGTGACTACAGCGAAGGCGCGGCTGGGTGCCGCGCGGCCCGCCCGCACGACCTGCTGTGGTGCGCGCAGCAAAGCGTTGGTGATGAGGCGCCGGCCTGGGCGAATCCGCTGATCGCCCGCGGCGGGCCGTTCGTGGTGCGACGCGCGCCACGCGTTTGCGGCCGCCTGCCGGTGGGCGTACGCGGTGCGCAGCGCAATCAACGCTTCGCCACGACCATCGCCACAGAACAGGTAATGAAAACCGTGACGCCGGAGCAGTGCGCGGCGTTTATCGAACAGCCCACGGCAGAACGCCGACGGGCCATCCCGGCACTCGCGGCACTGCCGGCGCTGGCCGCCGCGCTGGACGCGCACGGCCAGTGCGGGGGATTGACCGGCGCCGTCGGCTACGAGCTGGCCACCGGCGAAGCCAGCTGCCATGCCGCGTCGGATATCGATGTGCTGCTGCGGCTGCCGCAACGGCTCACCCGCCGCGATGCGGCCCGGATCGTCGCCTCGCTGGCCGTGCTCGCGGCGCGCTGCGATATTCAGATGGAAACGCCGTCCGGCGGGGTGGCACTGGCCGACTGGGCGGGCGACCACGACAAGGTGCTGGTCAAAAGTGATCAAGGGCCCTTTCTTTGTGCCGACCCCTGGGCAGAGTCCGTGCCCCACCAGCGGGCCTCGTACACGGCCGCGGGCTGATTGCCATGGGCGTCGTATTTACCTTTGCCGGCCAGGGCGCGCAACGCGCCGGCATGCTCGCAGAACTGCCGGATAGTGTGGCAGTGCGCGATACATTGGCCGCAAGTGCGGATGTTCTGGAATGCGAAGTGGCGGCGCTGGATACGGACGATGCGCTGGCCGGCACGGAATCGGTCCAACTGGCTCTGACCGTTGCCGGCGTTGCTGCGGCCCGGCATCTTGTCGCCGAGGCAGGCGCGCCCGACGCGGTGATGGGGCTTTCGATCGGGGCCTGGCCCGCGGCCGTGATCGCCGGCGCGATCGACTATGCCGATGCGCTGCGCCTGGTTGCCCGGCGCGGTCGGCTCATGGCCGAGGCTTATCCGCAGGGCTACGGCATGAGCGCGGTGATCGGCCTCGACGAAACAACGGTTCGGGCACTGATTGCCGAGCTCTATCGTGACGACGCGCCGCTGTATATCGGCAACATCAACAGCGATACCCAGATCGTGGTCGCGGGCGGCGACGCCGGGCTGGAACGCCTGGCCGATAAAGCCACCGAACGGGGCGCCGCACGCGTACAACGCCTGGATATGGCCGTGCCGTCGCACTGCGAATTGCTCCAGGCCCCCGCTCAGCGCCTGGCCGAGGCGGCGGCCGATACGGTATTCAATGCCCCGAGTTGTGCCTATTTCAGTGCGAACCGGCGGCGCCGGCTCTGGCGTGGTGCCGATATTCGCGACGATCTGATCTACAACATGGCGCGCACCGTGCACTGGGCGGCCAGCGCGCGCATCGTGCACGAAGCCGGCTACGAACTCGCGCTGGAAATGCCGCCCGCGCGGGTGTTGACGCGCCTGCATCCGGGCATGGATGGCCCGGGCGAGGCCGTGGCCGTCATCGATGCCGGCTGGCATAATGCCGCGGCCCTATTGGCCCGGCACCGAAACCGCTGACTGCGTCAGCAGTTTCCAATGCCGTGGAACGAAAGGCTGGCCGCTGTTCGTCGTTTCGTCCAATGGCTTCACGACCGTTGGCCGTGGCGCGTGTGCTTTCGCACACGCGTGATATCCACCCGAAAAATCAACGATTGAATAATCTATCTTAGGGCCGGGTTAATAATCCGGCGCGCCCCAGCGGGCTGACCCTGCCGCCGCGCCTGCGGCGCTGCCGGCGCCCCGCATCCCAAGGAGCCGCCTGCATGGCCACGTCCCTCGAAAGCCGCGCGGCATATTTCGTATTCATTGCCGTACTCGGCATGCTGACCGCGGTTACGCCGTTGTCGATCGATATGTACCTGCCGGCGATGCCGGGCCTGGCTCGCGAGTTCGCGGTCGATCCGGCGTACGTACAGTACAGCCTGAGTCTGTTCTTCCTGGGTCTGGCGGCCGGCCAGTTGACCTACGGTCCGCTCTCCGATCGCTACGGGCGGCGGCCGATACTGTATTTCGGCCTCGGCCTGTATCTGGTCGCCTCCGTCGCCTGTGCCCTGTCGGAGTCGGTCGGCATGCTGATTGCCGCGCGTGCCGTTCAGGGCTTTGGCGCGGCGGCCGGCCCGGTCATGTCGCGGGCGATCGTACGGGATCGTTTCCACGGCTCGAAGGCGGCGAGCGTGATGTCGTTCGTGGTGATGGTGATGGCCACCGCGCCGTTGCTGGCCCCCATTGTGGGTGGGCTGGTGCTCAAGTTCGCCGCCTGGCAGGGGATTTTCTGGCTGCTCTGCGTTTACGCGCTGATGTGTCTGGTCGCGTTGACGGTGCTGCTGGGGGAATCGCATCCGCCGCAGCGGCGTATCCGCGATCGCAGCCTGCTGGCCCAGTACGCGGGTTACCTCGCGCTGCTCAGGCGCGGCCCGATCGCGCTGTTTCTATTGTGCGGCGGGCTGATGTTCGGGGCGCTGTTCTCGTACGTCGCGGCCAGTTCGTTCGTCTATATCGAACAGTTCGGGATCGACGAATCCCTGTTCGGCTTTTATTTCGGCGCCAATGTCTTCGCCATGCTCATCGGCACCGCCAGCAACGGCCGGCTGGTGATGTTTCTCGGCTATCGCATGCTGCTGGGCGTGGCCGTGCTGAACACGATGGCCTGTTCGCTGGTGCTTCTGGCGACCACGCTGACCGGATTCGGCGGCTTCTGGGGCGTGGCGATACCCTTGTTTTTCCTGCTATCCACGGTCGGTGTGGCCGGCGCAAATACGGTTGCGGGTTTGCTCGATCTGGCGCCGGATGCAGCGGGTGCGGCCTCGGCACTGTTCGGCGTGGTGCAGTTTTCCTGCGGCGCGGTGGCGACCTGGGCGGTGGGCGCGTTCGGCGGCGATGCCGTGGCCATGGCCGCGGTGATGTGCCTGGCTTCGGGCGGGTCGACAATGGCGTATATCGGGCTGCGGCTATTCACGTCCGCGCAGCCTGCTCAGCGCTGAGGGCCCGCCGTGGGCCGGTAGAAACGGGCGCGCGCTGCGCTTTCGGGCCGGGCTGGGCGCGCCGATCACAGCACGCCTAAAAGGCGACGATGAGCCCCATCCCGAAGGCGATATCGTCGCGAAAGTCGTCGTCTTCGTTTTCGATCAGCCGGTCGTCATTCAGGCCAAGCCCACCCAGCAGGGCAACGCGCTGGTTGATCCAGTTCTGCTTCATGAAGCCGCGCAGGCCGTATTCGGACTTGAACAGGTTATAGCTTTCGACTTCCGGCGCCTGCTTCTGAAACTGGCTTACATCCAGCGGGTTGGGCCGGGTCCTGGTGGTCGCGGCTGCGGCCTGAGCGCGCGCCGCATGATCGGGCGCGTCGAATGCGTTCTGGACGTTCAGGTCCAGTGTCTCGTTTGGGTCGTTCTCGACAAACGCGTCGCTGGTTTGAGCATCCACGCTCTTGGCCGCGGGCGCAGGCTTTGCTGTCTTCCGGGACGGCGCAGGCTCATGCTCGACGAGGCGATTCGCGCCGTCTAGGCGCAGCGTCATTTCTGTCACCGGGCTGGGCGCGGGCGTTGTCGCCGCGGGTTCTGACCGTTCGACCGGCCCCGGTTGCGAAGCACTCCAGCCCTGCGGCGCGGGAACGGCCGGCTCCTGTGACTGCTTACCGTACCACCAGGTGCCCGCGGCAAGCGCGCCGACCACCGTCAACGACAGCGCGGCGATATTTCGGGAACGAGCAAAGGCGTGCGTTTTCATCGCTTCATCCATGACTGAACGTCAAAGAAGCCGGATATTCCGTATTCGGGTCAGATAGTTCAAAACGTATCATCGCGCGATTTCGCACGCTGCACAATACGTAACAAAACGGGCGGCTCGTGGATCGCGAACCGCCCGGGGCGCGCGTCGTCATCGGCGACGCACGTTTACCGCGTATTTTATTGACGTCGGCTGAGCTAGACCTGAACGTCGAGCGTGACGTCAATATTGCCGCGCGTGGCGTTGGAATAGGGGCAGACCTGATGGGCCGCCTCGACCAGCTTGTCGGCCTCACCCTTGTCCATGCCCGGCAGCGAGATATTGAGTGTGACCTCAATGCCGAAGGCCTCGCCGGAGGGCCCGATGCCCACGTCGCCGGTCACGCTCGTGTCCTTGGGCAGTGACACTTTCTGTTTGCCGGCCACCACCTTCATCGCGCCAATGAAGCAGGCCGAGTAACCGGCCGCGAACAGCTGCTCGGGATTGGTGCCGTCGCCGCCGGCGCCGCCCAGAGCTTTCGGTGTATCCAGTTTGAGATCGAACTCGTTGTCGGCGCCGGTTGCTCGGCCGTCGCGTCCGCCTGTCGCCGTGGCCTGGGCCCGATAAAGAACCTTGTCTACTGCCATGTCGTGATCCTGTTTCTGAGTTATTCGTGGATGAATGTTGTGCGCAATATGATTCGATTCAAGAACGCCCGGCCATTGCGCCTGCCCAGCCTTGCCACGGCAAGTTCTAGGCGGCCTTGCCCAGACATTCTTCGAACAGGGTCAATAGCCGTTTGAAATGACGCGCATCGGCACGGGCGTCGTAGACGGGCGCATCCTTTGCGGTATAGCCGTGGCCGGCACCTTTGTAGAGTTCGGTACAGAAATGCACGCCGGCTTCGGCCAGGGCCTGGTCGAGCCGTGCGATCTGCTCGGGTGGCAACAACGTATCGCCGTCGGCATGCCCGAAATATAGCTGTGCCTGAATCGATTCCACGTCGTGAATGGGGCTGTCCGGATCGTCTGCCCTGGCAAGATTCGCGGAGTGGAAACCCGCGGCCGCGGTGATGCGTTCCGGGTGCCAGGCCGCCATGCGCAGGGCGAAGGCGCCGGTCATGCAGTAGCCGACAACACCCACGGTAGCCGAATCGAACTCGGGGGCGTCGTCGACAGCCGATAGCCAGGCGGCAAAGTCCTGGCGTTGTGCTGCAGGGGTCAGCTGGGCGGCGTATTTGAACAGCGTGGGACGGACGTCTTCATCGCGAAAAGACTTGCCTTCGGGAACGACCGCACCGTGGCCATGGCGATAATAGACGTTGGGCAGGAGCACCGCATAACCGCCGTCGGCCACGATCTGGGCTTTCTCGTGATAGCAGGGGCGCAGTCCGCCGATGTCGGTGAGGAGGATGACCGCGGGCAGGGCGCCAGGCGCGTCGGCGGGCGTAAAAACATGGGCGTCGATACGGCCATCGGCGCTGTCGATTTCGATACGATAACTCATGGGCTACGACCGGCTCGCAAGCGAATAGACGTGCAATTTCTACGTTGCCGCAGGCCGATTCGCAAGCTGGAGTGCAGCGGTTCTGCAACGTGCCGACTCGCGACGTACCGCTCAACCGATGACTTGGTTGCGCCCGCCGAGCTTGGCGCGGTAGAGGTTCTGATCGGCCGCGTGGAGCAGGTTATCAAGCGGCTCATCGGCGTCGCGGCTGACGGCAATACCGATACTCGCAGTCAAGCGCAATACCACCTCGCAATCGTGACACGCAAGCGCTTCGATGGCGGTGCGGGTGCGTTCGGCCAGCTGGCGCGCGGCGCAAAAATCCGTGTCGGGTAACAGGATGCAGAACTCTTCACCACCGAGCCGGAAGACGAAATCGGCATCGCGCATCTGTCCTTTCATGGCCTTGGCTACGGCGCGTAATACTTTATCGCCTGCCCGGTGGCCATGGTTGTCGTTAATGCGTTTGAAGTGATCAAGATCGACCATGAGCATGGCCATTGGCAGTCGGGTGGCGGTCATATGGCGCGCATAGATCTGTTCAAGGCGGATGCGATTCGGCAAACCGGTCAGGGCATCCGTCGAGGCCATACGCCGCAGGCGGCGTTCGGCCTCGCCCCGGCTGCCTTCGTATACGTACGACAACAGATAGCTACAGCAGGTGATCGTAACCATGTTCGCGATCGATCCAGGATTGGCAAATACCGGATCGGTACCGAAACGCCAGATGAATATGGCCGCTGCCAGCGGCACGAATACCGCGCATAGCACGCCGCCCCACAAACGTCCGATCAACAGATGCGCAACCACGGGCATGAGTAGAACCCAGCCGAAGACCGATACCGAGGTTTCGGGTGTGATCAGCGCATAGCTCACACCGCTATACAGTACGATCAGATACCCCACAGACCAGCGTTGAAGACGTGGCGTACGCCTAACGACGGGTAGCAGAGCCAGCGCAAAGGTCGAGACGGCGACTTCGACGGCCATCAACATGTATTTGCCGGCGAAGAAGTTGATGACGATGAAAAAAATGCCGAACAGCGCGGTAAACGCGAGCAGCACCAGCAGCAACGCGCGCCGATGCCGGTGAAAGGATAGGGAGTCGTCCGGACCGATCGGGGCGTTCATGCGTATGCTCGTGCCGGCCGCCGAATGTTCGCCGGCCAAGCGACATTCGGCAACGAGTTCGTGTTGCCAATGCCCTGCTCGTCAGGTTGGCTGGGCTTGATCGGCCGCATGCGTGCTCCCCTTGTGATAATCACGGCCGGCGCTCCCTGGTTTGCTGCTAGAAATGTCCGTTGCCGGTATTTTGCAGTCTGCCCTGTGGTTTAGCAGGCCGCATGTGGCCCGGGCTGGCAAGCGGGGAAAGGCCGGTAACCAGGCCGCGAAATTAACTGGCGATACTCACCCGGCAGCGACCGCCACGCTTTGCCTCGTAGAGGGCGACGTCGGCCCGATTCAGGGCTTCGCGCCACTGGCCCTTCTCGAATTCCGCATAGCCCATGCTGGCGCTCAGCTTGAGGCCGTCTATACCATCGATACGGGTCTGGTCGAGGGCCCGCACGAGACGCTCGATGGCCGGATTGGTGGCATCGTTCTCGGCCCCGAGCTCGAGCAGCACCAGGAACTCGTCGCCGCCCCAGCGGCACACGATATCGCGTTCGCGCGTGGCCTCGCGCATACACTGGGCCACCGTCTGGATCAGCCGGTCGCCGGTTGTATGGCCGTAGTCGTCGTTGATCTTCTTGAAGTGATCGAGGTCAACGAACAGCAGGCCGCCGCGAGCTTGCGCGCCCCCGCGGGCCATATAGTCTTCAAGGTAGCAGCGGTTATAAAGGCCCGACAGCGCGTCGCGATTGGCGCGGTCGGTGACAGACCTGAGCTGGGCGTATTGGCTGCGCTGCTCGCCGAGGGTCACCGAGTAGTGCCAGACCATCACCGCACAGGCAAAGGTCTGAAACAGCACGGCGGCCAGCGCCAGCGTATCCATGGGCAGCAGCGACAGGCCGAGTTCACGCAAGGCGTCGTGTATGCCGCAGAGCAGGAACACGGCAAATCCGAAACCGGTTACTAGCGAGATGCCCGCACTCTTGCGGGCCGGGGCGTGCCGCAATATGCGGTAGCTGACGACGGCAAACACGGCCAGACAGCCCGCGAAGAAGGGCGCCGCGCCCGCGCCGTAGTCGAGAAATATGTTGGCCCGGGTAATCGTGAGCTGTTCGCTGGCCACCACCAGATAGGCGTTGTCGAACCACGGCAACAGGGCAGCACACAGACCAACGCCGTAGACCTCGACGAGCAGCCGACGCGCGGGCCAGCCCTCATGCGTCATGCAGCGGTAGACGAAGAAATAAGCCGCCAGCGCGAGCGGGAGTACGGCGATGGCGGTGCGGTAGGCGAGCTGTACCACATCGTCCCGAGCCAGCATCGTCGCGACGATGACTACGGTATCGGCCACGATATAGCCGGCGGCAAAGAAATTTGCGATCGTGAAATGCAGGGCGGTCGGCGCATACTGATCGCGACGCTTGTATAACGACAGCGTCAGCACGACCAGCACCGCGGTCAACGCCAAAGTCGCGCCCGCGGTTAGAATTTTCAGCCACAGCGCCCATGCGCCCAAAGAAGACGCTGTGTCTGCGCCCATGGCGATATATGCCTGCGGCATGCTTATACCGTGGTCCCCGGCCCCGTCCAAGGATCATAGCAGGATGCTTCACGCGCCGGTGCAATACATGGCGCGCAACACATCGCCTGTCGTTACGGGCGTTTTTCTGGAGCCGGCAGATGCGGCGGGCGCTTTTCATGCGCGCTCGTGCAACGCGCCTGGTTGGCGGCCGCTGGCAAGGGGAAAGCGTTAGCGGGTTACGCTCCGCCAGCGATCCCAGAGCGGCGGGTCGCCGATCTGTTCGAGCACGTGATTGACGAAGGCGCGTGTCTTGGGCGGGGCGAGCTCGCGCTCGGCATACAACATGTAAATCAATCGTTGCTGCGGCGTGACTTCCCATTGCCAGTCTTCGAGCAGCGGGACGAGCGTGCCGGCGGCCAGCTCGCGGTCGATCAACCAGCTTGGGAAGAGCACGAGGCCGCTGCCCGCCAGCGCGGCTTCGCGCAGGCTGACGGCGTCGTCGCTATAGAGAGGGCCATCGACGGTCAGCGGCGTATAGGCAGCGTCGGCATGTGAGCGCCAGTACCACTGCTGGCGGCCGTAGTCACCCTGGTAACGCAGGCAGGCATGGGCCAGCAGGTCGGTGGGGGTTTGCGGCGCGGCGTGTTGCGAAAGATAGCTCGGCGCGCCCGCGACGATATACCGCATCGGTGCGAGCGGACGTGCGATCAGAGCGGAGTCGGCGGGCTGGCCGACCCGGAAGGTGACGTCGTGGGCGCGGCGTACCGGATCCTCGAAGCGGTCGGAAAGGCGCAGGTCGACGCGGATCTGGCGATAGCGCGCCTGAAAGCTGCCCACGAGCGCCATGAGCTGCCGCTGGCCGAAGGCAACCGGCGCATTCACGCTGAGTACGCCCGCGGGCTCGGCCTCGTCGCTGAACAACGTTTCGGTGGCGGTATCGATCTGTTCGACCAGAGGCCGCACCGCGTCGAGATAGAGCCGACCGGCTTCGGTAAGCGATACCGCCCGCGTGTGTCGATAGAACAGGCGCTGGCCCAGCGCCCGTTCGAACGCGGCGATCTCCCGCGATACGGCGGATACCGAGCGCTGGCTTCGTTGCGCGGCCGCGGTGAAGCTGCCGGTTTCGGTCACCGTCTGCAGCAGCCGCAGGGCATTGAGATCGAGTGCATTGCGTTTCATGCAATAACCAATTGCGAAGTTATCGATTGTAGCAAGTCGCACAGGCCGGATACTGGGCACGTTACTCAAGCAGCTCCTGCTGCATCGCTACAAGAGGCTCTATCATGCAAAAAGGAACCGCGCTCGTCGTCGGTGCCACCGGCATCGTCGGTGGTAATCTTGCCGCTTATCTCGCGGCCAGCGGCTGGACCGTCTATGGCCTGTCGCGGCGGCCGGCCGATACCGGCGGTGTCATCCCCGTCCAGGCCGATCTGCTCGACGCGCCGGCCACGGCGAAAGCGCTGGCCGGCCTCAAGATCACCCATGTGTTCTTCTGCACGTGGACCGCTCGCGACTCCGAGGCGGAAAACGAAAAAGCCAACGGCGCGATGATGCGCAACCTGTTCGACGCGCTGGACGAAACGAAACTGCGCCATGCGTCGCTGGTGACCGGCACCAAGCAGTATCTCGGTTCGTTCGAAGCCTACGGCAGCGGCAACGTGGAAACGCCGTTTCGTGAATCCGCCGAACGTGTGCCGGGGCCCAACTTCTACTATGTACTCGAGGATATTCTGTTCGAAAACGCCCGGCGTTATGGTTTGAGCTGGAACGTGCATCGACCGCATACCCTGATCGGCTATGCGCGTGGCAATGCCATGAACATGGGCGTGACGCTCGCGGCCTATGCGTCGATCTGCAAGGCCACCGGTCGTGCGTTCAAGTTCCCCGGTTCGCAGACGCAGTGGAACGCGCTCACCGACCTCACCGATGCGTTGCTGCTGGCACGGCAGATGGAATGGGCGGCCATTTCGCCCGGCACCCAGAATCAGGCATTCAATTCGGTCAACGGCGATGTGTTTCGCTGGCGTCGTCTGTGGCGGGAGATCGGCGAATACTTCGGGCTCGAGGCCGAGGGTCCGGACGAAACGCCGCATCCGCTTGAGCAGCAGATGGAGGGTATCGAATCCACCTGGGCCGAACTGGCCGAAACCCACGGCCTGGTGGAGTCGGATATCGGCCGCCTCGCGTCCTGGTGGCACAGCGACGGCGATCTGGGTCGCGAGCAGGAATGCGTGAACGATATCAACAAGTCGCGCAACTTCGGCTTCATGGATCATCGTGAAACGCGCGCGTCGTTCTTCGATCTGTTCGATCGGCTGGCTGCCGAACGCATCATCCCGCCGATTCAGGCCGACTAAGCCTTTGGACCGAGCCCGGCAGGCTGCGCCTGTCGGGCCCGGGCCTGCAGACGTGTTGCTGTGCGCCGGCAAAGCGCCTGCGGCTTCGCGTTATCATTGCGTGATGCACACGATTTCCGACGACCTGCGCTTGGATCAACGCGCCGCGCTACCGGCCGAGATCGCGCTGTTGCGGGCAAAGTATCCGGTACCGCAATGGCCGGCGCACGCCAATTACGGCGAACTGGCCGCATTCTGGCTGCAGGTTCACGATGCGCTGCGCGCCGAGGGCGGCGCCCTGGCCCGGGTTAGCGAGGATTTTCGCGAGGGGCGCACCGACATCGCGGCGTTTGAGCGCGCGTTCGCGCCGCGCCTGCGGGCCTATCTCCAGCATCTGGAAGGGCATCACCGAATCGAGGATGCCCATTACTTTCCCCGATTTCGAAACCTCGACAAGCGCCTGATCTACGGCTTCGATCTGCTGGAGAACGATCATGAAATCATTCACGAACAGCTGCTGTCGGTCGTAGCTAGCGCCCAGTCGTTGCTGCAGGCGTTCGCGGTGGGCGACGACGCGCGCTACGGCGTGGATGCCTATGCCGAGCGCGCGGACCGTCTGTTGCTGCTGGTTACACAGCACCTGGCTGATGAAGAGGAAATCGTGATTCCGAGCATTCTCGAATACGGCGAACTGGCACTGCGCTAACCGCGCTCGCGGCTTTGGCCGCTGGCCTGGGCGGTGAGCTTGAGCCAGCGACCAGGCGAAATGCCGTAGGCATCGCGAAACTGTCGGGTCATATGGCTCTGGTCGGCGAAGCCGGCCGCCAGCGATGCATCGGCCAGCCCGTGGCCGGCATCCAGACTGCGTTTGCAGCGCTCCAGGCGTCGCATGGTCAGGTAACGATAGGGGCTGGTGCCGAACAGCACCCGAAAATCCCGCGACAGCCGCCAGCGGTTCTGCCCGGTCACGGCCTCGAGCTGATCGAGGGTGATGCGCCCCTGTGGGCTGTCATCGATGAACGCGCGTGCACGCTGTGCGGACACGGTATCGACCCGCCGCGGTTTGGTTTGGGTGCCCGCCAGCGCGTTCATGGCACGGATCAGATCGAACAGGGCATCGTCTTCCTCGAACGATTCGAGCGGGTCGTCGATAGGGCGCAGCAGCCGCAGCACGCTCTCGGCCATACGGGCATCGGTGGTAATGCCGCCCGGCAGAAACGGCAGCGGCTGACCGCCGAGCATGTCCTGGAACACGGTCGGCGGAACATAGACCATGCGGTAGCGAAAGCCGTGAATATCGCCGGCATGACCGTCGTGCACTTCGTCCGGATGAATCACGATCGTGCGCCCGGGCAGACTGTGTCGATGCGAGCCGCGGTAATGAAAGCTCTGCACCCCCGCCAGGGTGACCCCGATCGCATAGGTATCGTGCCGATGCGGGTCGTAGGCATGGTTGCCGAAATAGGCCTCGATGCGGTCGAGGCGCGGCGTGGGCGAGTGGATGAACCAGTCGTGTTGGTAGGTGGCGGCGCTCATGCGATGCCGTTGCCGGTGGCGATAAAGAAATCGTAAGCGATTGAAGCGGCCACGGCGACCAGGCACAGGGCCATCACCTTGTTGGCGATGACCAGCGTGCGGCGGTGATGGATGCGCGCGCCGGCAAGCCGACCGAGCAGTGCATAGCAGGCCGGCGCGCCAACAGCACCCAGCGAAATAAGCAGAGCACAGGCGAGTATGCCGAGGCCGCTCAGTCCGGCGGCCGGAAACATGAGCGTCGTTACCGGCAGCACCAGCACCCAGCCCTTGGGGTTGAGCAGCTGCAGGCAATAGCCCTGGCGAAAACGCAGCTCGGTGGCGGGTTCGGCCGCCTTCGCCGCGTTCGTGTCCGCGGTAAAAAGATGATAGGCGAGATAAAGGATATAGGCGCTGCCGGCGCCGGCCAGCCACGGTAGCAGGGCGTCGCGAACGAGGGCCGCACCGGTGTAACCCAACACCAGGAATACACTCAGCATGGCCACGCCCACGCCGACGCAATAGCCGGCCAGCGTGGCCGGCGGGCGGTGCAGGGCCGTGTTGAAGGCAAGCAGGTTGACTGGCCCCGGCGAATACATCACGCAGAAGGTATAGATCGCGATTTCCATGGCGTGTCGACGAACAGGCGGACGGGTATCGACAAGCTTGAAGCGGACACGTCAAGGCGATCTTGAACGATCGTGCAAGCGATCGTTCAACGTTGCTGCGCGTGGCGTTCGGGCGGGGTTACAGGCCGACGTCGGGCCGATACTGCCACAGCGTCGCTGGCGGCCAGTTAAGTGCGACCCGCCGAAAGCGGTCGGCGCGATAGCCCCAGCGCTCCAGCGCCCGCTGGCGCACGGGCGAGCCGGGCAGGTAGGTGATCTGGGTGAAAAGCGTGCCGGGCAGGGCGCGTGCGAAGCAGCCGTCGAGCACGCGGCGCTGATCGGCGCGGGAAAAATGCAGGATCGGCAGGGTGGATACGATCGCGGCCACCTGGTCGATACCCTGTTGGGCAAACAGTGAATCCAGCGCCCGGGCGTCGCCCTGGACGATGCCGCCATGCCCAAAGCGTTGCCGCAGCAGGGCAACGAGGTCGTTGTCGTATTCGACCACGCACAGCCGGCGGCGATCGATGCCGGCCTCCAGCATGGCGGCGGTAATCGGACCGGTGCCGGCGCCGAGCTCGACGATGTGGCCCTCACCGGGGGCGGCGTCCAGCGCATCCACAAAAGCCTGGGCCACGGCGCGCCCGGTCGGCGTCCAGGTGGCGATCTGGCGCGGCTTGGTCAGCCATAGCCTCAGTAGCAGGCTGGTATCCGACATGTTGCTGTCCTGGAGCGAGCGTTATCGCTACTGGATAGCAGCTTGAAATGACGCAATCGTTACATTCCGCTGCGTCATACAGGCGTCACCGTTGGGTCATTTGCGTATCACACAGGGCTCGGAGAATCGCGGTCGTTGATTCGCGATCGAGATGCCCGCCATGACCGCAACGACGACCAAACAAGCAGCGCAGGAGCGCGGTGCCCGTTTCTACTACAGCTTTGCCCGGACCCAGAACGAGATCGACGACAGCCTGGCCCTGCGCTATCGCGTATTCGTACAGGAAATGGGCGCCCAGGCCACGCTGGCCGGCAGTGGCCTCGAAGCCGATGCCATGGACGCCTTCTGCCTGCATCTGCTGGTTCGTGATGCCCGCGATGGGCGCGCGGTTGCCAGCACCCGGGTGCTCACGCACGAAGCAGCCGTCGCCGCCGGCGGCTTTTATTCGTCCAGCGAATTCGAGCTCGACGCAGTGCTCACCTGCCAGGGGCGCTTCCTCGAAATCGGCCGTACCTGTGTTGCCGAAGAGTATCGGCGCAGTCCGGCGATGGCGGTGCTCTGGAGCGGTATCGCCGATCTGATTCGTGCCGATCGCTACGATCACCTCATTGGCTGTGCGAGTATCGATCTACGCGACGGTCTGGCGCTGGCCCATGCGACCTATCGCCAGATCTGGGCCCGCCAGCCGGCCGAGCGGCATCGTTGCGTGCGACCGCGCCTCGCGCTGCCGCCCGCGGACGCGCCGCTTGAGCGTGCCGTGCGCCTACCACCGCTGATCAAGGCCTATCTGCGTGTCGGGGCCTGTGTCGGCGGGCCGCCGTGTTACGACCCGGACTTCAACGTGGCCGACGTGTTCATGCATCTCGATCTCAACCGGCTGACGCCGCGCTATGCGCGGCACTTTCTGGGCCGGACCATGCCCGATGATGGCCGCTCGGCCGCGCGCATGTCGGCTTGAGCCACCCGGCGCCTGTTCGATGATCTGCCTGTTGATCGCGCTGCGTGGCGAGCTGCGGCGCTCTCGGCGCTAGCCGCCGGCTGGCCAGTGGCTGGCGCGCCGATGTAATATATGCGTTATGCATCTATTGGGCGGGCGTGACCGCGTTGGCCCTGGCTTTTCGCAGACGGCGGTTCCCATGTCCTCACCCGATCGCACGGCCCGTTTGGGTGCCGTGCTGCTTCTTGTCGCAGTCCTCGCCGGGTTCGGCGTCGCGGTTTATTCCTATTTTGCGCCGCTGACCGGCGTCACAGAGACGCTGGGCGCGCTTGCCGCGATTGGCGTGAGCGCCGTGCTGGTCGTATTGTCGCTGCTGCTCGCTCGGCGGCCCGGCCAGGGCGTTCTGGTGGCGGTGACGTTGATCGGATTGGTCGGCAACGCGTTTGCTGGCGCGCTCCTGCACGAATGGTGGCTCTGCATGGCCATGGGCGTCGGGTTGATCGGCTTGCTCGTGGATACGCTGGCGCCGCAGCGCGGCCGCAAGGCGGTGCACTCATGAGTACCAACGCGTATGCCGTACTGCGTGCCGCAGCCATCGGCGCGGCGCTCGCGCTGCTTGCAGCTTGTGGTAACAACGCCGCGGCACGCCAGACGGGCGCGCCCGAGGGTAAGGCTTCGGGCACCGTGCCTGTTGCCGCGAACACGCCCGCGTCGCTGGTGCCCGCCGAGTCCACCTGGGACAGTTTTCATGGCCAGCTCAACGCACAGAAATACAGCCCGCTGAGCCAGATCACCGCGGACAACGTCGCCGGGCTCGAAAAGGTCTGGGAATTTCATACCGGCGACGTCTCCGATGGCAGTGGCGATACGCCGGCGACGGTCTGGTCGGCGACGCCGATCTTTGCCAACGACACGCTCTATATCGGCACGCCGTTCTATCGACTGATCGCCCTCGATCCGGCCACCGGCGAACCGAAGTGGACGTTCGATACCCACACCAAGAAGCAGGCCTTGACCCAGCCGGTGCTCAAGAACCGGGGCGTATCCTACTGGGCGGCCGAACAGCCGGTGCCGGGCAAGGCCTGTCAGAAGATCGTCTACATGGGCACGATGGACGCACGCCTGTTCGCGCTCGATGCCGATACCGGCGAAAAATGCGAGGGTTTTGCCGATCACGGCGTGCTCAACGTCAATCAGTGGAACGACACCCACGCCAAGTGGCCGCTGTCGCTGCTGCAGCCGCCCACCGTGGTTGGCGATCATCTGCTGCTTGGCTGGGCCGGCAAGGACTGGGCCTTCGAACAGGCCCCGCCCGGCACGGTGTTCTCGATCAATGCCCGTACCGGCGAGCGCGAATGGACGTTCCAGGCGCTTTCCGACGACATGCGCAAGAAGAGCGGCACGGCCAACGTGTGGACGCATATGTCGGCCGATGAAGAACTCGGGCTGGTGTATGTGCCGGTATCGTCGCCGTCGCCGAATTTCTGGGGCGGCAATCGCCAGGAAAAGGCGCCGCTGGCGACCTCGACCACCGCGCTGGATCTCGATACGGGCGAGGTCGTATGGTCGCGCCAATGGGTGCATCACGATATCTGGGATTACGATATCAACGCCGCGCCCACGCTCATGGACATCACCGTGGATGGCGAAAACATCCCGGCCCTGGTCCAGGCGACCAAGATGGGTTTTCTGTTCGTGGTCAATCGCAAGACCGGCGAAGACGTATGGCCGATCGAGGAACGCGCGGTGCCTGCCGGCGACGGTTCGGTCGCCGGCGAGATCTATTCGCCCACCCAGCCGTTCCCGACCAAGCCCGCACCATTGCTCGACCAGACGACAAAACCGCCGGTCTGGAAACTCGCCGACATCGTCGGCGGCGGCCAGTGCTCACGGCTGTGGGACCAGCTCGACTACCGGGGCATGTATACACCGCCCACAACAAAGGGCGAGGGCGCGATGGCCTATCCGGACAGTTCCGGCGGCGTGCAATGGGGCGGTGTGGCCTTCGACCCTGCCAGCCAGACCGCGATCGTGAATACCTCGCATATCGTGCAGTACGTCAAGCTCTACGAGCGCGAAGCGTATGAACAGGCCGATACCGGCTCGGGCAATGAAAGCGGGTTTTCGCCCCAGAGCGGGGCGCCTTACGGCATGCGCCTGAATGTGGCGATGAACTGGCTGGGCATGCCGTGCTGGCAGCCGCCGTTTGGTGAACTCGTGGCCCTGGACATGCATACCGGCGACGTGAAATGGCGCCGCCCGGTGGGTGCCTCCCAGAAGTACGGTTTCTTCATGCCGGAAAAATGGGGCTCGCCCACCATCGGCGGCCCGGCGGTGACCGCCGGGGGCGTGGTGTTCATCGGCGCATCGATGGACGCCAAGCTGCGTGCCTTCTCGCTGGCCACCGGCGAGCAGCTCTGGTCCGATCAGGCCCAGGCGCCGGCGGTGGCCAATCCGTCGGTCTATGAATACCAGGGTCGTCAGTACGTGGCCTTCGTTGCCGGTGGCAATACGATCCTCAAGGATCAAGTCGGCGATCAGGTGGTCGTTTACGCGCTGCCGCAGGACTAGCCGGCTTGGTTTGGCCATACGCAATCGAACACCGGACGCGGCGTAGTCGATTCGACGCGTGAAAGCCCGCATCGCAGGAACCGGCCGGTGCGTCTGGGGGCTGGTGGTTGCGGGCGGAGCGTTCTCACTCCAGGCGTTTCGCCACGGCGTCCAGGCCGGTACGGAATACGCCGTCGGCCACGGTATCGATCGTGGCAGCGGCGTCTTCGGCCGCCACTTCGAACTCGGCCTTCCAGACCACGAGGCTGGCGGCCTCTTCGGTGATCGGGATCACGTCGATGGTCGCATCGTAGCCGTTCACCGGCATGGGCGATTCGAGAATCGCGTAGCGCATATGCCGGTCGGCATCCGATAGCGCGGTGAGCCGCTCGCGGATATGACCGCCGTCGGCGAGGTGAAAGCTGCGCACACAGCCCACGGCATCGCCTTCGCGTCCGTGCTCGATTTCGCTGTCGATGATCGCCGGATGCCAGTCCGGCATGCCGTTGAAGTCGCGCAGCAGAGTCCAGACCACATCGGCATCGGCGCGAATAACGCGGCTGATGAATACACGTTCCATGGCAATCTCCCGAATCGGTGAAGGTTTCGATCGTTGCGCCGGGTACGCGTATGCGGCGATACGCCTCGGCGCTTTCCTGCACCATAGCACTGAACAAAAAGCGCGCCGGGCCGCAGTCGGTGCAGCTTTTGGCGCCAAAAAGGGATTGCGACAAGCCCATGCTGAAAATCATCTCCAGAAACTGGCGGCGGCTCGTGCCCCGACTCACGCGCGCCGGCGCTATCTACGCTCTGATGCTCTGCGCCGGCATCGCGAATGCTGCGATCGATACGACATCGCTGGAGTCGATTGCCGAACGCGCTGGCGCGTTGCCGCGAACCCACAGCTTTCTGGTCGCCATCGATGGCAACACCGTCCTCGCACGCGGTTATCGCGGTCACGGCGTGGACGCCACCGCAAATATCAAGTCGTTGTCGAAGACGCTTATCGCCACGCTGGTCGGCGCGGCCATCGATCGTGGCGTGATCGACGGTGTAAACCAGCCGATCGGCGAGCTGCTGGGGCCGCGCATGCCGCAGAACGTGGATGCCCGGGTGGCGACGATCACCGTTGGCCAACTGCTGTCGATGCAGTCCGGGCTGGAGCGCACCTCGGGCGCGAACTACGGCAGCTGGGTCGCCAGTCGTGACTGGGTGGCCAACGCGCTGCAGCGCCCGATCGTGGCCGAACCCGGCACGCGCATGCTCTATTCGACCGGCAACAGCCACGTTCTGTCCGCGATTCTCACCCGGGCGAGCGGGCGCAGTACGTTGGCACTCATGCGCGACTGGCTCGGGGAGCCGCTGGGTATCGATATTCCGCCCTGGACGCGCGATCCCCAGGGCATCTATTTCGGCGGCAACGAAATGGGCATGACGCCGCGCGCGCTGCTGGCCTTCGGCGAAATGATCCGTCGTGGTGGCAGGATCGATGATCGACAGATTATTCCGGCCGACTGGATCGAAGCCAGCTGGCGCGGGCGAACCCGTTCGGTCTATACCGGGGATGCCTACGGCTACGGCTGGTTCACCACCAGGCTCGCCGGCGTGACGGCCCACTACGGGCGCGGGTATGGCGGACAGGTTCTGTTCGTGGTGCCAGAGCGCGACATGACGGTGGTGATGACCTCCGACCCGACGCCGCCGTCGAACGGACGCTATTTCGCCCGCCAGGCCGCGATCGTCGAGGCGTTGATCGAAGCGAGCTGACTGCATGCGGCGACCGTTGCCCGCTCGCCGCGCACGCCGGCAACCTGCGCGGGGCACGTGTTCGCTATCATGCGCGGCTGACTGCGTTGCCGAGTAGTGATCATGTCCAGCAAAGATGCCGGCCTGTCGTTCCTGTGCCTTGGCACGGGGCGCGGCGCGACCGCCGTTTACGACGGCGAGCCCAGCAGTGCCATCAGCCTGAGAATGAACGGCCATGACGTGCTGCTGGTGGATATCGGCTTTGGCGTGGTGCAGGCCTGCAAGCGATGGCTGGGCGCGATTCCCGATACGATTCTGGTCACCCACAACCACAGCGATCACGCGGGTGAATTGCCGGTGGTACTCGCCGCCGAAGCGGCGGCTGGGCGTCGCCTGCGCGTTGTCGCCGAGCCGGCGGTCGGGGTACGCCTTAAAGCACACCGCCTGCACGAACTGGAAAGTACGGGCGAGCCGCTGGCTGCGTTCTGCGACTGGGTCGATACGCCAGCGGGGCAGGCGTGGCCGTTAACCCCACGGTTGTCGCTGTGTTTGCTGCGCGCGCGTCACAGCGAACCCTGCTTCGGTTTCGTTGCCAGCCTCGACGGCGAGCCGATTCTGGGCTACGGCGGCGACTCGGCGGTCGATACCGACTACTACGACCGGCTGTTCGCCGCGCCCAACGTAATACTCGATGCCCGTGCCACCGGCAACGACGAGCACGCCGATTTCGACACGGTCGCGGCGTATATCGCGGGCCGGCCAACACATCGGGTATGGATTACTGGCTATGGTCGGGCCGATCAGGCGCCGGCGAGCATGACGCCGATCTATCCGGGCGACGCGGTCGCGCTGGACTCGGGCGCCGAATGAACAGTACTCGTCTGATCGAGTGGCTGGTGGTCGCCCTCTACCGGCTGTCGCCCTATGCCTGGCTGGATGCGGGTATGGCGCGCCTGGAGCGCGCGCAGGGCGCAGGCTGGCGACGGGCTCGCTATGTGGCCTCGGAGGCCTATATCGTCGGCTGGCTGGTATTGGCCGCACTGCTGTGGTGGCAGCATGAACATCTGGCGGCATGGCTCGCCGTGCCGGCGTTGCTGCGCGTGGCCGGCATACTCAACAAGGAAATCGGCGTCATCCTTTTCGGGCGCTGCAAGATCACGCCCGGCCGTATCGTGGCCGCCACCGGTCGGACTATCGTGCTGGCGCTGGAAAACTATGCGACGGCCGCCTTTCTGATGGCTTTCGTGTATACCAAGATGGGCCGCTTCGAAACGTCGCATGGACAATCCGGCATGCTCGAGGGCGGTCATGCGCTGGTCCAGTCGCTATCCGTCCAGTTCTCGATGAGCGGTGCCTACCGGCCGCTGGATCTGGATACATGGATGCTCGTAATGGCCCAGAGCGCATTCAGTTTCCTGTTCAGCCTGATCGTGATTTCGCTGTTCGTATCCCTGCTGGATATCGGCGCCGACCGTCATTAACCGCGTGGTTGGAGGATCGGGCAAACAATCGACAGCCTGCGATAAGCAACGGCTTGCGAATACCACTATGCTCGGGGGTGTTCATTCATAGCCTGTATGGAGGCTACGTGGCTAACACCGTCAAGACCATCAACCCGGCGACCGGTCAGGTCATCCGGGAATTCGACACGATTTCCGACCAGCAGCTGCAGGACAAGATCGAAAAGACCCACGAGGCCTTTCTCGACTGGAAGCAGCGCTCCTTCGACGAACGCGGCAAGCTGATCCGTAAGGTCGGCGAACTGCTGGTTGCGAATCAGGATCGTCTGTCCAGCCTCATTACCGAGGAAATGGGCAAGCCGATCAGCCAGGCGCCCGGCGAGCTCAAGCTGTGCAAGGGCATCTGCGACTACAGCGCCGACAATGCGGCGACGTTCCTCGCCGACGAAGAACGCGACCTGCCGGGCGGGCGTGCCCTGGTCAGCCATCAGCCGATCGGCGTGATCTTCGGCATCCAGCCGTGGAACTTCCCGTTCTATCAGGTCATCCGCTATACCATCGCCAACCTGATGGCGGGCAACACCGTGCTGCTCAAGCATGCACCCAACGTCTGGGGCTGTGCCGAAGCGCTGGAAGACATCTTCCGTGAAGCCGGTGTCCCCGAGAACGTGTTCAACGTGCTCTATATCCAGGAAGACCAGGCCAGTCAGGTCACCGAGCACAAACTCGTACGCGGTGTGACCTTCACCGGCAGTGCCGCGACCGGCCGCAAGATCGCCTCGGCCGCCGGCGAGCATCTCAAGAAGACGGTGCTCGAACTCGGCAGCAACGACGCCTTTCTGGTGCTCGAGGATGCCGATATCGACAAGGCCGTGGATGCCTGCGTGACCGGTCGTATCAACAACAACGGCCAGACCTGTGTTGCGGCCAAGCGCTTCGTTGTTGTGGATGCGGTCTACGAGCAGTTCCGGGATGCCTATCTCGCCAAGATGAAGCAGATCGAGTTCGGCGACCCGAGCGACAAGAACACCCAGCTCGGCCCGATCGCCCGCGAAGACCTGCGCGACAACCTGCATGCCCAGGTCAAGGAATCGATCGAGAAGGGCGCAACCTGCCTCACCGGCGGCGAAGTGCCCGATCGTGAGGGCTATTTCTACCCGGTGACCGTGCTCGAAAACGTCACCCCCGGCATGCCGGCCTATGACGGCGAGCTGTTCGGCCCGGTGGCCTCGCTCATCCGTGCCAAGGACGAGGCCGACGCGATCCGTATCGCCAACGATTCGGTCTACGGTCTGGGCGGCGGCATCTTCTCGGAAGACGAAAAGCGTGCCGAACTGCTGGCCCGGGATCATTTCGATACCGGCATGGTCAGCATCAACGGCTACTATATCGCCCAGCCGAACCTGCCCTTCGGTGGCGTCAAGGATAGTGGCTATGGTCGCGAACACGGCGGCTTCGGCATGCGTGAGTTCGTCAACAGCAAATCGCTGATGATCGCGCAATAGCGCCTCTGCGCGAACGTCGTCCGCGTGACGTCGTGAAAGCCCCCGGCACGTCGTGCCGGGGGCTTTTTTGTGTTCGTACGACGGCAACTTGTTCTCGAAGACAGTTCGCGAATGAACGCGAATACACGCAAATCGAGCGGGGTATTGGGCGCGCTCTGGTAGAACTGGCCACGCCCGTAACGCCACGTCGGTTAACGAACGCCGCTCCCGCATGCGCCCGTCATTGGCGTTCATTCGCGTTCGTTTTCGCACAGACCGCTTCGTTCTGCCGCTGGATTGGCCTGGGCCGTACGCCGCAAGTTGGCCGGACCTCAACTCGCGGCGGTGTTGGATTGCGCGAAGCGATTCGCGCTACCGGGCGGCGTTGCCTGTTGGATGACGCTGCGCTAATCCAACCTACGCCCGACGATGGTCGCGATCGTCGAATCGCGAGAGCTTATGTAGAGATGCCCCGGGCCGAATCGGTGAGCGCCAGGGTGCCGGTATGAGCCTGGCGCGGGCGGTCGTGGGTCGGCGCGACGCCGAAATAGCGCTTGTACTCGCGCGAGAACTGCGAGGCGCTTTCATAGCCCACCGCATGCGCCGCGCCGGCCACGTTCTCCACCTGGCTGGCAAGTAGGTCGCGGGCGGCCAGCAGGCGAATACGCTTTTGATACTGCAACGGCGACAGCCGCGTGACCCGCTTGAAGTGGTGGTGAAAGCTCGATGCGCTCATGTGCACACTCGCCGCCAGATCGGTAACCGACAGCGAGCTGGCATAGTCGGTATGCAGCTGGTTGATGGCGGTGCCAATACGCGCGTAGGCGCCGCGCTCGTGGATGAGCCGTCGCAGCAGATGCCCCTGCGGGCCACGCATGGCTTCGAAGATCACCTCGCGCACGCGAGCCGCATACAGCGCCCGTGCAGAAAGCTCGTCATCGAGGCAGTCGAGCAACCGTGTCAGTGCGTCGCTCATGTTCGAATCGAGCGCCACGGCCGCCATCGGCAGCGATTCGGTTGCGGTAGGGTCGGTCGCCGGCCAGACATGCTCGGGCATTGAAGTGACCAGCTCGTCGAGCACGTCCGGGTCAATGCGCAGCGAAGCCCCCAGCACCGGCACTTTGCTATCGCCGCGTGTTTCACATTCGAAGGGCACCGGCATGGCCTGGACGAGATAGTGTCCGGCGCCGTAGTGGATGACCCGATCTTCCAGATAGGCCGTCTTTTCGCCCTGGGCGACGAATACCAGCGACGGCTGGTAGACCTCCGGCTGACGAATTGTGCGTCCGGCATAGCCGAGCAGCGACAGGCCGTCCAGGGCGGTGGGCGTGAAACCGTCTCGACTGATATGCGGCGCGATACGGGCCGCCAGATGTTCGAATCGGCCCTGCGCGCGTTGGTTACGGGATATATCGACCACTACAGTCTTGTTGCAGGAAAAGCGTCCGCTCAATTATGCCTGTATTGGCCACCCGGGCCATGCCCGCCGCCTGTGCCCATGGCTTGAGCCAGGCGGCAGGTGTTCTATCATTTGCGCTACGTAAACCGCGACGTGGCTGGCGCGCGCCATACTGCTGTTGCACGTGCCGGCCGACGGAGACATACCTTGCCCAGCCTTGCTGCAATCTATCGCTACCCAGTGAAATCGACCGCCGCGCAAGCTCTCGCTACAGCCCGCGTGGAGCAGGAAGGGCTGGCCCATGATCGGCGCTTCATGGTGGTCAAACCCGACGGCGCATTCGTGACCGCCCGCCGGTACCCCGTTCTGCAGACGATCACGGCCCGCTTCGACGGCAGCCGGCTGACCCTGGTTCACGACGACCAGGTCGCGGTGGCCGAGTCGGTCGCGCAATTCGCACGCCAGCGTTTCGAGACCGGCGTGTGGGCCGACGATTTCCCCGCGTGGACAACCACTCTGCGCCTGGATGCCTGGGTGAGCCGCATCGTCGGCGAGCCCGTTCATCTGCTGTGGCTGGGCGAGCAGTCATCGCGTTTTCGCGACAAGCTGGGCGTTCGCGTGAGCTTTGCGGACGGCTATCCGTTGCTGCTCACCAGCGAAGCGTCGCTGGCCGACATCAACGCGCGTACCGATGGCTCGCACGTGATGGCCCAGTTTCGCCCCAACGTCGTGGTCAGCGATACCGACGCGTTCGCGGAGGATGGCTGGCAGCGTATCCGTATCGGCGACGTGCTATTTCGGGTCGACGCGCCGTGTTCGCGCTGCGTGATGATAACGGTCGACCCGGCACGCGGTGAGCGCCGTACCGACGGCGAGCCCATGCGTAGCTTGTTGCGGTATCGCAAGGGCGAGGACAACCAGGTGTATTTCGGCCAGAATCTCGTGGCCGAGAACGAAGGCGAAATCCGGGTCGGCCAGACGGTCGAGGTATTGGACTGACCCGCAACGCCAGCCTGTATCTAGGGCCGCGATGGGCAGTCGTTGTCGCAGCCGACGATCCGCCGCGGGCCAGCCCGCGGCGGATAGACGTGCGACGGCTTACTGACGCTTGCTCGACTCCGGGGTCTTGTCCTTGCTTTCGTCGTGGACGACCGGGTTCTGGCCTTTGTAGCCACCGACCTCGTCTTCCTTCACCGGCGACTGGACGCGATAGCCTTCCTCATGGGCGGCGTAGCCCCCGGCCGCGCCGGCGCCCGCGGCAGCCAGCACGCAGCCTTGCATGCCCAGGCTGGCGGTGGCGAGCGTTGCGATCGTGACGAAAGTGGCGAATCTACGCATGAGTACACCTCGAAGCATCGAAAGATCGCCCGAGTATGCGCAGCCAATATGAGCCGATGCTGAATACAGCCATCCGTGATTACAAGGTCGAGGATCGCCGGCGCCGCCGGATACGGGCCGGTGTCAGCCGTCGGCCGGGTCGTTTGTGCGCCAGTAGCGCTGCATTTCGATATACAGAAAGGACGCCGTCCAGGTGATCAGCATCAGTCCGGTGAGCGATTCGATGCCGGTGAGATAGCGCAGCCCGGCGAGTGGCTGAATATCGCCAAAGCCCAGCGTCGTGAACGTGGTAAAGGAAAAATAGGCGCAGTCGAGCAGGCTGCCGTTGAACTGGCCTTCAAAGTGGCCGAAGCCGCCCCAGTACAACATGCCGTAGTAGGCCAGGGCGAACAGCCAGACTTCTACCGCGTGGGCGCACAGCGCGCCGAACACCCCGAACACGATACGAAATCGGTGGGCGGCCGGCAGGCGCGGCATGAGCCGCGTCATGCGGTAGAGAAATTCATAGTGGATGAACACCGCAAGGGCCACAACGCAGATATTGATGGCAATGATGGTCGGCACGGATCGAATACCCCCCGGGAATCGGCGAAAGCCAGCCTAGCGCGGTGCGTCCGGCGTGGACAGTGGCCGTTGTAGCGATCCTCGCGCGCGATTGCGCTAGAGTTGAATGCCGCCGTAGGTGGGGGCGACATGCCTGAAAGGGGGACGGCATGGCAAAGAACATACTGATCTTTTCGGACGGGACCGGTCAGATCGGCGGGCTACGCCCCGATCAGCGGCTGTCCAACGTCTACAAGATGTATCGGGCCATGCGGGCCGGGCCCGATTCGCCCATCGACCCGAACCAGCAGTTCGCCTTCTACGATCCGGCGCAGTCGGGCCCGGGCCAGCGTGTCAGCCGTTGCTGATAACATTGCCGCGACCCTCCTGCAGAACACGGACGACACCAATGGACGCTGACGAATTCGCAGGATCCCGGGCCCAGGCCTTGCTCGATGCGCACGTCGCGTATCTGGCCGCACACCTGCAGGGCGAAACGCTCGAACGCGAATATCAGCGGCGCGTCGACTGGGTACTCGCCGATGCCGCACGGCTGCGCCTGGGCGATGTCGTCAGCGAAGCCGCGGTCAAGCAAACCGCGATCGACTACGCCGCCGACATGAAACTGGGCGGCGGTATTCCGGTGCTGGTGGGCGATATCGCCGCGGCGATCTACGAACATCCGGTCCACGAACACACCACGCTGGCAGAACTGCTGCCCGATCGCGAGTTCGAGGAGCTGCTCGACAAGCTGCTGGAAATGCAGCGGCTGCGCGAAGAGGTCATCCATCATTCCGTGGCCAACCCGGTGTTCGCCAATCTGGTGGCCCAGCTGCTGTATTCGGGGCTGCGCGGCTATCTTGCCGAGGGCCAGCGTATGGCTCGGCGTGTGCCGGGGTCGGGGATTGCGATGAAGGCGGGGCGGGCGTTACTCGATCGTGCGCCGGCCCGGCTCGGAGCGGCCGTCGAGCGCGGTATTCGTGCCTATGTGGAGCGCTATACGCGCAGCGGCATCCGGCTTAGCGAGGCCTATCTGCGCGCGGCGTTCGAGTCCGACGAACTGCGCCAGGCCGTGCTCGAATTCTGGGACGACCACAAGCATCGCTCCGTGGCCTCGGTGCGCGACTTCGCCGGTCAGCTCGATATCGAAGAACTGTTCGTGATCGGCTACGAATACTGGCAGCGCCTGCGCCGCACGCCGATTTATCGCGAACTCATAGAAAACGGCGTGGAAGTGTTCTTCGAGACCTATCGCGACGCGACGCTGACCGACCTGCTGGCCGATATCGGGGTGACCCGGGATATGATCCTGCGCGACGGCATGCGATTTGTGCCCCAGGTGGTTCATGCGCTCAAGGCACGCGGCATGCTGGAGCCGATGCTGCGCCGCCACCTCGAGGACTTCTACCGCAGCGATGCGGTGGCCGACATCCTGCGCCGGCCCGCCGGCTGAAATGCCCGCGATTACGATCCATAGTCGGGCTCTCGGACCGGTTTCGCTCACGGCGGCCCCGCTTCAGAGAGCTGCGCGGGAATAACGGCCTCCAGGCGTCGAGCGGGCGAACCCGTCCGGGTTACACTGCGCGCCGGTCACGCTGTCCAGAGATTCACCATGCCTGCCCGAGCCCGCCGCGCTACAACGCGCCACCAAGAGCCTGCCGGGGCCGATAAGCGATGAGCTACGCCGTCAAGGAAATGTTTCTCACCCTGCAGGGCGAGGGCGCACAGACCGGCCGCGCCTCGTTGTTCTGCCGATTTGCCGGCTGCAACTTGTGGACCGGGCGCGAGAAGGATCGTCACAAGGCGATCTGCCAGTTCTGCGATACCGATTTCGTCGGCGTGGACGGGCCCGGCGGGGGCCGTTTCGAGCATGCGCAAGCGCTCGCCGAGCGCGCGCGCGAACTCTGGGACCAAACCGCGAACGCGGGCGGTAGGCCCTATATCGTCTGCACCGGTGGGGAGCCCTTGCTTCAGCTCGATGAACCGCTTATCGACGCGCTGCATGCAGTGGGCTTCGAAATCGCGGTAGAAACCAACGGCACCCTGAACGCGCCGGCGGCCATCGACTGGGTCTGTGTCAGCCCCAAGGCGGGCAGTACCCTGGTCCAGACCCACGGCAACGAGCTCAAGCTGGTCTGGCCGCAGCCGGGTTTCGCCCTGGAAGAGTTCGAAACGCTGGCGTTCGATCGCTTCTATCTGCAGCCCATGGATGGCCCGGCCCGCGAAGCGAACGTGGCCACCTGTATCGAAACCGCGCTAAGCCGGCCGCAATGGCGGCTGTCGTTACAGACCCACAAGATGATCGGCATCGCCTGAGCGCTGGCCGTGGCCGCGCAAAGCCGTGGCCAGGCCGTCGGATAAGGCGCTTTCGTACCGGGGCGACATCGGTAGCACGCCTGTCGCGTCATCCGTGGTTGCCGTGGCTTGCGTAGAATGACAGCGCCCAGGGCGCCGTATTCCTCGATAGCCGTAGCCGGGATACGGTCGCCGCCCGCAGCCATTCGAGTACCTGTTTGGAGACGTCTTGACCGCCGCCTATCGTATTCGTCGCCAGATCGGCATCGACGCCGGCCATCGCATACGCCTGCACGGCAGCAAGTGCCGCCATCTGCACGGGCATCGCTATACCGTGGAAGCCGTCTGCGAGGCCGGTGAGCTGGCCGATACGGGCGAGCAGGCCGGCATGGTGCTGGATTTCGCCTTTCTAAAGGACGAAATGCTTGGCGAGATCGATAGCCCCTGCGATCACGGCTTCATCGCCGAAGTGGCGGACACCGACCTGCTGGCCCTGTTTACGCCGGCCGGCACCGACCCGGCCGAATTCGCGCAGGCGCTCGACGCCGTGGTACGCGAACAGGGATTCGCCCTGCCGGACGATACCGCGCTGGGCACAAAGCTCTACGTGATCGGCGTCCCGCCAACCGCGGAAAACCTGGCGCGCCACTGGTTCGAACGCCTGGCGCCGCGGGTGGCCGTACGCAGCGCAGGCCGGGCCCGCCTGGTGCAAATCGTGGTGTGGGAAACGCCCAACTGCGCGGCCGAGTGGCCCTGACGTTTGGCGCCCAGCGCAGCCACCCGGTCGGGACTATTGATCGGGCACCAAAACAGCTAGCTGCGTGAGCTGTTGCAACGCCTTCGAAAGAAACGCCGGTACCTGTGCGTGCTTTGCCCCAATGGCTTCAAAACCGTTGGCCGGAGCGTGCGCGCTCTCGCACACACGCGTGATCAGCCCGAAAAATCATCGGTTTCATGCCGGGTTATCAACGCTCGGCCGGGGCTTCGAAGATGACCGGGAAGGGGGCGGCCGAACCGTTGCATTCGCTTCGGGCACGATATTCCACTAGCCGGAAGTCGTAGCCGTCCCAGTGCCAGCGGCGCGCGCCGCCGCAGTCGCCGATGCCGCGATCCTTGTATCGGTCGGAAAGCACGCCGGACTCGGCGTCGAATTCGGGATCGAACAGGTCCGCCGTGCCGGTCCAGCTGTCGTTGCGCCACTGTGCGAACAGCAGGCGGCGCGGCGCGCCATCGTCAGGGGCCCATACCGCGTTGTAGCTCGTCTGGTAGGCGCCGCGTATGCACGGCACCAGCCACAGCTTGCCGCCGGAGTCGGGCAGCGTGTAGCTGCGGGCATCGTCCACCAATTCAGCGGCCGGCGTGTCGCTACAGGCGATTTCGACGGCCGGCACCGCCGGCGACTGGGCGGTGCTCATGCCGGTGCCTGCACACCCGGCCTGGGCCAGCACGAGCGTGCCCGCAAGAAGGCCGGCCGTCGACAGAGCGAATCGATCGGTACGCATGGCATCCGCCGCTTGTTTATTGACGGTGCGATTATAGGCGCGCTGAGAGCGCATCCGCTATCGGACGGGCGATCCGCCCGCGTGCTTCGTGGGTAAGCGCGGCAACCCGCTCGCGCCCGGGTCTTGCCGATCGGCGCAGCCGTGGGCAGGATTGCGTCGCGTCGCCAAAAAGTCAGCACCGGTATGATTGCGTTGTCGGTGTTTTGGCCGGCAGGGGAAGGGCACGAGCGACGGCACAGGCGGGGGACGGTTTGACGTGCGATCGGAAAACGAGTCGGGGCATGGGTTACTGGATCGCTGGCATCGGCTGATCGAGGGCGATACGCAGTCGCCCGAGCAGCGCATGAATCGAAGCTTTCTATTCTGTGCCGCGGTGGGCTGCTTCAGCGGGGCGATACTCAACTATTCTGCCGGTCTGACCGACATGGTCTATGTCGTGCTGGTTACGATCATCGGTGCCGGGATGCTGGCCATGTGGGCGCATCTGCGGCGCGGGCGCAATGCCCGCCATTCGGCGATGGTGACCAGCTGCCTGGTGGCCATCGGCCTGCTCCCGCTCAACTGGTTCTATAACCAGGGCACCCAGGGGCCGAGTCTGCTGCTCTTCCTGGCGGTCGGCGGCTATGCGTTCTGTCTGCTGCTGGTCGCGCCCGTGCAACGACTGCTGATCGCGATGCTGTTCCTGGTCGTGCCGTACGTGCTGATCTGGCTGGATTATCGTTTCCCCGACTGGATCGAGCCCTATCCGTCAAAGGCGGCCCATGCCATCGATGCGGCAGCCACCTACTCGATCTGTGTGATCCTGCTGCTGGTGATGGTGACCGGGTTCTTTCGCCGTTTCGAAAGCGAACACCGGTTGCTCAACGAGTATGCTGAAAAACTGCGTGAGGCCGGTCTGCGCGACAGCCTGACCGGCCTGTTCAACCACGGCTCGTTCTATGCTCTGGCCGATGCCTATTGTCGCAAGGCCGACCCGACGCCGGCCGAGCATGGCGCGCTCATCATTTACGATCTGGACCACTTCAAGAACGTCAACGACAGCCATGGCCACGTCTATGGCGACACCACGCTGAAGTTTTTCTCGCGCGTGCTGCGCGAGATCGTGGACGCACGCGGCGGTACCGCCGGGCGATGCGGCGGAGAGGAGTTCGCGGTGCTTCTGCCCGGCGCGGGACCGGCCGAAGTGGAAGAAGTGGATGCAACGCTGCGCGCGCAGCTCGAGGCGCACCCACTCGAGTATGGCCCGGTCCGAGTCAGCGGCGGGGTTGCGTTCGAGCCGGCCGCCAGCATCAAGGCCTGGATGGAGCGTGCCGACCACGCCCTTTATGAAGCCAAATGCCGGGGGCGCGACCAGACGGTTTACTACGATCGATCGGACACCGGCGTGGTGGCATAAAGACCGCCCTTAGGGCAACGGCGCCGCAACGTCTGGCCTACGTCGACGTCGACGTCGACGCCGGGCTGGCGGGTACGCCTCGCCCGAGCCCGATCAGCAACACCATGGCCATCAGTACGGCCGTGCAGGCGACCAGGAACGCATCCGAAAATGCGGCGGTGGCCGCTGCGCCTTCGTAGAACGGATTCAACGCCGGCGCGGCCTGCTGCTGGCGCGCGGTGAGCACCGAACCGAACACCGCTGCACCGCTGCCCGCGCCCATGAAGAAGAACAGTTGATAGATGCCGAAACCCACCCCGGCGATCTCGGGCGACAACGCCTTGGATGCCGCATTCGCCGCCGGCGATGTGACGCCCGCATAGCCAATGCTGGCGATCACCAGCGCGATGGTCACCATCCAGGGCGCCGCGCCCACGGCGAACGACGACATGAATAACAGCCCGCACAGCAGCCAGGTCAGGCTGATACCCAGCACCGGCCGCGGGCCGAATTTGTCGGACAGACGCCCGATCGTGGGCGCCAGCAGGGCAACGGCAATCGCGCCCGGCGCAACGACCAGGCCGGTTTCGAATGCGCTCAGGCCCAGCTGGTTGATAAGCAGCAGCGGGGTGAGAAACAGACCGCCGCCGATGAACGCAGCCTGGGAGAGCAGGGCGATCGCGGCGGCCGAGAGAAACTGGCGGTTGCCGAAAAGAGCAGGCGGGGCGAATGGATGGCGCGCGGTGCGGATACGGCACACGAACAGGGCGATCAGAGCGGCCGCCAGCAGCAGCGCGCCCCAGGCCTGGGGCGCGGCCAGCCCGGAATGGTTGGCCGCGGTCACGCCGAACAGCAGCGCGGCCGCGCCGAGTGCGAGCAGCAGGCCGCCCGGCAGGTCAAGACGGGCAAAGCGATGGGGCTGGCGTGCGCGTTCGGCGTTCAGGTCGGGCAGGAAACGCCAGGCGGCAACGAAAAGCAGGCAGATCACGGTCAACGTGCCGTAGAAAAGCACGCGCCAGCTGAAGGCGCTCACGCCAAGCCCGCCAATAAGCGGCCCGGTAGCCGCGCCGAGCCCGATGGCCGAAGACAGCGTCCCGAACACCACGCCGCGCTTGCCCGGCGCGAACAGCCGGGCGACCGAACCGAATGCCAGCGAGGGAATCGCGGCGGCACCGGCCGCCTGAATCGCTCGGCCGGCGACCAGCCAGCCAAAGCTAGGGGCGAGCGCACAGGTCAACGAGCCAATGCCGAAGATCACCAGCGCCGAGAGAAAAGTCAGCCGGAAGCTGTAGCTGTCGGACACCCGCCCATACAGCGCCACGCCGGTGGCAAACACGATCGAAAACGCCGTGATCACCCACCCCGACAGGCTGGGCGAGACGTTAAGCCCGGTGCTGATGGTCGGAATGGCGACGTTCACCATGCTGTTGTTGAGCACGCTCGTGAACGCAGCCAGCACCATCACCAGCAGCAGGGGGTTGGTCAGCGGCGAGGCGGAAGCGGTATCGGAGAAGCGATTCATTCAACGCGCCGGGTCGGAAAAACGGCGCTTACTTTGCCATGAAGCGGATGCAAAAACGTGGGTTGGCGCCGCGTATGCCCGCGGCTATCGGCTGACCGCCGGCGCGGGAACCGAAATCAACGGTTGAAAAAAGCGCAGCGGGCCAGCACCAACGTCTTGTAAGCAAAGACACGATACGAACAACGTCTGGAGACCGATCGATCATCATGACCGATGCCAAAGATAACGAAAGCCCGGAAACCCATGCGCCCATGCTGCAATGGCGCGATATCAGCGCGCTCACGCTGGCCGACGAATCGCCCTGCGTGACCATCTATGTGCCGACCACGCCGGTATCCAACTACCGCGAAGAAAACCGCATCCTCTACAAGGATCAGGTAAAGAAGGTGGGCGAAGCGCTCGAACAGCGCGACATGGACAAATACGAACGCGATGCGCTGCTCGAACAGCTCGAATCCGTCGGCGCCAACGAGGTGTTCTGGACGCACCAGCAGTACGGGCTGGCCGTATTCGCCTCGCCCAAGCGCCTTACCGTGCGCCGCATGATGACCCGTCCGGCCGAAGCCCAGGGCATCGTGGCCGATTCCTTCCATCTGCGTCCGGCGCTGCGCGCAGCCTCCAACTGGATGGACTACCAGGTGCTGTGCGTGAGCGTGCAGGATGTGGCGCTCTACGATGCCAATCAGGACGCAATCGTCGAAGTGGATCTGCATAGCGAGGTGCCGCGCGGCATGGGCGACGCACTCGGCAAGCCCGATACTTCGCCCAACCGCAAGGATTCCGAGAGCGCCGGCAGCAACAGCACCGATCTGAAGAACTACTTCAAGGAAGTCGACAAGGCGATCCGGGCCTACCACGGCAAGACGATTCGCCCGCTGGTGCTGGCCGCCGTGGCCGAGCATCAGGGGCTGTATCGCGAAGTCAGCGAGCACCCCAATCTGCTCGAAAACGGTCTGAATCACGACCCGTTCGAGGCCATCCGCCAGAGCAATCTCGGCGAACAGGCCTGGGAGATCGCCGAGCGTGCGACCCGCGACAACATCGAACAGGTCATCGAACGCTACAACGAACGCGCCGCACACAAGGAAGGTGCCAGCGCGCTCGAAGAGGTCGCCTACTCGGCCACCATCGGCCAGATCGATACGCTGTTGATCGACGAGACCGCCCGCGTCGAAGGCTCGGTCGATAGCAACGGCCGTATCGCATACGGCGCGGCGGGCGACGGCTACACCGACGACGTGCTCGACAAGGTCGCCGAGTTCGTCATCGCCAGTGACGGCGACGTGAAGTTCGTGCCGGGCCACATGATGCCCACGGACACGGGCGTGGCGGCGGTGCTGCGCTATGCGATGGAGCCGCAAACATAAACGTGGCTTCCGTCGAAGCCGCTGGCCCGACAGGGCTGGCAACTTGAGCGAAAGGCGGTCATTGTCTTCAGTGACCGCCTTTTTCATGGGCGGCCCAGGCCCGACGCGTGCGCGCGTTCCTTGTTACCCCGGGAGGCTGTCCATGATCGCTCGTACAACCCTACTTGCCCTGGGCGCATCGCTGGCCGTGGGCGCGGCGCATGCCGCCGACACCGCCGCTTCGCAAGCCGCCGATGCCCCGGCCGTCATGGCCGAGGGCGCCGGCGCGACGACGCCGACGCCGACGCCGGATAATGGTGTCGCGGCTGATCGCAACCAGCTGGACCCCGCCCGCGAGGACTCGGGCTACTACGCCAACCCGCCGGAAAACGACGCCGACCAGCAGGACCGCAGCGAACGCACACACGGGCTGGACGATACGGCACGGGATACGGACGACGCGCCCCAGTCAGGCGGTTCGACACGCCCTTAGCGGACCTTGCCTTACCGCTGACGCCAGCAAGGGCCAGGGCGCCGATGCAGTCGATCGCCCACCGCGGCCAACTCCACGCATCGGCATAACCCGCGGATCAATGGCTTCTGGTCGAGTACGTCGCCCGTACGCGCCGACCGCGATCCGAGGCGAAGCGCTCGTCAGCGCTGCCGTTAGGCGGCCGCCAGCGAATCGGCCGGGCCGAAGAACTCGTAGTGCATGTGCTCGCGGCCAACGTCGCGTGCGTCGAGCATGCGGCATACATGCGCCAGCATGGGGTTCGGCCCGCAGAAGTAGTATTCGGCGGGCCTATCGCCGACCACGGCATCCATTAGCGCGTCGTCGATGAAACCCGGGCTCGCCTGTGCCGCTGCGGGTACCGTCTGGGGTACGTCCTCGCTGTAACGAACGTGCAGCTCGAAGTTGGGGTGGGCCTCGATCAGCGTTGCCAGTTCAGCCGCGAACGGGCGCAGACCTTCGTTACGTACGGCCTGAACGAGAACCACCCGGCGATCCGGCGCCGCGGCAAGGGCGGCATGCAGCATCGACAGAAGGGGCGTGATGCCTACGCCGCCCGCCAGCAACACCAGGGCGCGGCCGTCCTGGGGGACCGGCGCCAGGGTGAACTCCCCGCAGGGCGGGCTTAGCCGAACGCGATCGCCCACGGCGAGTTGGTCGTGGGCATAGTGCGAGAACACGCCGGCCGGCGCTGCGTCGCTGGGAGCGTCCTCGCGCTTGACGCTAATGCGGTAGTAGGGCGTACCCGGCGCGTTCGACAGGCTGTAGTTTCGCAGTGCCGTAGTGCCATCGGGCAACGTGCTGTGCACGGCGACATACTGCCCGGGCCGCTGGGCCGCCAGCGGTGCGCCGTCTTCCGGCTCCAGATAAAGCGACAGGATATTGTCCGAAGCTGGCTCGCGCCGGGCCACCACGAACGGCTTCAAACCGGTCCAGCCATAGCGCTGCTGTTGCGCGTCGTAAAGCGCGTGCTCGCGCGCGATGAAGATATCGGCCAGCTGGGCATAGGCGGCCGCCCAGGCATCGAGCACTTCGGGCGTGGCGGCATCGCCCATGACGGCTTCGATACTTCCAGCAGGTTCTTGCCCACGATCGGATAGTGCTCGGGGAGAATGCCCAGCGACACGTGCTTGTTGGCGATCAGCTCCACCGCATCCGCGAGCGCGGCCGGGTTGTCGACGTACTGCGCATAGGCACACACCGCCGACGCCAAGGCCCGCTGTTGGCGCCCGGACTGTTGATGGGCGGGATTGAAGTAGGGTTTTACTTCGGGGTTGTTCTTGAACATGCGGGCATACATGTCGCGCGCCAGCGTCTCGCCGCAGGTCTCCAGGGCCGGGGCCGTCGCCTTGATCGTTGCCGTCTGTTGTTCGCTGAGCATGGCTGCACTCCTAAAGTGGCATCTTAGTTACCTTTTAAAATAAGTATATAGTTTACCGATTTGGGGTCAAGCACATGCAGCTCACCACGCATACCGATTACGCGCTGCGTCTGCTCATCTTCGTGGCCGTACGCCGGGACGAATCGCCGGCGCGGGTACAGGATGCGGCCGCACGCTACGGCATTTCCGCCAATCACCTAGCCAAGGTGGCCCAGACGCTTGTCCAGCTGGGTTATCTGGATAGCTTTCGCGGGCGCGGCGGTGGGATCGCACTGGCCGTGCCCGCCGAATCGATCAATATCGGCGCGCTCGTGCGCCAGACCGAGAATCTGCGTCTGCTCGAATGCTTCGGCCCGGGTTCCACTTGTCCGATCGATCCGGCCTGCACGCTCAAGCGCGCGCTCGCCGAGGCCCAGCAGGCGTTCCTCGAGGTGCTCGACGGTTATCACCTGAGCGACCTGGTTGCCAACGGCGATACGCTGCGCATGCTGCTGGGCCGCCCGTGACCGGCGGCGCGGCGAGACGCCGACCAGGCGCAAACGGTCCTCGGCGGCCGGAACGGCGGGTACGGCTGGCCCTGGCGCGGTCATGGCTGGCAAGGTGTCGCTTTATTCCCGAGGAGTGACCCATGGCCCGTCCCGACCACGCGAGCGCGGCAGAAATTCAGACCTATCTGAGCGGGATGGCGTATCCCGCCAGCAAGCAGCAGCTCGCCGAGCATGCAGAACAACAGGGGGCCACCCTGGGGGTGCGCACCGTGATCGAAGCGCTGCCCGACGCTGAATACAGCGACGCCGCGGCAGTGAGCCGTGCGGTGGGCGCAGTCGAATAGGGCAAATCCGGATGCACGGGCCGGGGCCGACCGGCAGGCGTTGCCCACGACATCGGGTGCAACGCCGAGCGCTGTCGGCGCCGTGCTCTCCGGTCCGCTGCCAGTTCTTCATGTCTTGCGGCCAGCGACGGCGCGGGCCTATCGACCGGCGCCTGGAAGTCGCTCATAATTCGGCCAATCGAGACGCTGCCGGGGCAGCGCGGGTACCCATCATCATGCATCCGTGTTTGAGTTGTGGCGCGTGCTGTGCGCATTTTCGTGTGGCGTTTCACTGGCTTGAAACGGAGCGGTCCGACGGCATCGGCGTACCGGCCGCGCTTACGGAAACGCTCGATCCTCATCGCCTGGTAATGAAAGGAACGCGCAATGGCCCGGTGCGCTGTGTCGCGCTGTCTGCGGATATCGGCCAGCACGCCCGCTGTACGATTTATGACCAGCGCCCCAGCGTATGCCGTGACGTCGCCGCGAGCTGGGAGTTCGGCCAGCCGAGCCCGCAGTGCGACCGGGCCCGTAGCGCGCACGGGCTGGCGCCGCTTACCGAGCGTGATTGGGCGTACGTGCAGCCGGCAGTTGCCGCGAACGAGTCCGGCCTTCGGCCGCCAAACGCACCGGTAGCAGCCTAGCCGCAACAGCCGGCTATCGGTTTAAAGCGCGTTGCCATCGGCGGTTCAAGCGGCTGTCTTGTGCTGTGGCTGCAGGTAAAGAAAAACGTCCGGTATCCATGTCGAAGGTTGGATTTCTGCTTGCTGCGAGCCGATGCCGATTGGGTTCGTGCTCGTGTTCGCGGCGCGCGGGCGTCACCATAGATGGCGTGTTAACGTTCCGAGTGCCTCGCGGCACTCGGCACCACAGCGGTCACTGCCATCCCGCGCGCTTTGCAACTACTGAGAAACGCCCGTCATGAATGATTTTCTGATCCTGCATCACTACGACAGCTCGCCCTATGCCGAAAAGGTCCGGCTGATGCTCGGTTTGGCCGGCGCAAGCTGGTCGTCGATGCTGTCACCGGTGCAGCCGCCGCGGCCGAGTCTCGACCCGCTCACCGGTGGCTATCGCCGTATTCCCGTGGCCCAGGTGGGCGCAGACATCTTCTGCGATACCGCGCTCATCGGCCCGGAGCTCGCGACGATGCTCAATTGCCCCGCGCTCGACCCCGCGAACGTCGATGCCGAGGCCGCCGCGCTGATGGAGCAGGCGCAGAAAAAGGCGTTTTTCGCTGCCATCGGGGCCGTGCCGACGCCGCGCCTGTTGGGCACGATGCTGGGCATGTTCGGGCCGATCGGCGCGGTGAAGTTCATCAAGGACCGCATCGACCTTGTCAAAGGTGGAACAGTACGCGCGCCCAAGGGCGACAAGGCCCGCGCCGTGCTCAACTCGCTCCTCGACAATCTCGAAAACCGGCTCGAAAAACACGCCTGGGTCGGCGGCGATGCGCCTTCGGTCGCGGATTTCGCCACCTACCACCCGCTTTGGCTCTATGCCGCCTGCAATCGTCGGCCGGTCGAGGCCGGGCCAAAAGTCGAGGCCTGGTACCAGCGCGTGGGCGAAATCGGCCACGGCCAGCGCGAAGAGATCACCCAGGAACGCGCCTTTGCCGCAGCCCGCGATGCCGAGCCCCGGCCGTTGCCGGAAAGCGTGTCCGATACGCCTGCACCGATCGGTACTACCGTAGAAGTGGCGCCCTCGGACTACGGCCGGATCCCGGTCACGGGCATGCTGGCCGCGGTGACCGAGGATCGCGTCGTCCTTGCGCGTGACACCGACCAGTTCGGCCTGCTACACGTGCATTTTCCGCGCGACGGGTATTCGGTGAAGGCCAAATAGGGGGCAGCCGGCCGCTCGCCGCAGTCAGTTAGCACAGCATTTCTTGAACTTGCGGCCGCTGTTGCAGGGGCAGGGGTCGTTGCGGCCGGGCTTGAGGACATGTACCGCGTGGTCGCCGTCGAGATAGAACCACTGGCCGTGTTCGCGTAAAAAGCGCGAGCGCTCTTCGAGCACGGCGAAGCCCTCGAAGTTCCGGCAGGTGGCACGGAAATGCACCTGTCCGGTGTCGCCCTGGGCATCGCTGCTGAGCACGTTCAGGCCCAGCCACCGATCGCCGGCGGCCAGATCCAGGGTCTGCGGCCGCGTGTCGGGATGCCAGCTGGTCTTGACGTAGGCCGCGTCGCCCAGCGCATAGGCGCTATACCGGGCGCGCATCAGCGCCTCCGGCGTAGGGGCAGGCATTCCGCGGTGGTAGGGCGCGCAGCATTCGTCATAAGGCACGCCGGATTGGCAGGGGCAGTTCACGATATACCGGGCGATTGCAAAAAGGCCTGCTAAGCGTGGCGCGTATGTGGCGCGGCCACAAGCGGCAAGCACCCTGCGGTTTTACCTCGCACCCGGCTTCATGCGGCGGCAGTGAATGCGCCGAACACAAGCCATGCCGTGTAGGCGACGAACGAGAGTAGAAACACGCCGCCCTCGATACGGTTCAGATGGGCGGGGCGGCTGCCAAAGCGCATTGCAAAGACCAGCAGCAACAGCGTCAGGCCCAGCATGATCGGCCAGTCCCGACTCAGCACGCTCGGATCCACGTCGATGGGGGTGATGAGCCCGGCCACGCCGACCACGCCTAGCGTGTTGAACAGGTTGGAGCCGACGACGTTGCCCAGCACCAGATCGTAGGCGCGGCGACGGACCGCGCTGATCGACGAGGCCAGTTCGGGCAGCGAGGTGCCGACGGCCACGACGGTCAGGCCGATGACGAGATCGCTCACGCCGAGCGCGCCCGCGATGGTGCTTGCTCCCCATACCAGCAGGCGCGAGCTGGCCAGAAGCAGCGCCAAACCAACGACCAGCCAAACCAGCGAGCGGCCGAATGGCGGCACGTCGCTGGGCGTATCGTCAGGCGTGGGTGCCGTGGACGTAGCGTGCGCCGGGTTGCGGCGGGCTTCAAAGGCGACGACGGCGATATAGCCGATCAGGGGCAGCACCAGCAGCAGAGCGTCAAAGCGGCTGATCGAACCGTCGCCGATCAGCCAGCGCGACATCAGGGTGACGACGATTAGTAGCGCCATTTCGCGGCGTACGATGCCCGCCCCAACCGCCATGGGCGATAACAAGAGGGCGACGCCGAGAATCAGGCCGATATTGGCGATGTTGGAACCGTAAGCGTTGCCAATGGCCAGCCCCGGCTGGCCCTGCCAGGCCGCAAGCCCCGACACCAGAAATTCCGGCGCCGAAGTGCCAACGCCCACAATCACGGTGCCGATGATGAACGAAGGCAGGCGCAGGTGATGGGCCGTACCCACCGCACCTTCGATGAAGCGTTCCGAACTCCAGATCAGTACGGCAAGGCCGACGAGGACGGCGGCTGCGGCCATCAGCATGACGTATCTTCCTCAGATTGGGCATGGGCGATAAATCGATCAAAGCTCATGATGCCAGAGGAGCCACAAGCTGTTGATTCAAAGCGCCACAACAGCGAGCTGCCGTAATGGCGCAATTATCAATCGAATATAAACATAGATGATTTTCAGAGTTGATTAGCGCCTGCGCGCACGCCGATGCTGTGCTCGCTCTGGTTGATCGTGGCGTCACGGCGAACCGCGAGCGACCCACGAGCCGTAGCGGCGAAGGCGCTTGGGCCTGGCCGGCGCTCGGGGTAATGTCTAACAGTGCCGCTGCCTTGGTTGCCACAGTCACGGCGCTGTCAGCGCGATATCGTCAACGCATCGGGGGATCAAACGATGAACGAGCGGGGAATACCGAGCAATCTGCTCCAGCGGATGCTCGACCGAATCGAGCGAACGGGCAACCGTCTGCCGCATCCGGTGCCGTTGTTCGCTTTGCTGGCGTTGATTGTGGCGATCGTCTCGGCGCTGCTGTCGCAGCTGGGCATGACCGTGGCGCCGCCGGGCGGTGGCGCGCCGGTGGCGATCGAGAACCTGCTCTCCGGCGAAGGTATCCGCTATATCTTCGGGTCGCTGGTCGACAACTTCATGAACTTCGCGCCGCTGGGCGTTGTGCTGGCCACCATGATCGGTATCGGCATGGCCGAGCGCACCGGCCTGATCAGCGTGTTGCTGCGTGGTTTTATCCTCTCGATCCCGAAATCGCTCATCACCTTCGGTCTTGTCTTCGCCGGCATCCTGTCGAGCGTCGCCGCCGACGCCGGCTATGTGGTGCTGCCGCCGCTCGGTGCCATGATATTTCTCGCGCTCGGGCGCCACCCCATCGCCGGGCTGGCGGCCGCCTTTGCCGGCGTTTCGGCCGGCTATAGCGCCAACCTGTTGCTCTCCGCGGTGGACGTCAACCTCGGTCAGCTCACCATCGAAGCAGCCGGCACCATCGACCCGACCTATGCGGATGCGATGAATCTGGCGATGAACTACTACTTCATCATCGTTTCCACCTTCTTCCTCGCCGTTGTCGGCACGCTGGTCAGCCAGTTCGTGGTCGAGCCGCGGCTGGGCGACTATCGCAACGACGAACAGGGCGGGCACGACCGCCCCAGCACGGCCATCACCGCCGAGGAAAAGCGCGGCATGAAGTGGGCGGGCATCGCGCTACTCGTCACCATCGCGCTGCTCGCGTTGCTGGTCGTGCCGCCCGGCGCGCCGCTGCGCGGCGAGGGCGGGGGCATCGTGCGCTCGCCGTTCATGGACTCGCTGGCCGTGGTGCTGATGATCGTGTTTTTCGTACCGGGGTTGGTGTACGGCATCGTGATCGGCGCGATCAAGAACGACCGCGACGTGGCCGAGAATCTGTCGCAGACCATGGCCAGCATGGGCATGTTCATCGCCCTGGCGTTCACCGCCGGCCAGTTCGTGGCCTGGTTCGCCGAATCCAATCTTGGCGTGTTCATGGCCGTCTATGGAGCGCAGGCGCTGCAGGCGATCAGCCTGGGTGGGGCGCCGCTGCTGATTCTGTTCGTGCTGATCGTGGGCTTCGTGAACCTGTTCATCGGCAGTGCCTCAGCCAAGTGGGCCATCCTCGCGCCGGTGTTCGTGCCGATCATGATGCAGCTCGGCTATTCACCCGAGCTCACCCAGATGGCCTATCGCGTCGCCGACTCTTCCACCAACATCATTACGCCGCTGATGCCTTACTTCGCGCTGATCATCGCCTATGCGCAGCGCTACGACGAAGACATACGCATCGGCTCGCTGATATCGATCATGCTGCCGTTCTCGCTGGCTTTTCTGGTGTTCTGGACGCTGCTGCTCATCGTCTGGATGACGTTGGGCCTGCCGCTGGGGCCCGGCGCGGGCATTGTCTACGGCGGCTAACGGCGACGATTACCCGAGCTGGCCGGCCGAGCCCATGCGCGGCGCCGCGTACTGCGTTCTGTCGTCGGCGCGCGAGTGCACGCCCTAGG
>NZ_APNL01000016.1:0-102141 GCF_040361435.1 Salinisphaera sp. C84B14 | reverse complement strand
GGTAATGTGCGATGAACCTTTTTTTTGCCCGTCGTGCAAGACGGGCCGCCTGGCACGGCCACGATTCCCCATCCAGGCGCCATATCGCCGTCGGCCTTTCGCCAGCGCGTGCCAACGCAGACCCTGCCAACCACGCGCGCTGAAACCCGGACATAAAAAAGACCGCAGCGCTGGATACGCTGCGGCCTTGTCGCATTCGCCGCCTCAAACTAGCACAGCGATCAGGCGACTCGGATCAGTTGATACGATCCTCGTTCACCTCGATATCGGTCTGCGCGCGCAGGTACTGGCCCAGCACCGCGTATTCGAGACCGGCGATGTACTCGCGCTGCTGACTGGCAAAGCGTTCGCGCGGGGTACCCGCCTCGTTCGCGGGCGCCTCCCTTACAGCATCCACCGCCACCAGCGCGACGCGACCGTCACGGGTCGCGGTCACCCGGTAGCCGGGGCTGTCTTCGCTGGGCTGCGGGATGTTGAAGGCCGCCTCCAGAATGCGCGGGTCGATATCGCGGTTCGAACGCTGTACGAAGCCCTTCTGCTCGAATGTGGCACCGCTTTCCTGTGCCAGCGCAGACAGCGCCGTACCCGACTTCACCTTGTCCAGAGCTGCGTTGGCGGCGTCCTGGGCCTTCTGGCTCGCCTGCCGGGCAATCACGCGATCACGAATATCATTCTTGACTTCATCCAGCGGCCGACGCTTGGCCGCTTCATGTTCGGCTACACGTACCACCACCTGACGCTCGGCACCGAGCTGAATAGGCGTGCTGTTGAGCTTGTCCTTGAGCACCGCGTCGGTGAACGCCGCCTTGCGAACCGCGTCGTACTGGCCGATACCCGGCCCTTCATCGCGTGTGATCCATTCGGTCGTCTGAATCTCCAGGCCCAGCTCGTTGGCCAGCGTATCGAGATCGTTGGGCGCTTCATAGGCAAGCGATTCAAGCCGGCTACGCTTGTCAGCGAACGCCTGCTGCGCCTGCTGCGTGCTCGCCATCGCCTTGAGCCGAGACTGGACTTCGGGATCGTCGAAAGCCGGCTCGCTGGCCGCCGTAACGTTCGCCAGATGCACGAGATACCAAGCCTGCGCACCCTTGACCGGCGTGGACGTCTGACCGGGCTCCAAGTCGAACAGCGCCTCGGCTACGGCCTGCGGCAAATCAGCGCGGGCGGCGTTGTCGATGGCTTCATAATCGCTGTCCTCACCGGCATCGGCACGGGTTTCAAGATCGTCGGACCCGCTCGCCAGCGCCTGAATCTTATCGCGTGCTGCGTCGGCGTCGTCGCCGATGGGCACCCGTACAAAACCGCCGCTGCGGCGCTCGGGCTGGCCGAACTGCTGCTTGTTGTCTTCGAACAGGGTACGCAGCGTCTGTTCGTCCGGCTCCCCGGCGTCGGCGGTGGCATTACTGCGATCAAGCGACACGTAGCGCAGCTTGACCCGCTCCGGGCGTTTGAAGGCGTCCGGATGTTCGTCGTAATAACTCTGAATCTGGGCATCGTCCACGTCGATGCTGTCGCGATAACTCGCGGGATCGAACGCCAGATAGCGCAACTGCCGCTGCTGGTTGGCCAGTCGATAAGACTGGTCTACTTCGGCAGGCGCCGCGAACGCGCTCTGCGTGATTTCGCCGCGCAGCTGCTGGCTGACCAGGTCCTGGCGCAGGCTGGCTTCATACTGGGCGGGCGCAATGCCTGCCTGGGCCAACAGCGCGCGATAGCGCTGGTTGGAAAACTCGCCGTTCTGCTGGAACTGCGGATTGCCGCGGATCGCGCCGAGCAACGCCCGATCGGTGACGCGATAGCCCGCCTGCTGGGCGTACTGGTCCATCACCTCGCGGTTGATCAGACCGTCCAGCACCGTCTGGCGCAGCCGCTGCGGGTCGAGAATGCTGGGATCGAAGTTGTCGCCCATCATCTGGCGCAGCCGCTGGTAACGCTGCTGATACGCGTTCTCCAGCTGATTACGGGTGATATCCGTACCGCCCACATTGGCAACGACGGGATCCGCCGAAGGGGTGAAGTATGAACCGATCCCCCACACACCGAAAACCAGCGTGATGACGGCAACGACGACATAGGCCAAGGGGCCGCTGGCGTTGTCGCGGATTCTCTGCAGCATTGATCGCGCTCCGGCGGATGGAATATTTCAAACGCAGCACCAAGCCCTGCCCTGTGCGCGCTTTATGCGAAGCCGCCATTGTGCCGCATACGCGACGCCCATGGGAGGCCCGACCTGCAACATCGGCCGCGAATCGCTGGCCAAGAACGACACGCATAAAAAAAGGCCCTCCGGAGAGGGCCTTCATTCTGTCCAGGCCAACGCGCACGTCGACAAAGACTGGCGGAGCGGACGGGACTCGAACCCGCGACCTCCGGCGTGACAGGCCGGCATTCTAACCAGCTGAACTACCGCTCCTGACCTATGGCTGGCCGGCTACCGATGCGATGCACCGCCAAACCTGCCCCAGCACTCATACAACAAAGAACAAAAAAGACCCTCGAAACGAGAGGGTCTTTTAGTGTCCTGGCCGACGCGTACGTCGACACGGATTGGCGGAGCGGACGGGACTCGAACCCGCGACCTCCGGCGTGACAGGCCGGCATTCTAACCAGCTGAACTACCGCTCCGAAACTTTATCGTGGTGGGTGCTGACGGATTCGAACCGCCGACATTCGCCGTGTAAAGGCGACGCTCTACCAACTGAGCTAAGCACCCTCTCCGGCGTGTTCGGTGTAACCGTTCACCCAGCGAAGGGGCGCTAGTTTACAGCGTCTTTCAACGCTTTACCAGCCTTAAAGCCGGGCGTTTTGCCGGCCGGGATCGTGATCGACTGACCGGTCTTGGGGTTGCGGCCCTGACGAGCGGCGCGCTCGCGCACAGAGAACACACCAAAGCCGACCAGCGACACCTTATCGCCTTTTTTCAGGGCGTCGGTCACGGCGTCGATCATGGCGTCCACGGCACGCGAGGCGTCGGCCTTGGACAGATCAGCGTCATCGGCGACCGCGTCGACTAGTTCGGTTTTGTTCATAGCAAGTATCCCCTGAGGAATGAAACGAAAATTCTATGTAGTGCCGACCGAGTCGGCACCTTGGCATACGCCCGATCGCGAACGCGTCGCCAACCTTGCGTACTCACGGCGGCGTTTTCAACGCCGGACCGCGAGCAATAAGCCGCTTTTATACCAAGCGGCTGTTTGTACCGTCAACAAAGGCTTAGCCCTGATCACGGGATGCTGTCACGAGACCACTAATGCGCCCGCAGGCCGGCCGGATCGCTCTTGCCCGGCGCATCCGCGGCAGCGGCATCGTCGGCAAGCGGCTGGGGCTGACGCGTGAGCGCAATTTCGAGCACCTCGTCGATCTTGCGAACCGGTCGCACATCGAGTCGATTCTTGATGTTCGCCGGTATCTCCGCGAGATCCTTAGTGTTTTCGTGCGGGATAATAACAATTTTAATCCCGCCACGGTGGGCTGCCAGCAGTTTTTCCTTGAGCCCGCCAATGGGCAGCACGTCGCCACGCAGCGTGATTTCACCGGTCATCGCCACATCGGCACGCACCGGAATCTGGGTCAACGCCGAGATCATCGACGTGCACATCCCGATGCCCGCACTGGGCCCATCCTTGGGTGTTGCGCCCTCGGGCACGTGGACGTGCAGGTCGGATTTCTGCATGAAATCGCGCTCAATGCCCAGCGTCGCCGCGCGCGAGCGAATGACGGTGAGCGCCGCCTGAATCGATTCCTGCATGACGTCGCCGAGCGAGCCGGTATGCAACGGCTTGCCCTTGCCGGGCACCGCCGCGGACTCGATCGACAGCAGCTCGCCGCCGACTTCCGTCCACGCCAGACCCGTGACCTGGCCCACGCCGTCGGTTTCCTCCGCACGGCCGTAGCGGAACTTGGGCACGCCAAGATACTTGTCGAGGTTGCGCTTGGAGACCTGGACCGAACCGTCCTTCTCGGCGCTGATCAACTCCTTGACCACCTTGCGACAGATCTTGCTGATATCCCGCTCGAGATTTCGTACCCCGGCTTCGCGCGTGTAGCGACGGATGACGTCGGTGAGCGCGTTGTCGGAAATAGCCAGCTCTTCGTCCTTCAGGCCGTTCTCCTTCATGGCCTTGGGCACGAGGTAGCGCTCGGCGATATTGACTTTCTCGTCTTCGGTATAGCCCGACAGCCGGATGACTTCCATGCGATCGAGCAACGCCGGCGGGATGTTGAGCGTGTTGGCCGTGCACACGAACATCACCTGCGACAGGTCGTAGTCGACTTCGAGGTAATGGTCACCGAAGCTGTTGTTCTGTTCCGGATCCAGCACCTCCAGCAGCGCCGAGGCCGGGTCGCCGCGGAAGTCCTGGGCCATCTTGTCGACTTCGTCGAGCAGGAACAGCGGATTGCGCACGCCGACCTTGGCCATGTTCTGGATGATCTTGCCCGGCAGCGAGCCGATATAGGTGCGCCGATGGCCGCGGATTTCGGCCTCGTCGCGCACGCCGCCCAGACTCATGCGCACGAACTCGCGGTTCGTCGCCTTGGCGATCGAACGGCCCAGCGACGTCTTGCCTACGCCCGGCGGGCCGACCAGGCACAGGATCGGGCCCTTGATCTTCTTCACGCGGCTCTGCACCGCGAGGTTTTCGATGATGCGCTCTTTCACCCGCTCCAGGCCGTAGTGGTCGGCGTCGAGCGTTTCCTGCGCGGTCTTGAGATCGATCTTGGTCTTCGAGCGCTTCTTCCACGGCACATCGACCAGCCAGTCAAGATAGTTGCGCACCACCGTGGCTTCCGCCGACATCGGCGACATGCTCTTGAGCTTGTTGAACTCGGTGGTGGCCTTTTTCTTGACCTCCTTGGGCATGCCGACCTTCTCGATCTTCTCTTCGAGTTCGTCGAGATCGTTCGGCGCGTCGTCGATTTCACCCAGCTCTTTCTGGATGGCCTTCATCTGCTCGTTGAGATAGTACTCGCGCTGGCTGCGCTCCATCTGCTGCTTCACGCGGCCGCGGATCTTCTTTTCGATCTGCAGCACCTCGATCTCGGCGTCGGTCTTGGCGACGATGTGTTCGAGGCGTTCCTGCGCGTCCGCGATCTCGAGCACGTCCTGGCGTTCTTCGAGCTTGAGGTTGAGATGGGCAGCGATGGTGTCGGCCAGGCGGCCGATCGAATCCATGCTCGACAGCGAAGGCAGCAGCTCGGCCGGCACCTTCTTGTTGAGCTTTACATAGGACTCGAACGTGGAAATGGCCGAGCGCATGAGCGCATCGGCTTCCGCGCTGTCGTCGGCGGCGTCGTCGATCACGTCCCAGCTGGCCACCAGACTGCCGTCGGCTTCGTGCAGGTTGTGCAGGCGCGCGCGGTCTGCGCCCTCGACGAGCACCTTGACCGTGCCGTCCGGCAGCTTGAGCAGCTGCAGGATCGAGGCCAGCGTGCCCACTTCATAGATATCGTCGGCGCCCGGATCGTCGATATCCGCCGAGCGCTGGGCGACCAGAAGAATCTTCTTGTCTTCCGCCATCGCCGCTTCCAGCGCAGTGATGGACTTTTCGCGGCCGACAAACAGCGGGATCGCCATATGAGGAAAGACGACGACGTCCCGTAGTGGCAGAACAGGTACCAGGGTGTTGTCCGTCATTGGACCCTCGCTTAAAAAGCGGCCGGCATGGTGCCGGCCACTGTGTATTTAACTATCTAGAATGCGGCTGGCTGCGCCGTTTTCAATCAGCGCGTGGGCGGACAGCCGCATTGCGCGGGACGGCGCCTTGCACGCCGTCCCTGCCGCTTCAGGCGCCCGCCCGGGTCGCATCCGCGTTTTCATAGACGATATACGGCTGGGCATCGCCCTTGACCACCGCCTCGTCGACCACGACCTTGGAGACGTTCTCCATGGCCGGCAGCTCGTACATGACGTCGAGCAGGATCGATTCGAGAATCGTGCGCAGGCCACGGGCGCCGGTCTTGCGTTCCATCGCACGATGGGCGATCGCCCGCAGGGCATCATCGCGCAGTTCCAGCTCGCAGTCTTCCATTTCGAAGAGCTTGGCATACTGCTTGGTGAGCGCGTTCTTGGGCTCGCGCAGAATCGAGATGAGCGCGGTTTCGTCGAGTTCCTCGAGCGTGGCGATCACCGGCAGACGGCCGACGAACTCCGGGATGAGCCCGTACTTGACCAGATCCTCGGGCTCCACCGTCGCCAGCATGTCGCCGAGCGAGCGCTGGTCGTCCTGACCCTTGACCTCGGCCGAGAAGCCGATGCCGGAACGGCCCTTGCGGGTCTGGATGGTCTTGTCCAGACCGGCGAACGCGCCGCCCACGATGAACAGGATGCCGCCCGTATCCACCTGCAGGAACTCCTGCTGCGGATGCTTGCGCCCGCCCTGCGGCGGCACCGATGCGGTCGTACCCTCGATGAGCTTGAGCAGCGCCTGCTGGACACCCTCGCCCGACACGTCACGGGTAATCGACGGGTTTTCCGACTTGCGCGAGATCTTGTCGATTTCGTCGATATAGACGATGCCTCGCTGGGCTTTTTCCACGTCGTAATCGCACTTCTGCAGCAGCTTCTGGATGATGTTTTCCACGTCCTCGCCGACATAGCCGGCTTCGGTGAGCGTGGTCGCATCCGCGATCGCGAACGGCACATCCAGCAGCCGGGCCAGAGTCTCGGCCAACAGCGTCTTGCCGCAGCCGGTCGGCCCGATCATGAGAATATTGGACTTCTGCAGTTCCACTTCGCCTTCGCCGGTTTCGGCATTGAGGCGCTTGTAGTGGTTGTACACGGCCACGGCGAGAATCTTCTTGGCCGACTCCTGACCAATGACGTAATCGTCGAGCACATGCTTGATTTCCTGCGGGCTCGGCAGACCTTTCTTGGACGGCTTGCTCGCCAGTTCCTCGCGCATGATGTCGTTGCACAGATCCACGCACTCGTCGCAGATGAATACCGACGGACCAGCGATCAGCTTGCGAACCTCGTGCTCGCTCTTGCCACAGAACGAGCAATAGAGGGTGCGGCCGGAGTTGGAATTCGAACCGCCGTTGCTGTTGGAGTCTTCCGCCATGTTCTAGGACCTCTTCAGTCTGGGCCTGCCATACACCCTGTATGGCATACCGGATAAACGCTTGTCACGGCTTTGCTGCCGTGGGCGAACAAAGCGCTTACTTGTTCTTATCGGCCGTCTCGCTCGAAAGTGCTGCCCGCGAACTCAACACGCCATCGATCACGCCGTATTCCTTTGCCGATTCCGCGCTCATGAAAAAGTCGCGCTCGGTGTCGTGCTTGATCTTGTCCAGCGGCTGACCGGTGTGATGCGCGAGCACTTCATTGAGCCGTTCACGCGCATGCAGGATTTCCCGGGCGTGGATTTCGATATCCGTGGCCTGACCCTGGAAGCCGCCCAGCGGCTGATGGATCATCACTCGCGAGTTCGGCAACGCATGGCGCTTGCCGTGGGCGCCGCCCGCCAGCAATACCGCGCCCATGCTTGCAGCCTGACCCAGGCACATGGTGGCGACATCGGGCTTGATGAACTGCATCGTGTCGTAGATCGACATACCGGCCGTAATCACGCCGCCCGGCGAGTTGATGTAGAGCTGGATGTCCTTGTCCGGATTGTCGGACTCGAGGAACAGCAGCTGGGCGACGATGAGGTTGGCCATATGGTCGTCGACCGGGCCCACACAGAAGATCACGCGCTCCTTGAGCAGACGCGAATAGATGTCGAACGAGCGCTCGCCGCGGGCGGTCTGCTCGATGACCATCGGGATGAGCCCCAGGTTCTGGGGCTGCATGTTGTCGTTAGGTTCTGACATAGACTTTGGCTTTCCTTGCCGCGTCAGCAGCGTCGAGGCGCAGCCTCGATCAACCGTTCTGACGCTGTGCGTTGAGTAGTTCGTCGAGCTCGGTCTCTTTCTCGGTCACGGTCGCGCCTTCAAGCAGCGTATCGACCACCTGCTCTTCCATGACCATGGCCTGCAGGCCCTGCATCAGCTGCGGGTTCTGCTGGTAGTAGGCCTTGACCTGTTCGGCCTGATCACCATACCCCGAAGCGACTTCGTCCATCTTCTGGCTGACCCGGTCCTGGTCGAGTTCGAGCTCCTTTTCGGAGATGATCTCGGCGATCAGCAGGCCCAGGGCGACGCGACGTTCGGCGTTTTCGCGCAGCACTTCGTCGGGCAGCAGCTTCTTGGCCTGCTCTTCGTCACCCTGCATTTCGCGGGGCATGCGCTGCAGTGCTTCCTTGCGCATGCGATCGATTTCCTGAGCCACCATGGACTCGGGCACTTCGATCGGGTTGGCCGCATGCACGCCGTCCATGATCTGCGTCTTCACGCTGGTATCCACCGCGTGCTTGGCTTCCTGTTCCAGCGATTCGCGCACTTTGTCTTTCAGTGCGTCAATACCGCCTTCCTCGATGCCCATCTGCTTGAGGAATTCGTCGTCGATCTCGGGCAGCTTGGCTTCCTTGACGGCCTTGACGGTGACATCGAAAGTCGCGGTCTTGCCGGCCAGGTCCTTGGCGCCATAGTCCTCCGGGAAGGCCACGTCGACATCGAAGTTTTCATCGGCCTTGCGACCGACCAGCGCACGCTCCAGATCCGGCAGGAACTGCTGCTCGCCGATATTGACTTCGATATCGTTGCCGGTGCCACCTTCGAAGGCTTCGCCGTCGATACGACCGACATAGTCCACTACGACCTGATCGCCGTCCTGGGATTCACGCTCGACCGCCTCGTAGGCCTTGTTCTGCTCACGAATGCGTTCGATGGTCTTGTCGATGTCGGCGTCGGTGACTTCCACCACCGGCTTTTCGACGGTCAGGCCGTCCAGGCCGGTGAGCTCGATTTCCGGATAGACGTCGAAGCTGGCCGTGAACTCGAGCGGGCCGTCTTCGTTGACTTCGCCCAGCTCGATCTGCGGCTGGCCGGCCGGCTTGAGTTCTGCCTTCTCGATCGCTTCGGGATAGACGCTCTGGATCAGCTCGCCGGCCGCTTCCTGACGCGCCTGGGCTCCGTAGCGCTGGTAGAGCACCTTCAGCGGCACCTTGCCCGGCCGAAAGCCCGGGATCTTGGCGTGCTGACCAACGCGCTTGACCTTGGCGTCCACCGCTTCGCTGACCCGCTCGGCCGGGATCTGAACCTTGAGGCGACGGGCCAGCCCACCGGGATTCTCAACAGAAACGTCCATTAACTACCTCTATCCAATCGTCTGGTATGTACAGGGCCGCCGGATTGCGGCCGCTGCTGCGAATGTTGACCCACGAGTATATCAAGGCTGGCCAGCCCGCTCGTGAAACTGCAAATATCCGTTATGTCTCTCGTGCCGGCGGCGCCATGAATTCCGGCCCCACCGGATCGACCACATGCCGATCCACGATCGTCTCGATCTGGGTGCGAGCCGCCTCGTCCAGCTGCCAGCCCCAGATATTGTCGACCGCCTCGAGCTGTTCGGGCGTGCGTGCGCCCCACAGTGCGACGCTGTTCGGATACTGATCGAGCACCCAGCGAATAGCCAGATCGAGTACATGCTTGCCGTAGTTATCCTGGGCAAACTGTTCAAGTTCGTTGACCGCCGCAAGATACTGGTCGAAGCGCGGCTGCTGGAACTTGGGATCGTTGTTGCGCAGATCGTCGCCGGGAAACTCTCGATCGGCATGCATCCGGCCGGAGAGCAGGCCGCGGCAAAGCGCGCCGTAAGCCAACAGCCGGGTGTCGTGCTCGCGGGCCCAGGGCAGAACGTCCTCGTCGATCTGGCGTTCGAACAGGTTATAAGGGTTTTGCACCACATCGATCGTGGTCACTTCGCTGAAGGCGTCGAGCTGCTCGGGCGTGAAGTTGGATACCCCCACCGCGCGAATCTTGCCCTGCTCACGTAACGTGGCCATCGCGCTCGCCGTTTCGTACATGTCGACGTTCGGATCCGGCCAGTGGATCTGGAGCAGATCGATATAGTCGGTGTTCAGGCGCCGTAGCGAGTCGTCGGCTTCCTTGAGAATACGGTTCTTGGTGGCGTTGCGCGCGACCCGCTCCTTGGCATCCCATTCGAGCGCGCATTTGGTGGCCAGCACGACCTGGTCGCGCAAACCGCCCTGCTTGACCGCCTTGCCGACGATCTCCTCGGAACGGCCGAAGCCGTAGACCGGCGCCGTGTCGATGAGGGTAATACCGTGGTCGGGCGCGCTCTGGATGGTCCGGATGGATTCGGCTTCATCCGTGCCACCCCACATCCAGCCACCGATAGCCCAGGTGCCCAGACCGATACGTGATGCGACAACGCCGTTGCCGTTCAGATCGAGTGTTTCCATGGCCGCAACTCTTAGTCCTTTCGGATGTACAGCAATGGAAATGGGTGCGCTGGGCCGGCATTCAACAGCGCCAGGGGCTCGAGATCTACGCGAAAGACGAAATCAAGAAGCTTGGCCACGGCTCGATGCGCGCAGCGCCGCCAAAGCGGGGACTAGCGAGGCTTGCGCAAGGAATTGGTGGGCCGTGAAAGATTCGAACTTTCAACCAATTGATTAAGAGTCAACTGCTCTACCGTTGAGCTAACGGCCCATCCGTGATCCGGCGCTGCCGGAACTTTTGGCGATCGGGCGATCGCCGGACGCCATCATAAGCGTCGATTCTGCCTTCGCCAACCTGCCCGTGGCAGGGATGGGGTGGACGATGGGACTCGAACCCACGACGACCGGAATCACAATCCGGGGCTCTACCAACTGAGCTACGCCCACCATCGAAAGCATCCTGCGTGATCCGTGACGATCAAGGATCGCCGACGGCGCAGGCGGCGTATTCTAGTCATGTTCGTGGCGCGATGCTACCCCCTGCATGCGCAATCGCGGTATTTATCCGCGACCGGCCCGGATCTGCCGCGTCGGGCGGGCGGTTGCGGCGACCGGTCCAGGCAACCACCGGGCATTACCGGCTCGCACATCCGTGGAACCCACATCGTTCACGGGTCGCTGGTTCGAACTCTAGTTGGATAGGCCATTGCCAGAGCACGCCTGCGGCGCACTCTGGCAATGGCGCGCCCGGCTGGATTACTCGCGGCTGCGCCGCTCGCCCTTCGGGCCAGTGCGGCTGACGCCGCCCTGTTCGGATGCGCTACGCGCATCCGTCGAACCATGATCATTTATTTGTCGCTGGTTCGAATTCTAGTTGGATAGGCCATTGCCAGAGCACGCCTGCGGCGCACTCTGGCAATGGCGCGCCCGGCTGGATTCGAACCAGCGACCGACGGCTTAGAAGGCCGTTGCTCTATCCCCTGAGCTACGGGCGCGAAAAATGGTGGGTCGCTCTTGCGTGGCGACGGACAGTGAGTGGTCGGGGCAGCAGGATTTGAACCTGCGACCACCTGCTCCCAAAGCAGGTGCGCTACCAGACTGCGCTATACCCCGGTTTCTCTTCCTCACTCAACTGCAACGACGGGCATTCTGCCATGTTCGGGCACCTGCTCTGCGAGCAGTCTGTTACTAGGCTCAGCTGCGCTTCGCCAAGGAACCCGGCCTCGAAACATGCGTTCCTCGGCGTTTGTCGTATACGACAAACCCCAAAGCAGGTGCGCTACCAGACTGCGCTATACCCCGGTTTTCTTCCTCACTCAAAGCGGCGAGCCATTCTGGCCGCAGCTGCTTCACCTCAGTGCGAAGTCGAGCGACCGACACGCAAACATATCGGCTGGCGGCGGATTCTATCTGGTCGCCGCCCGGCATGCGAGCATCACCTGCAGACGGCTGGATTCGCCCTGCCAAATTGTGGCCCTTCGCGGAGCGTGCGAAAATCCGCGCACTTTTCCCAACCGCCTTGATGCCCATGGCCGCCCGCCTTATCGACGGCAAGCAGATCGCCCAGGATTTTCGTCATGCCGTACGCGATGCGGTCGACACACGCCTGGCGCGCGGACAGCGCGCGCCCGGGCTCGCCGTTATTCTTGTCGGTAGCGATCCGGCGTCCAAGATCTATGTGGGCAAGAAGATCGAGGCCTGCCAGCAGGCCGGGCTCGTGTCCCAGGCGGTCTATCCCGAAGCCGATATCTCGCAGGCCGAGCTGCTTGAGCTGATCGACCGCTTCAACGCCGACGATGAGATCGACGGCGTGCTCGTACAGCTGCCCCTGCCGGCGCATATCGATGCGACGAAGGTCATCGAGCGCGTGCGCCCCGACAAGGACGTCGACGGCTTTCATCCGTATAACGTGGGCCGGCTGGCACAGCGCGTGCCACAGCTGCGCGCCTGCACTCCGCTGGGCATCGTGCGCCTGCTGGAATCAATCGACGAACCCTTTCGCGGCCGCCAGGCCGTGGTCGTGGGCGCCTCCAATATCGTCGGCCGGCCGATGGCGCTGGAATTCTTGCTCAAGGGCGCGACCACTACCGTTTGCCACCGATTTACCCGCGATCTCGAATACGAAGTCGGTCAGGCCGAAATCCTGGTGGTCGGCGTCGGCAAACCGGGCCTGATCAAGGGCGAATGGATCCGCGAAGGGGCCACCGTGATCGACGTCGGCATGAACCGGCTCGATTCCGGCAAGCTCGTGGGCGACGTCGAGTTCGACACCGCCGCCGAGCGCGCGGCATGGATCACGCCGGTGCCCGGCGGCGTCGGGCCGATGACCGTAGCCATGCTCATGAGCAACACCCTGCGCGCGGCCGAGCTGCGCGAACAGGCAGAACGGGCCGACTAGGCCGCGCTCAGCTGCGCCGCCAGAGCGTACCGTCGGGGCCGTCTTCCAATACGATGCCCTGGGCGGTGAGTTCGTCGCGAATCGCATCGGCGCGGGCGAAATTCTTTTCGGCCCGCGCTTCGCGGCGCGCCTGGAGCATGGCCTCGATGGTGTCCGCGCTCAGATCGCCCTCGCCGGCCTGGCCCTGCAGGAACGCCTGGGGCGACTGTTCCAACAGGCCGATTCGCCCGGCCAGCGTGCGCAGCCGGGCGGCGATCGCGGCAGCGGTTTCTCGTTCCTCCTGTTTGAGTCGTTGGCAATCGCGCGCCATTTCGAACAGCACGGCAATCGCGGCCGGCGTATTCAGGTCATCGGCCATGGCGTCGGTAAAGCGTGCTTCAAAGGCATCCGCGATATCGCTTTGCCCATCGCCGGGTTCAACGTCGCGCAGGGCCGTATAAAGCCGCGACAGCGCGCTGGTGGCGGCATCCATGGCATCCGCGTTGTAGGCCAGCGGGCTGCGATAGTGCGTCGACAGCACGAAATAACGCACGGTTTCCGCGTCGTAATGGGCCAGCACGTCGCGAATGGTCAGGAAGTTGCCGAGCGACTTCGACATCTTCTCGTCGTCGACGGTTACGAAGCCGTTATGCATCCAGGTCGTGACATAGCGCTGGCCGGTCGCCGCCTCGCTCTGTGCGATCTCGTTTTCGTGGTGCGGGAACTGCAGGTCCAGCCCGCCGCCATGGATATCGAAACTCGCGCCCAGGCAATGGGTGGACATGGCCGAGCATTCGATATGCCAGCCCGGCCGGCCCGAGCCCCAGGGCGAATCCCAGCTCGGCTCTTCGGGCTTGGCTGCTTTCCAGAGTACGAAGTCGAGCGGATCGGTCTTGGCCTCGTTCACGGCAATCCGTTCGCCGGCGCGCAGATCGGCCAGACGCCGCCCGGACAGCGCGCCATAGCTGTCGAACGTGCTCACGTCGTAGTAGACGTCGCCGTTGTCGCCGGCATAGGCGGCGCCGTTGTCGATCAAACGCTCGATCATGGCAATGATCTGGTCGACATGGCCGGTCGCGGTCGGCTCGAGCGTGGGCGCCGTCAGGCCGAGCGCGGCCTCGTCTTCGCGCATGAAGCGGGTGAAGCGCTCTGCGATCGCCTCGGGCGTATCGCCGGTTTCATTCGCGCGCTTGATGATCTTGTCGTCGATATCGGTGACGTTGCGTACATAGGTCACCCGCCAGCCCAGCGCACGCAGATAACGCACGAACATATCGAACACGATCATCACGCGCGCATGCCCAAGATGGCAATAGTCGTAAGCGGTTACACCACAAACATAAAGCCGCACATGATCCGGCTCCAGAGTCTTGAGGGGCTGGCGTTGGCCGCTGAGGCTGTCGTGCAGTTCAATCATGGGGCGAAAACGTCGATAGGTGAGACGAACCGAGCGGCACAGTCTACCGGCTCGCACAAGCCATGCGCCCGTGGCGGTCTGCGTATGCACTAATATGGAAGCCATGAAAACGATATTGGCCATCGTCGTGTTGGCCGTCGCCGGAATACTCACAGCCCTCACGCTGGACCCGTATCGCGATGCGGCGTGCATGGTCGAGCGCGCAATCGATACGGTACGCGAGCAGCACGCCGGCTGGCATTGCCTGCATTACGCCGCGGCGCGCGACGACGCAGGCGCGCTTGTCACCGCGCTCGACGAGGGCCTGTCGGCAAACCTGCGCACGCCGGCCGGCCAGACCCCGCTCAACATCGCCGCCGAATATGGCAGCCTGACGGTTGTACGCGCGCTGCTCCAACGCGACGCCCAGCTTGAGGCGCGCGATGGGCGCAACGGCTTCACCGCCCTGCACTGGGCCGCCGAGGCCTACCACCCGGCGATCGCGCGGGCACTGATCGCGGCCGGCGCCCAGCCCAATGCCGCCAACAAGTGGGAGCAGACACCACTCTGGGTCGCCGCCTGGCAGCCGCAACAGGGCAATACCGAAATCGCCCATATTCTGGTCGCCGCCGGAGCCGACCCCACTCGACCCGACCACAAGCACAACACCCCGCTTATCATGGCAGCGCGCTCGGGCCACCAACCGATGATCCGCTACCTGCTCGACCTGGGCGCCGATATCGAGGCCCGTAACGATCAGGGACGCACCGCGCTATTCCAGGCCGTGATCGGCGCCCATGAAAACGCGGTGCGCCTGCTGCTGGCCCGTGGCGCGAACCCGGAGGCTGGCGCCGGCGGCATTGTGCCGCTGGCCTATGCGCTCAATCACGATCGGCGTGATATCGCGGCCCTGCTCGTTGGCAACGGCGCAAGCGGCTACAAACGCTATGCCGCCGATGCCGCCATGAAGCACGGGCGCCAGGCGCTGGCCGACGCGAACTTTGATCGCGCGATCGACCAGTTCAGTGCCGCCATCGCCCTGCAGGCCGACCGCGCCGAAGCCTACTACCGCCGGGGCGAGGCGTTTTCCGCCAAAGGCGAGCGCGCTCAGGCGGAACAGGACTACCGCCAGGCCACTGCCTTGAAACCCGCCCATGCCGCGGCACAGGAAGCACTTGCCCGGCTCTACGTCGACGACGGCAACTACGAGCGCGCAATTGGCGCGCTCCAGCCGCTGCTGGAAAATCAGCCCGACAATCCGCGCGCGTTGTTCCTTATGGCTGAAAGCCGCGATGGGCTCGGCGACGTTACGAAAGCCAATGGCTACTTCGAACGCGCCTGCACACTGGGTTTTCAACCGGCCTGCGGACGCTGAAACCGGCCCGCCAACCCCGTGCTGACCTGCTAGCTAAAATGATCCCAGCCGCGCTCGCCGTCGCGGCCCCACGCCTGTCCGTTATCGTCGAACGCACGCAGGCCGGGCTGTTGCTCGATCGTGCCAATCACGGTCAGCGGACAGTCGAGCGCAGCGCGGGCTGAGTCGAGCCGGTCCTCGGCGAGGGTGATGCACAGCTCGTAATCGTCGCCGCCGGACCATTGCAGGCGGCGCCGGCTTTCCGCATCGCAGGCACGTGTCAGCGCAGCGGATGCTGGCAAGGCATCGATAGCCAGCCGCGCGCCTATCCCGCTGGCCGCGAGAATATGGCCCAGATCGGCCGCCAGGCCGTCGGATAGGTCGATCGCCGCGTTCGCCAGCCCGCGCAGCGCCGCGCCCGGCCGCCATTGCGGCCGCGCCAGACGGTCGATACAGAAGCGCTGGTCGTCGCTGGCGCGATCGCGCATGGGCCAGCACTGCAGCCCGAAGGCCGCGTCGCCGAGCGTGCCGGTCACGGCAATCAAATCGCCTACACGGGCGGCGCTGCGTCGCAGCGCCCGGCCGGCCGGCAGACAGCCGATGGCGGTGATGGTGAGCGACAACTCGCCACGAGTGGTATCGCCGCCGACGATATCCACCGGGTGATCGCCGATCGCTGCGAGCGCGCCGTCGAGCAGCGCATCGCACCAGTCGGCCGACAGCTTGGGCGCCGAGAGTGCGATCGTGACCCAGGCCGGGTCCGCCCCCATGGCCGCGAGATCAGAGAGGTTGACCGCGAGGGCCTTGTAGCCGATATCGAAGGCTGGCGTCTCGAACGGGAAATGACGCCCGGCGATGAGCGTATCGGTGGTAATCGCCAGTTCCTGGCCGGCCGGGGGTGCGATCAGCGCCGCGTCGTCGCCAATGCCCAACCGCGTATCGGCCCGACCGCTGCCCAGGCGTTGTGCAAGCCGCTCGATGAGCGCGAATTCACGCACGGGGCACCTTACTTGCGGGCGCCGACCTCGTTGGCGCGCAGGGAGCGGGCAGTCGCATCGAGAACGCCGTTGATGAAACGGTGCCCGTCGGTGGCCCCGAAGGTCTTGGCGAGGTTGGTGGCTTCGTTGATGATCGCGGCAAACGGAATTTCGATACGGTCACGCAACTCGAAGGTGGCCAGCAGCAGAATCGCGTATTCCACCGGGTCCAGCTGTACCGCCGGCCGGCTCAAGTAAGGGTCGAAGGCGGCTTCGAGCGCACTCACGTCGTAGACGACGCCGCGCAGCAGCGTCTCGAAATATTCGCGATCGAGTTCGCGCAGCCGCCCGGCCTGGGCAAATTGCAGAATCAGCTCGCCCAGATCGGTGCCGCTCATGCGCCATTGGTAGATCGCCTGCACGGCGGCCATGCGCGCGCGGATACGGGCGCCGCCGGGGATACGCGCCGGTGTGGGGAGTTCGTCCTGCTCGGGGCGATCCTCTTCCTGCGATTCGTACTGGACCTGATCGTCGCTGATGATCACGTGGATATCTCTCGGCTCGCCTATTCCGCGATCATGCGCAGCAGCGAGGCCATTTCGACCACGGCGCTCGCGGCTTCTGCGCCCTTGTTGTGGTCTTCGTCCGGCTGGGCACGCGCATCCGCCTGCTCGGCGTTGTCGGCGGTGATCACACCAAAACCCACCGGCACGCCGTATTCGAGTGCGGTGGCCGACAGGCCCTTGGCACACTCGCCGGCGACGAAATCGAAATGCGGCGTCTCGCCGCGGATCACCGCGCCCAGCGCGATGATGCCGTCGTATTCATCGCGCTCGGCGAGGCGGTCGACCGCCAGCGGCAGCTCGAACGCGCCCGGGACCCGCACCAGCGTGATGTCGTTGTCATCCACGCCACAGTCGTTGAGCACGTCGAGCGCGCCGTCGACCAGACGGTCGACGATGTCGTCGTTCCAGCGGGTACACACGATGGCGAGACGCAAGCCGTCGCCGTCGAATTCTCCTTGAATGCTGCGCATGATGGCGGCCCTTTTGATTCCGATCGATATTATTGCACGACGACCGCGGCTTATTCCGCGTCGTCGTTGCCTTGAACGTATTCGACCACTTCCAGCCCGAAGCCGGAAATGCCCTGCAGGCGCATCGGTGCCGACAGCACGCGCATGCGGCGTACGCCGAGATCCGTGAGAATCTGCGCGCCCACGCCGTAAGTGCGCAGGATACGGCTTTCGTCGCCGACCCCGTCCGGGGCATGCGGCGGCACCTTGCCCTCGACGATACGGATACGCTCGATGAGCTCGCGCGCGGTTTCCGGCTTGCGCAGAACCACGACCACGCCACAGCCCTCTTCGGCCACGCGGGCCAGCGTATCCCGCAACGGCCAGCCAAAATCACCGTGGCGCACGCCGAGCATGTCGGCCAGGGTGTTGCGCACGTGCACACGCACCAGCGTCGGCGTTTCCGCGTCGATGGTGCCGCGCACCATGGCGAAATGCAGCACCTTGTCCACTTCGTCTTCGAAGGAGTACAGCGTGAACGGGCCGAACTCGGTATCCACCTGCGACTCGGTCACCCGCACCACGGTCCGCTCGTGTTCGATGCGATAACGGATCAGGTCGGCGATCGTGCCGAGCTTGATATCGTGCTCGGCCGCGAATGCTTCCAGGTCCGGCAACCGAGCCATGGTGCCGTCTTCGTTGAGGATTTCCACAATCACCGACGACGGCTCGAGGCCGGCAAGCCGGGCAAGATCGCAGCCCGCTTCCGTGTGCCCGGCGCGTGCCAGAGTGCCGCCGGGCTGCGACATCAGCGGAAAGATATGCCCCGGCTGGACCAGGTCCGAAGGCTGGGCATCGCGCTTGACCGCGGCACGAACGGTCTGGGCACGGTCGTGTGCCGAAATCCCGGTGGTCACGCCTTCGGCGGCCTCGATCGAGAGGGTGAAATTGGTCGACTGGGCTTCGTCGCTGGCGGCCACCATCAGCGGTAGATGCAGTTGCCGACAGCGCTCACGCGTGAGGGTCAAACAGATCAGCCCGCGGCCATAGCGGGCCATGAAGTTGATATCTTCGGGGCGCACGCATTCGGCAGCCATGATCAGGTCGCCCTCGTTTTCGCGGTTGGCATCGTCGAGCATGATGACCATGCGTCCATTGCGCATGTCGTCGACGACGTCTTCGATCGGGCTGATGGCCATACCGGGCTCCTTGCAAGGGCGTTACGCGAACGCGAGAACAGGCGCGGCCTCGCACGCCGCGGCGCAGTCTAGCACCGCAGGCAACGATTGCCGCGCGGGCTGGTGACGAAAGGCGCTAGCGGGTTTCGACCAGGCGCGCGAGATAACGCGCGATCACGTCGATTTCCAGATTGACGCGGTCGCCCACCGCGCGCTCGCCCAGGGTCGTGTGCGACATCGTATGCGGCACGATATTCACCCCGAAACGATCGCCCTCGACCTCGTTGACGGTCAGGCTGATGCCATCGACGCACACCGACCCCTTGGGCGCGAAAAAACGGCTGAGATGGGGCGGCACCGAAAACACCAGCCGCCAGGAGCGCGCATCCTGCTCACGCGCCTCCAGCACGCCGAAGCCGTCGACATGGCCGGACACCATATGCCCGCCCAGCGGTTCGCCCGCGCGCAGCGCACCCTCGAGATTCACCGCGCTGCCCACCTCGAGCGCGCCCAGCGTGGTCAGCGACAGGGTTTCTGTCGACACGTCGGCGGCAAACGTCGCGCCGTCGAGCGCAACCGCGGTCAGGCACACGCCATTCACCGCGATGCTGTCGCCGAGCGCTACCGTGCCCAGATCCGTTTGCGCGGCGTCGATCACGATGCGCGTATCGCCGCCCTGGGCCTCGAGGGCCGCGACCCGGCCAAGGCCCTTGATGATGCCAGTAAACATAATCAGTCCTTTGTCGCTGTGCTCGGCCGCGCGGTGATACGCCAGTCGCGCCCGAGCGGCTCGACGCTATCGATGACCAGATTGGGCGCATCCGCCAGCGTGGCAATGCCGGGCATGTGCAACAGCCCGCGCCCGCCGTCGCCCAGCAGCTTGGGCGCCATATAAATTACGTACTCGTCGACCAGCCCGGCATCCGCGAGCGCCCCGGCAAGCTGCGGGCCGGACTCGACCAGTACATCATTGATCTCGCGCTCGCCCAGATCGGCGAGCACCGCAGGCAAATCGAGTCCGTCTTTGTCCGAGCCGAGCGTTACAATCTCGGCACCGGCCTGTTCGAGCAGGTCAATGCGCTCGCGATCGGCGCAGGCGGTATAGACCAACACCCCGGAAGCCGTTTCAAAAAGCCGCGCGGACGGCGTGATTTGCAGGCGGGTATCCAGCACCGCCGGCAGCGGCTGTGGCCACTGCCCTTTCAGGCGCACGTTCAGGCCGGGATCGTCGGCCACGAGCGTACCGCGACCGACCATCACCACGCCGCTTTCCGCGCGCAGCCGATGCACGTCTTCACGGGCCACGTCGCCGGTAATCCACTGGCTCGTGCCGTCGGCGGCCGCGGTACGGCCGTCAAGGCTCATGGCCAGCTTCACGCGCACCCGCGGGCGGCTTTCGCGCATACGCATTTCGAAGCCGGGGTTGAGCGCACGACAGCGATCGGCCACGACGTCGGTGACGACCTCGATACCCGCCTCGCGCAGGCGTCCAATGCCGCGGCCGTTGACCTGCGGATTGGGGTCGGTCGCGCCCACCACCACGCGCTCCACTCCGGCTGCGATCAACGCGTCGACACAGGGCGCGGTGCGTCCGGTATGGCTGCAGGGTTCCAGCGTCACATAGGCCGTCGCCCCGCGGGCGTTGTCGCCGCGCCGCTCGACGTCGGCCAGCGCTGCCTTTTCGGCATGGTTTTCGCCGGCACGCTCGTGCCAGCCTTCGCCGATCACGGTTTCGCCGCGCACGATCACGCAGCCCACGCGCGGATTCGGCCGGGTCGTATACCAGCCGCGCCGGGCCAGCTCGATCGCCCGCTGCATGAAGAAGGCGTGCACGGCCTTGCGAACGCTCGTGGTACTCACGATCGCCCGCGTTCGCCGCCCGCGGCGCTATCGATCAACGACAGCTGGCCATCGCCACGACCCGGCGTGGCTTCGAGGCGTTCGATTTCTTCGCGAAATGCCTGAACATCCTCAAAGCGCCGGTAGACCGAGGCAAAGCGCACGAACGCGACCTGATCAAGCTCTCGCAGCTCTTCCATCACCCATTCGCCGAGCTGGCGCGATGCCACCTCGCGCTCGGCGTCGGTGCGCAGCCGCTGCAGAATATGGCTGATGGCGGTATCGATCGCCTCGGCCGCCACCGGTCGCTTGTAAAGCGCGCGGGTGATGCCCTGACGCAGCTTGGCCTCGTCGAACGGCTCGGGCGTACCGTCGTTCTTGACGATACGCGGCAACACGAGTTCTGCCGTTTCAAAGGTGGTGAAACGCGCGCCGCAGGCCGGGCATTCCCGGCGCCGACGCACCTGGCTGCCCTCGGCGGCCAGGCGCGAGTCGACCACGCGCGTTGCGCGTTCATCACAGAACGGACACTGCATCAGCCGTTTCCTTGCAGCGCCAGGCCGCGATCAGGCCGCGCCGCGCGCCGCCGTGCGATACACCGGATAACGCGCGCACAGCTCGTTGACCTGCGTACGCACACGCTCGGCCTCGGCGGCGACATCGCCACCCGCAGACAGCGTATCCAGCACATCGCAGATCCAGGTCGCGATCTGGCGCACGTCGTCTTCGCCGAAGCCGCGCGTGGTGGCCGCCGGCGTGCCGATACGCAGCCCCGAGGTCACGAACGGCGAACGCGGGTCGTTGGGCACGGCGTTCTTGTTGGCGGTGATATGCGCCTTGCCGAGCCATTCCTCGGCGTCCTTGCCGGTAATGTCCTGCTTGACCAGGCTCACCAGCATCAGATGGTTGTCGGTACCGCCGGAAACCACATGATAGCCGCGGTCGATGAACACCTGAGCCATGGCCTTGGCGTTGGTCACGATCTTGCGGGCATAGGTTTCGAAGTCGGTTTCCAGCGCTTCCTTGAAGGCCACCGCCTTGGCCGAGATCACGTGCATGAGCGGCCCGCCCTGGGTACCCGGGAACACCGCGCTGTTGAGCCTCTTGTAGAGTTTTTCATCGCCGGCTGCCGACAGGATCAGCCCGCCGCGCGGGCCGCGCAGCGTTTTATGTGTCGTCGTGGTCACCACATGGGCATGCGGCAAGGGGCTCGGATACTGGCCGGTCGCGACCAGACCCGCGACATGTGCCATATCGACCAGCAGCCAGGCGCCGACCGAGTCCGCGATCTTGCGCATGCGTGCCCAGTCGATATGGCGCGAATAGGCCGAGAAACCGCCGATAAGCATCTTCGGCTTGTGCTCATCGGCCAGACGTTGGATTTCGTCGTAGTCCAGCTCGCCGGTTTCGGCGTCCAGGCCGTACTGGACGGCGTTGTAGTTCTTGCCCGAGAAATTGGGGGCCGCGCCATGGGTGAGATGGCCGCCGGCATCGAGGCTCATGCCGAGAATGGTATCGCCCGGCTTGACCAGCGCCAGATAGACCGCGGCGTTCGCCTGGGCGCCCGAATGCGGCTGTACGTTGGCAAAGTCGCAGCCAAAGAGCTTGCAGGCGCGATCGATCGCCAGCTGTTCGGCGACGTCCACATGTTCGCAGCCGCCATAAAAGCGCTTGCCGGGATAACCCTCGGCATACTTGTTGGTCAGCAGGCTGCCCTGTGCCTGCATCACGCGCGGGCTGGTGTAGTTCTCGGAGGCGATCAGCTCGATATGGTCTTCCTGACGCTGATCCTCGTCGGCCATGGCGGCGGCCAGTTCCGGGTCGAATTCGGCGATGCCCTGTGCGGAGTCAAACATGTTCGAATGCTCGGGTTGAAGTACGAAAAATGCACCGCGACGGCGACGCGCTTGGCGCTCACCGACACGTTTTCGGAGCTTATACGGGCGCATAGTGTAGCGCAGACGCGCTGCCGACCCCAGATATGGTGTCGGCTCGACGCTAGGCCGTGATCTCGAGCATCAGATCGAGCGCGGCCTTGGCCTCGCGCGCCTCGGCGGCGTCGACCTTGATCTGGTTGACGACATGCCCTTCGGCCAGGTTTTCCATGACCCAGGCCAGGTGCTGCGGGTCGGTACGGAACATGGTCGAGCACATGCACACCACCGGTGACATGAACTGCACCTTCACGCCCTTTTCCGCCATTTCGTGATGCAGCCGGTTGACCAGGTTCAGCTCGGTGCCCACCAGCCAGTGGCTGCCCGGCTCGCTCGCCCGCACCGTCTTGAGAATGGTTTCGGTGGAGCCCACCACGTCCGAGGCCTGACACACTTCGAAGGCATTCTCGGGATGCGAAATGACCCGGCCGTTCGGGTTCGTCTCGCGAAACTTCTTGATGTGGTTGGGATGAAACATCTGGTGAACCGAGCAGAAGCCCTTCCAGAGAATCATCTTCGCATCGCGAATTTCGTCCGCGCTCAACCCACCCATGGGCTTGTCGTAGTCCCAGACCACCATTTCGTCCAGGCCGATGCCCATGTCGTAGGCGGTATTGCGTCCCAGATGCTGATCGGGGAAGAAAAGCACCTTCTCGCGCCGCGAGAACGACCAGTCGAGCACGCCGCGCGCGTTCGACGAGGTACAGACGATGCCGCCATGGCGTCCGCAGAACGCCTTCAGGTCGGCCGCGGAGTTGATATAGGTCACCGGCGTGATGGTTTCTTCCGGTTCGAGCACGGTCGCGAGTTCGCGCCAGGCCCGTTCGACGTTGCGCAGGTTGGCCATGTCGGCCATCGAGCAGCCGGCCGCCATATCCGGGAGGATGACGGTCTGATCATCGCGCGAGAGGATATCGGCCACCTCGGCCATGAAATGCACGCCACAGAAGACGATGTACTCGGCATCAGATTTCGCGGCCTGAGCCGATAGTTTCAGCGAGTCTCCGGAGAAATCGGCATGCGCGAACACTTCGTCACGTTGGTAGTGATGGCCGAGAATGGCGCACCGCGAGCCGAGCGCTTCCTTGGCGGCACGAATACGCGCATCGCAGGCGGCATCGTCGTAGCGCGCGAAATCCTGCAAGGCAAGAGCAGTTGCAGACATGCTTTTGATCAGTCGGCGAATCGTTCGGAAAATGTACCACAACCAAGACGGCAAGTCGGCGCCGGCCCTTAGACATCTATAATGGCCCCATGAATAACCACGACCGCCAATGGCTCGCCCGCGCATCCCACCGTCTGCTCCGGCCGCTGGTGCGCATCATGCTGGCCCAGGGTGTTGCGCATCGCGATTTCGATGCCATCGTGCGTGCGGTTTATGCCGAAGTGGCAAGGGAATCGTTCACCCCCGCGGGCAAGCGAGCGACCGATTCCCATGTAGCGGTCGTTACCGGACTGACGCGCAAGGAGGTCAAGCGCCTGCGCGAGCAAAGCGATTCGCAGTACGACGCCGGCACCTGGGGCGGCGCGAACCGGGCCACCCGCGTGCTTTCCGGCTGGCATCGCGACCCGGACTTCACCGACGACGAAGGCGCGCCGCGGCCGCTGATCCTCGATGACGACATCGAGGGCTTCACCGCGCTGGTACGCCGCTACAGCGGCGATATTCCGGTGATGGCCATTCTTGATGAACTCGAACGGGTGCGCTCGGTGGCCCGCGACGCGCAAGGCCGTGTGCAGGTGCTCAATCGTGCCTATGTACCCGGCACCGGGGATTCGGAACGTATTCGCATGCTCGGCTCGGCAGGTCACGATCTTCTGTCGACCCTCGAGCACAATCTTTCCTCGGGCGAGGACAGAAAGCCGCGCTTCCAGCGCACGGTATTCAATACGCGCGTGAACAAGCGGGTGCTGCCCGTATTTCATCGCCTGATCTCACAACAAGCACAGCAACTCCTCGAAACACTCGACGACTGGCTCGAGCGCCACGAAGTCGATGAAAAGGATCACGACACCGCGTGCACCCGCGCGGGCGTGGGTATCTACTATTTCGAGGACAAGGGGGAGACTTCTGATGACGACCAGCCCGAATAACAAAGCGCATCGCGCCGGCCGCGTCGGCCTGGCGCTCGCCGGCGTGCTCGCAGCCCTCGTGGCGGGCGGCTGCGGCGGCAGCGATGACGCAGGTGGAAGCCGCCAGGCCGGCATCGAGGGCACCGGCATCGTCTCGGGTTTCGGCAGCGTCTATATCGACGGCACCGAATTCGATACCGGCGCAACCACCATTCGCTTTGTCGGCAAAGACGTGCCGGAATCCCGGCTGAGCGTGGGCGATCGCGTCGCCGTGACCGGCACGCTGGATCGCGACGGCAACGCGCGTGCCGAGCGCATCGTCTACCAGCGCACCCTCGATGGCCCGATCGAGCGTATCGACACCGACGGCGAAAGCGGCACGCTGGTCGCACTCGAACAGACCGTACATTTCGATGGCGATACCGTTTTCGTGAACACGCCGGCCGCCGAGCTGGCCGTGGGGGATCTGATCGCGGTGAGCGGCTTCACCCAGACCGCCAATCGCGTCCAGGCCGCATCGATCCGCCAGAGCGAAACCGACTTCGTACCCAATAGCTCCACGCTGGAGATCGAAGGCAAGGTCGATCGTGTCGACGGCACGCAGCTGACGGTCGGCGGCCAGCGCATCGATTTCACCAACGCCGCGCTCCGCCCCGCCGGCGCGACGCTGAACACGGAAAGCCGTATCGAAGCCTTCGGCACGCGCGGCGCGGCTCGCAGCGATGCGCTGATCGCAAGCGTTATCAACGTCAAGTCGCTCAATACCGCGCCGGCCGGTCGACAGATGCTCGTTGGCGCCACGATCGACGATTTTTCGAGCAGGTCGGACTTCGTGGCCGGCAACTGGCGTATCGATGCCAGCGATGCCCGGCGCCTCGACGACGGCAAGACCGCCCTCGCCCCGGGCGTGGTGGTGAGCGTACGCGGCGTATTCGAAAACCAACGAGTCAAGGCCCGCACACTGCGGGTCGAGCCGCGCTCGAACGCCATGCTCAAGGCCCGGGTCGAATCGACCGACGCCGACACCCTTACCCTGCTCGGACAAAGCATCGGCGTATCGGCCGATACGGCCTATATCGACAACAGCCAAACAGGCAAGCAGGCCCTGCGTCTCGACACGCTCGCAGCCGGGGATGCGGTACGCGTACAGGCCTATCTGGACGGCGCTACGGCGACAGCCCGCAGCATCGAGCGCTTGCCGGCCGCCCAGGCCGACGAGGCCGCCATCGCAGGCGCGGCCACGAACGTGACGCGTACCGGCACGGCCGCGACGATCGTGGTGGCCGGGGTCACCGCACAGCTCGATGATGCCACCACCGCCTACGAGGACGCTGACGGCAACGCCGTCGATGCCCAGACGTTCTATACCGCCGTTGACGCCGGCGCGCGCGTACGATTGACCGGACCGCAGAATGGCGATCGGATCAGCATCGTACGACGTGCGCGCATCCTGCTCGACGCCGCCGATTGAGCGCAGGCACGACCAGGACGAATTGCCATAAAAAAGGCCGGATCGGGAACCCCGATCCGGCCAGCAAGCGCGATCCGACGTGACGCTAGTTCGTGTCGTTGGCGTCCGTCGTTGACGACTCGAACGACACGGTCGGCCCGCTGATCGGCAAACCGTCGCCGATGAGCAGATCCGTACCCGTGCCATTGACTTCGCTCAGTACGAAGGTCGCCTCGCCTTCGCCCATCATCGGGTTGCCCGGCTGCTTGACGTTGACCGTACGATCACTGTCGCTATCGCTACAGGCGGTAAGCATGAGCACCAGCGCACCGGCGACCAGAGCGTACTGCGTACGCCGACGCACGCCGCCTACAGAAACCAGACCGAGCAGCGCAAGCAGTCCGCCGCCCGCATAGAGCGAAGTGGACAGCTGTACGGTCGCCACACCGGCAACAACATCGCCCTGAGTGACCCGGTCAGCCACGATGAAGTAGCTCGCGCTATCGTTGGCCAACACGCTCTGACCGCCACCGTTGAAGGTCACGGTGAAGTCGTAGCCTTCATCCAGGGTTGCGCTGCCTACCGACATGTCGCTGCCCATGTCATAGCGGCCGTTGTCGTTGCTGTCGGCATAGACCGTGAGACGGATGTCGCTCGGGTCAATACCGGCCGGCAGCCGATCGTCGCGATTTACGTAGCCGGAGAAGCCGCCAATCGTCACCGCGGTGTCGCTGTTGTTGGCCAGCCGCACACCCAGCACCACGGCATCGGCATCGTCGTTTCCGATCACCGCCGACCCCAGGTTCAGGCGGGTTGCCTGTACGACCGGATCATCGGTGAGCTCGAAAGCCCCCGAATCGCAATCGGTCATATCGGCACCACGCTCCGCGCCACGCTGATCGGTTGCGGTTGCTGCACAGTCGTTTGTATCGACTGCCGCACTGCCCATGGCAAGAGGCTGGGTCGCGGTCGATCCGCCATACAAACGGTACGCGCCGTTGAAGGCCACGTCGCCGGTGACGTTGCCGTTCGCCCCATCGGCGGTCACGCCACTGTCCGGGTCCAGGTCGGGGCTGTTACCGGACACAAGGCTGTTGTTCACGGTAATGGAACCGCCCGCACCGTCGACCGCGAACACGCCGCTGCCCTGATTGTTGGTCACGCTGACATAGTCGAGGGTGATGGTACCGCCGGCCCCGTCGAGATACACGCCGGCCCCGCGCGTCGCGCTGTTCTGCGCCACGGTACTGTTGTCGACATCGAGCGTACCGCCGCCCGAGTTCCACAGCCCGCCGCCTTCCACGGCCTTGTTGTTACCCACGCTGGAGTCGACGATCGTGGTCGTGCCGCTGCCGCCGATATGCAGGCCACCGCCGTTGCCCGGGTTGGCGCCGGCATTATTGCCGTCAGCGCTTGCCGTGCCACCCAGCGTGACCTCGGTCAGCGTCACGCTGCCACCTGCGTTCTCGATACCGCCGCCGGCGCGCTGGGAGGTATTACCCGAGATGCGCGTATCGGTGATGTTCGCGGTGGCATTCGGGCTGACCAGAATACCGCCGCCCGAGCCGGACGTGCCCGATGCACGGTTCATGGCGATACGACTGGCCGTGATCGTGAGCGTGCCGCTATCGCCCATGTCGTTGCCTTCGGCATAGATGCCGCCGCCGCCCTGGGTCGCATCGGCACCGGTGGCTTCGTTGTTGACGATGGAGACACCGTCGAGGGTCATCGTGCCCTGGTTGTTCCAGAAAGCGCCGCCTTCGACCGCGGTATTACGTGCGAATAGGCCGCCGGTCACATCGATGTCGCCATCGCCGGTCACGTGCAGAAAGCCGCCGTTGCCGGGACTCGCGCCCGCATCGTTGCCGGTCGCGGTGACGTTGTCGAGCGTGGTCGTGCTGCCCGCCAGCACTTCGATGGCGCCACCGGCACGCCGTGCGGTGTTCATGCGAAACACTGAGTCGGAGATCGTCAGCGTCGTGCCGTCGCCGGCCAGAATGGCGCCGCCCGAGGCCGAGCTTTCGTTATCATCCGAGTTGCCGGCCATGTTCGACACGAACGTGGAATCGGATACGACCACCGTGCCGTTTGCGCCGCCGACCTGGCCGAAGATCGCGCCGCCGCCCATATCGGCTTCGGTGCCGTTGGCCCGATTTTGCGTGAAGCTTGCGCCCGACACGGTCAGGGTACCGCCGTTGTTCCAGAGCGCGCCGCCTTCTTCGGCGATATTCGCGTTGAACGTACCGCCGTTGACGACGATATCGCCGCTGCCGGTCACATGCAGCGCACCGCCGTTACCGGGATTCATACCGGCGTTGTTGCCGCTGAAGTTGACGTTGTTGAGCGTCACGCGGACGTTGTCGTTGGCGCTGTCGTCATCGTCGCCCGCGGCCGTGGCACCCGAGGCTTCTTCGATGGCACCGCCGGCACGATCGGCGGTGTTGTTGTTCATGGCGCCGCCGTTAACGGTCAGAACGCCGCCGTCGTCGTTGAGAATCGCGCCGCCGGAGCGGGCATCGGCATCGCCGCCGGACGTCGTCGCCGTACCGTTGACCAGCGTCAGGCCGTTGAGCGTCAGGTTGCCCTGGTTGGTGAAGATTCGGCTCTGGTTGTTGGCATCGATGGTGACGCCTGCGGAATCATTCGTGCTGTCGGAATCGCCGTCACTGGCCATGCCAATGGTCAACGTCGACCCGGAGGCGATGGTCGGCAGCGCCGTGCCGGCCAGCGTAATCTTTGACCCGGCAACGCTGTTGCCGAAAACGATGGTGTCGTTCATGTCGTCGCCCGCTGCACAGGCGCCGACCATTTCGTTCTGATTCGCCGCAGCGATCGCGTCGCGCAGCGTGCACTGACCCTCGCTGGATGCGTCGCCTGTCGCGTTGACGGTGATGGTCGCGGCCATCGCGCCCGGCGCAACGACCGCCAGCGATGTACCGATGAGTGCGAGGCGCACCTGCTGCCGCAGGCGTGGGCCGACTCGGTTTGACATTCTCATGACTGGGTTCCCCTTGCCATTGGCGCGATGGGCGCGCCTCCCACGCTTTAGGATTTTTATCCCAAAACACAGGTCGAGACTCTCCCGCCTGCCGTCTGAACGTCAAAACCGGTTGCCAGATACAACAAAGCCGGCAACCGCTCGAGGCGGCGCCGGCTTGTCGGGCCAACAGTTTTCGCCGGTAACGAAGCGGCGCGCTAACTCCCCTTCGGCGTGTTGCCGTCGCCGGTGGCGCGCAACCGAATGCCCAGTTCACGCAGCTGCGCGTTGTCGGCCACGCCCGGCGCACCCGTGAGCAGATCGGTGGCGGTCTGCGTCTTGGGAAAGGCAATGACCTCGCGAATGGAGTCCGCCCCGGCCATGAGCATCACCAGTCGGTCGAGCCCGAAAGCAATGCCGGCATGGGGCGGCGCGCCAAACTTGAGCGCCTCGAGCAGGAAGCCGAACTTCTCTTCGGCGTCCTCGCGGGAGATGCCGAGCACGTCGAAGGCGGCCTGCTGCATCGCCGGCGTATGGATACGCACCGAGCCACCGCCGATTTCGGTGCCATTGAGCACCATGTCGTAGGCCTGCGACAGCGCGTTCTTGGGGTCGTTGCGCAGCGCGTCGGCATCGTTGACCGCCGGCGCGGTGAACGGATGATGCAGTGCGTCCCAGCGCTTCGCCTCGGGGTCGTACTCGAACATCGGCCAGTCGACCACCCACAGCGGCGCCCAGTCGCCTTCGACACGCCCGAGATCGTGGCCCAGGCGAACCCGCAGGGCACCCAGCGCATCGTTGACCACGGTCTCGGTGTCGGCACCGAAGAAGAGCAGGTCGCCGTCGGCGGCACCGCTGCGTGACATGATGCCGTCGACAGCGGCATCGGACAGAAACTTGAGAATCGGCGAGGCCAGGCCGTCGCGACCCGCGGCGATATCGTTGACCTTGACGTAGGCCAGGCCCTTCGCGCCGTAGCGACCGACGAACTCGGTATAGCCGTCGATCTGCTTGCGCGTGAGGCTCGCCCCGCCCGGCACGCGCATGACCGCGACGCGGCCGGTTTCGCTGTTGGCCGGGCCGGAAAACACCTTGAAGTCGGCATCGGCCACGAGATCGGCGATATCGACCAGCTCCAGATCGATGCGCAGATCCGGCTTGTCGGAGCCGAAGCGCTGCATCGCTTCGGCATAGCTCATGCGCGGGAACGGATCGGGCAGCTTGACGTCGAGCACGTCGGCGAACAGCGACCGAATCATGGTTTCGTTGATCGCCATGATGTCGTCGGCATCGACGAACGAGGCCTCGATATCGATCTGGGTGAACTCGGGCTGACGGTCCGCGCGCAGGTCCTCGTCACGAAAGCAGCGCGCGATCTGATAATAGCGATCCATGCCCGCCACCATCAGCAGCTGCTTGAACAGCTGCGGCGACTGCGGCAACGCAAAGAAATGGCCGGGCTGGGTTCGGCTGGGCACGAGATAGTCGCGCGCGCCTTCCGGGGTGGCCCGCGTGAGAATCGGGGTTTCGATATCCAGAAAGCCGAGCTCATCGAGCGCGTTGCGCACCGCACGGGTCACCTGGGCACGCAGCTGAATGTGGCGCTGCATGCGCGGCTTGCGCAGCTCGACATAGCGATAGCGCAGACGCGCGGCATCGCCCACGTTCTCGGTGTCGTCGAGCTGTAGCGGCGGGGTTTCCGAAGCATTGAGCACGGTCAACGCCGTTGTGTAGACCTCGATTTCGCCCGAGGCCAGATTCTTGTTGACCGTGCCCTCGGGCCGCGCGCGCACCCGCCCGGTCACCTGAATCACGTACTCGCTGCGCAGCTTTTCGGCTTCGGCGAAGGTATCGGGTTCGTCCGGGTCGAAGACGACCTGGATCAGACCGCTGCGATCACGCAGGTCGACGAAGATCACCCCGCCGTGGTCGCGGCGGCGATGCACCCAGCCGCAGACGGTGATTTCGCTGTCGATGGCAGCGGCGGTGACGTCGCCGCTGTAGTGGGATCGCATCATGGCTATCGTCTTCGAGGTATGCAAAAGAGCGCGAGTCTAGCAAGAGGCAGCGCCTGGCCGGTACCCGCGCGAAAATTCCGCACGGCAGGCGCGTGCAAGCGAACTGCCGCGATCACACCCCGGCCGGGCTCGGCCGGGGCGCTCCAATGTCTAGCTGCCCGCGTTCGAGGACGACGGGGTGCTGGTCTTGTTGGTCGGCTTGGACGCGGCGCTATCCGACTTTTTGTCGCTGGCGGCAGGCGTCGACGACGGGGTGGACGTATCCGACTTGGCGCTGTCGCTTGTGCTCGAGGACGTCGAGCCCGACGACTTCGCGCTTTTGTCGTCACCGCTGGCAATATTGCGCTTGCCGTCCGACTTGAAGTCGGTTTCGTACCAGCCGCCGCCGGCCAGACGGAAGCCGGCCGCCGAAATCTTGCGCTTGAGTTCCGGCGTATCACAGGCCGGGCACTGCGTCAGCGGGTCTTCCGACAGACGCTGGAGCCGTTCAAGTTCATGACCGCAGTTGCGGCAGACATATTCGTAGATGGGCATGCTCGAAACCCCTGCGAGGCCAATAACGGCGCGTATTTTATACGACGTGACGCGTTGCGCCACTGGCCGCGGAGCGGCCGATACCGTAGTAGGTGAATCCGGCCTGGGCGACATACGATGGCTTGTAGATGTTGCGCCCGTCGACGAGCACCGGCTCGCGCATGCGCTGTGCGATATCGCCGAAATCGGGGGTACGGAAAATATGCCATTCGGTAACCAGCACCAGCGCGTCGGCGTCTTCCACCGCCTGTTCGGCCGTATCGCAGAGCGTCAGATCGTCGCGCTCGCCGTAAATACGCCGGGTTTCCGTCATGGCTTCGGGGTCGTAGGCGCGCACGCTCGCCCCGGCGGCCCATAGCGCTTCCATGAGCGTGCAGCTGGGCGCTTCGCGCATATCATCGGTGTTGGGCTTGAAGGCCAACCCCCAGAGCGCGATGTTCTTGCCCGCCAGATCGCCGAAATGGGCCGCCAGCTTCTCGAACAGCACCTGCTTCTGACGATCGTTGACCCGCTCCACGGCGTTGATGATCTCGGTTTCGTAGCCGAGCTTGCCGGCCGTCTGCGCAAGCGCGCGTACGTCCTTGGGGAAACAGGAGCCGCCAAAGCCGCAGCCCGGATAGATAAAGTGATAGCCGATACGGTGATCAGCACCGATGGCCTTACGCACCTGTTCGATATCCGCATCCACGCGATCGGCGACCTGCGACAGCTCGTTCATGAGGCTGATCTTGGTCGCGAGCACGATATTGGCCGCGTACTTGGTCAGTTCAGCCGAGCGGATATCCATGACGATGGTGCGATCGTGCTGGCGGTTGAATGGCGCATAGAGCGCGCGCAGGTGTTCGGCGGCACGGTCGCTGTCCACGCCCACCACCACGCGATCAGGCTTCATGAAATCTTCGACCGCGGCTCCCTCTTTCAGGAATTCCGGGTTCGAGGCCACGTCGAACTCGACATCGACGCCGCGCTTGCGCACCGCTTCGGCCAGCGCATCCCGGACCTTGTCGGCCGTGCCGACCGGCACCGTCGACTTGGTGATCACCAACCGATAATCGTCCATATGCGCGCCAATGGTCGCAGCGACCTTGAGCACATATTGCAGATCGGCGCTGCCATCCTCGTCGGGCGGCGTGCCCACGGCGATGAACTGCAGGGTCCCGTGGGCCACGGCCTCGGCGGCATCGGTGGTGAAGCGCAGCCGGCCGGCACGCACGTTGTCGTGCACGATCTGTTCGAGCCCCGGCTCGAAAATCGGGATCTCGCCCTGCGTCAGGCGCGCGATCTTGGCTTCATCGATATCCACGCATACAACGTGGTTGCCGCTTTGGGCGAGGCAGGCCCCGGTGACAAGACCGACATAACCCGTTCCGAATATCGTGATACGCACACTGACCCCTTGACTGCTTGGTTTGACGAGTCGAATGACCCGGGAACGCCGCGATTATGCGCAACCAGGCCCGTGGATGCGAGCACCCGCCAACCGCGCGGACATAAAAAAAGGGCCAGGCCGACTGGCCTGACCCTCGATTTGATTCTGGTGGGCGGTACTAGGTTCGAACTAGTGACCCCTGCCGTGTGAAGGCAGTGCTCTACCGCTGAGCTAACCGCCCGGTTCGCTTTGCGAGCGCGCAGAGTCTAGTGCGCAAGCCATAACGGGTCAACGAATAAATCGCGCCGATGCGATGCTAGAATCCGCGCAGCCAAGGAACTATCACCCTCGAAGCCGGGAGCCCGGATGCAACTCATCGATCTGCAAGCCCAGTACCAGCGCATCAAACCGGATGTGGACGCGCGCATTCAGGCGGTTCTAGACCACGGCCGCTATGTCATGGGCCCCGAGGTGGAAGCCCTGGAGGCGCGTCTGGCCGAATACGTCGGCATCGAACACTGCATCGCGCTATCCAGCGGCACCGATGCGCTGCTCGTGGCCATGATGGCGTTGGAAATCGGCCCGGGCGATGAAGTCATTACCACGCCGTTCACCTTCATCGCCACCGGCGAGATGATCGGCCTGCTGGGCGCGACCGCGGTGTTCGTGGATATCGATCCGGATACCTACAACATCGACGCCGCGCTCATCGAAGAAAAGATCACCGATCGCACCAAGGCGATCGTCCCCGTAAGCCTGTTCGGCCAGACCGCCGATATGGACGCCATCAACGCCATCGGCGAACGCCACGGCGTACCGGTGATCGAAGACGCCGCCCAGAGCTTTGGCGCCACTTATAAAGGCAAACGCTCCTGCGGCGTATCGCCGATCGCGGCCACCTCCTTCTTCCCGGCCAAGCCGCTGGGCTGCTACGGCGACGGCGGCGCGACGTTCACCCACGACGCGGCGCTTGCCGAACGCATGCGCGAACTGCGCAACCATGGCCAAAATGCTCCTTACCAGCACCCGCGGCTGGGCATCAACGGCCGTCTGGATACCATTCAGGCGGCAGTGCTTCTGGCCAAGATGGAGGTCTTCGACGACGAGGTCGCCCGGCGTGCCGAGGTGGGCGCACGTTATGCCGAGCTGCTCGACGGCGTGGTGCATACGCCGGTGATCGGCGCCGACTGCACGAGCGTCTATGCTCAGTACACGATCGAAGTCGACGATCGCGACCGGGTACGCCAGTCCCTCAACGATGCCGGTATTCCCAACGCCGTCTACTATCCCGTCCCGTTGAACCGGCAGCCGCCGTTGTATTCGGATGTGGCCATTCCGAAGTCCGAGCGTGCGGCCGAACGGGTACTCAGCCTGCCCATGCATCCGTATCTGGAAAAGGCCGATCAGCAACGCGTAGCCGAGGCGCTGAAAAACGCATTAAAAAAATAATGCGATAGAGGTTGGCAAGCCGCACGCCAATCTCTACAATACGCCCTCGCTGCACATCAGGGGCCATAGCTCAGCTGGGAGAGCGCAACACTGGCAGTGTTGAGGTCGGCGGTTCGATCCCGCCTGGCTCCACCATAAAAAGTGTCCCCATCGTCTAGAGGCCTAGGACACTGCCCTTTCACGGCAGCGACAGGGGTTCGAATCCCCTTGGGGACGCCATTACGGCAGGAAAGCCGCCCACCGCAAGGTCGGGCGGCTTTTTTTATGCCCGCGATTTTCGCTCAGCCCCGAGCGCACAGTCGGCCCGATTTCGAGCTGGTAATTCGGCAAGCAGGCAGTACGCCACTTCACACGCCGTTCGTCCCGCCTACGCCGGACACGGCACAGGCGATCGGTAATCGGCTGAAAAACGTCGACAAGTACGTCGGCGCAGGTTTGCACACGGCCCGGCACCCTGGACGTATGCGACTTATTGCCACCGTCTGGCTAATCGACACCTGCGCTGCGGCCACGCTAAGTTGGTTTCGTTCACCCACGCCGACGCGCTGTAGCCATGGACTATTCCCGCCCGAGTCAGATCGACGAGCCCGCCTATCGCGGTGTGTTGGAAACCTATCGCTGCGACGAGGCGGCGCAGGTCAATCGACTGATCGAGATCGCTCGGCTTTCGCCGCATAGCAGCCGGCGCGTTGAGGCCGAAGCCGGCAAGCTCGTCGAGGCCGTACGCAAGAAGAATGCCCACGGCAGCGGCATCGACGCCTTCATGCACGAATACGAGCTGTCCAGCCAGGAGGGTGTGGTGCTGATGTGCCTGGCCGAAGCCCTGCTGCGTATTCCCGATGCCACGACGGTTGATCGACTGATCGACGACAAGATCGGCGGTTCGAACTGGGAATCGCATCTGGGCGAGTCCAAGTCCTGGTTCGTGAATGCCTCCACCTGGGGCCTGATGCTCACCGGTCGGATTCTGCGCTACGAGGATTCGCCGCAGCGCAACTTCCGCAGCGTGCTGCAACGGCTGGTCAAACGCAGCGGCGAGCCGTTCATCCGCCAGGCGGTCAGCCAGGCGATGCGCATCATGGGCCGGCAGTTCGTGATGGGGCGCACCATCGAAGAAGCCATCGACAATGCCCGGTCGCTGGAAAAACGCGGCTATAGCTATTCCTACGACATGCTGGGAGAGGCCGCGCGTACCGATCGCGACGCCCAGCGCTATTTCGACGACTACTGGCATGCCATCGAAGAATGCGGCAAGGCCAGCCGCGGCCTCGGCCCGGAGAAATCGCCCGGCGTGTCGGTCAAGCTGTCCGCCCTGCACGCCCGCTACGAACTCAGCCACCGGGTCCGGGTGCATAAAGAGCTGCTGCCGCGTCTGCTCAAACTCGCGCGCCTGGCCGCGAAGCACAACATCAACATGACCATCGACGCGGAAGAAGCCGCGCGCCTGGATCTGTCGCTGGAGCTGTTCGCCTGCGTATCGCAGGAACCGGATCTCGCCGACTGGCAGGGCCTCGGCCTGGCGGTACAGGCCTATCAGAAGCGCGCGCTCGATGTGATCGATTGGCTCGCCGATCTGGGCCGCCGCCATAACCGCCGCATCATGATCCGGCTGGTGAAGGGCGCCTACTGGGATACCGAGATCAAACGGGCCCAGGAGGCCGGCATCGACGGCTATCCGGTGTTCACCCGCAAAATGAATACGGACGTATCGTTCCTGGCCTGTGCAAACCACATTCTGGAGGCCTCGGACGTTTTCTACGGCCAGTTCGCCACCCACAATGCGCATACCCTGGCCTATATCCGTCAGGCGGTCGGCGAGCGTACCGACTTCGAGTTCCAGCGCCTGCACGGCATGGGCGAGGATCTCTACGAGGAGATAGTCGAAAAAGGCGAACGCCCTGCGGCCTGTCGTATCTATGCGCCGGTCGGCGCGCACGAGGATCTGCTCGCCTACCTGGTACGCCGCCTGCTTGAAAACGGCGCCAACAGCTCCTTCGTCAATCGACTCGTGGACGAAAGCGAGCCAGTGGAAGACATCGTGGCCGACCCGGTCTTCGCGGCCGAAAAACAGCAGCAGGCGCGGCATCCGCGTATTCCCCTGCCCTACGACCTCTACGGCGAACGGCGCCCGAACGCGAAAGGCGTGGATCTGTCCGATGTACGCGAGCTGGACGCCCTCGCCCAGGGCATGCGCGAGGCCGATGCCCAAACCTGGCGGGCCGCGCCGCTGATCGGCGACACGCGCATCGACTTCGATAATCGCAGCGCAATCGCGGTGAAATCCCCGGCCGACAACGACATCAGCGTGGGCGATGTGGTGTGGGCGAACGATGAGGATATCGAAGCCGCGCTGGCCGGCGCGGCGGCCGCGGCGGATCGCTGGAGCGCGACGCCCGGTCGCGAACGCGCGGCCGTGCTGCGCCGCTATGCCGATCTGCTGGAAAGCCATATGGCCGAGCTGATCGCCCTGTGTGCACGCGAGGCCGGCAAGAATATCGGCGACGGCGTGGCCGAGGTGCGCGAGGCGGTGGATTTCTGTCGCTATTATGCCTGCCAGGTGGAAGACGAGTTCGACGGCGAAACCCTGCTGCCCGGGCCGACCGGCGAGCGCAATACCTATCGGCTCGTCGGCCGCGGCGTGTTCGTGTGCATCTGCCCGTGGAATTTTCCGCTGGCCATCTTTACCGGCCAGGTCGCCGCAGCGCTGGCAGCGGGCAATGCCGTCATCGCCAAGCCGGCAGAACAGACCTGTCTGATCGGCCATCGTGCGATCCAGCTCATGCACGAGGCCGGCGTACCGCGGGACGTACTCTACTTCCTCCCGGGCGACGGCCCGTCGGTCGGCGCAAAGCTGGTCGCCGATCCCCGCATTGCCGGCATCGCCTTCACCGGATCACTTGCAACCGCCAAGGCAATCAACCGAACCCTGGCCGAGCGCGAGGGCCCGCTCATCCCCATGATCGCCGAAACCGGCGGCCAGAACGCGATGATCGTGGATTCGTCGGCGCTGATCGAACAGGTGGTGGCCGACGTCATCCGTTCCGGCTTTCAGAGCGCCGGCCAGCGTTGCTCGGCGCTGCGCCTGCTCTATGTTCAGACCGATATCGCCGACACCCTGCTCACCATGCTCTCCGGTGCGATGGCGGAACTCTCGATCGGCGATCCGTGGAAGCTCTCCACGGACGTTACGCCGGTGATCGATGCCGATGCACGGGCTGGCCTGGCAGACTACGTCGACAAGGCCAGAAAGAAGCTGAACACGATCCATGTCTGCACGCCACCCGAAGGCAACGGCACCTACTTCGCGCCGCGAGCCGTCGAGCTCAACAGCATCGACGATCTTGGCGAGGAACAGTTCGGCCCGATCGTGCACGTGATTCGTTACGAGGCGGAGGATATCGACAACGTCGTCGATCAGATCAACGGGCTCGGCTATGGCCTGACCTTCGGCATTCATAGCCGCATCGATACCACGGTCGAGCGCGTGGTGCGCCGTATCAAGGTGGGCAACGCCTACGTCAATCGCAACATGATCGGCGCGGTCGTGGGCGTGCATCCGTTCGGCGGTGAAGGCCTGTCGGGCACGGGCCCCAAAGCCGGCGGTCCGCACTATCTATACCGCTTCGCAACCGAACGTGCGATCAGCCGCGATACCACGGCAGCCGGCGGCAACGCCTCTCTCATGTCGCTGGAAGAAGACGAACCGGCCGACAATGTTCTGGTCACACCCGAACCGCAGCGCTACGCCTAGCCAGCCGGCGCCGGCTGGCCCGCCGCGCCCCAGGGCGGCCGGCGTCTGGTCGCATATGCGGTTCAGGCGGACATGCGCCGACACAAGCGCTCGCAGAGATTCGGGGCGTCCACCGCCGCTGGAAGCCCCTTCGCCTGCCCTGCCCGCCGATCGCCTTGCACCGCGCGGCGTGACATAAAAAAACCGGGCCTGCCGGCCCGGCTTTTCGTTTCAGTGGCTCTCGGCGGGCCTTGCCCAGTCAGTTCGTCTCGATCGCGCGGTATTCGCCGCTGGTTTGCGTTGCCAGGCTCACGCCATAGATGGCGAGCCAGGCCACGATGAACCCGGGAATGATTTCATACACGCCCGGCCCGCCCAGAAAACTATTGTTGAAGCCGAGTAGGATCCAGGCCAGCACGGTTGCCGCACCGGCAACGAGGCCGGCCACCGCCCCGGTGCCCGACATGCGCGGCCAGGTCAGCGACAGGATGATCAACGGCCCGAACGCTGCGCCGAAGCCGGCCCAGGCGTTACTGACCAGCCCCAGCACCTGCGATTCGGGATCGCGGGCGATGAACGCTGCGACCAGACCCACGATCAGCACGCTGATACGGCCAATGGTCACGCTTTCGCCCTCACCGGCTTCGCGCCGCAGAAACAGGCGATAGAAATCCTCGGTAAGCGAGGACGAGGCCACCAGCAGCTGGCTCGATATGGTGCTCATGATCGCGGCCAGCAACGCCGCAAAGAGAAAACCGGTCACCAAGGGGTGGAACAGCAGATCCGCCAGGACGATAAAGATCGTTTCCTTGTCCTCGACGTTCAGGCCGTTGCGTTCGGCATAGGCACGACCGAACACGCCCACACAGATCGCGCCGATCAGGGAAATACCCATCCAGGTCATGCCGATATTGCGTGCCTTGGGCACCTCGCCGACGGTACGAATGGCCATGAAACGCACGACGATATGCGGCTGGCCGAAATAACCCAGGCCCCAGGTCACCGCCGATAAAAAGCCGACGATCGTCAGCCCGTTGCCCAAAGACAGGAAGTTCGGATCCACGCCGGCGAGCGTCTCCGAGGCCTGCGAGAAACCGCCGCCGCCGCTGCCGAACAACACGACCGCGGGCATGATGATCAGCGCCAGCATCATGATCACACCCTGGCAGAAATCGGTGAGGCTCACGGCCAGAAAGCCGCCGACCACGGTGTAGGCCAGCACCACCGCCAGGGTCCCCCAGACCCCGACCTGGTAATCGCTAAGCGAGGCCAGCGTGACCACGTCGCCAAACGCGCTCTGTACGAGTTTGCCGCCAGCGACCAGACCGGAGGCGGTATAGACCGCGAAGAAGATCACGATGATCACCGCGGACACGGTGCGTAACGCCATCGCGCGGGAGGGAAAGCGTTTGGACAGAAACTGGGGAATCGTGAGGCTATTGTCGTAGCGTTCGGTCTGCTCGCGCAGGCGCGGCGCGACAATCATCCAGTTCGCGAATGCGCCCACGAACAGGCCGATGCCGATCCAGGCCTCGACCAGGCCGGAGGCGTAGAGCGCGCCGGGCAGCCCCAGCAGCAGCCAGCCGCTCATATCCGAAGCGCCCGCCGACAGCGCGGCAACCGCCGGGCTGAGATTGCGCCCGCCCAGCATGTATTCCTCGGACGATGCCGTGGACTTGCGCCACGCGTAGAAGCCGATACCCAGCATCAGGCAGAAATACAGGATCAGACTGATCCATACACCAATCGCCATCACGTCCCCCAGATAAAATGGCTTTCCCCTGTAACAACCCTTTCACATCCAACCCGGGGTGGGAAGGTCGACTTAGGTCGAGCCTTGCGCCTATTCGATACGAACCGGGGCCATGTAGCCCCGGAGAAACACGCCGAGCTCGCTTGAGACAGCCTAGCCGATCTGGCCCCGTCTACTGCCAGCCCGACGCGAGCTCGGCATGCCCGGCGTCGCTGATTCAGCTGATAGGCATTAAAAAAGGCGGACCGTTAGCCGGCCCGCCTTGATTGGCTGCACAAACGTCAGCTACGGATTATTCAGCGTCCGCCTGTTCCTCATAGGCTGTGACGATTTCGGTGCCCGTATACGTGAAGCCGAACACACCGTAGTAGGTTTCGTCGTTGGCTTGATCGTAGTACTCGTCGAACGAGCTCTGGCAATAGCCGTCGCTGTCGCGCACGATGACCTGGGCGTAGTAGCGCTGGCCGGGGGTCAACGCGGTTGTCGGTACGACCGTCGTGCCTTGAATGCCGTTGCGGCTGAACACGACGTTGGTATTCAGCATCGGCATGGCGTCGTCTTCACTGGTGCAGGCGTCGCGCGTGCCGTTAAGCAGCGGGCTGGTCGCCAGGCGCACGTCATAGCTCAACGCGTTGTTCTGGATGTCGTAGGACTCGTCCCAACGCAAAACCACGTTGCCGTTTTGCAGCGAAGCCGCGGTATAGACCGGCATCGGGCGATCCAGCGTGCTGTCGAACTCTTCGCGCGCTGCAACTATGGTCTCCGACTTCCGCAGCCGCTCGATCTCTTCCCGGATTTGCGGTTCCGCGCTTCGACCATCGTTTACGGTCGGCAGACCATCCAGGTCCGGGCCCGCGCGGTTGACCAAAATACCGACTATGTCGTCGATTGGATAACTATCGATCAACGTCTCTACGTTTGCCGGGGCAAGCGCGCCTGCCTGGAGGGCGTCCAGCTTCGCCTGTAGCGCCGGGATCCCGCCGTTACGCACGTACCGGCTGACCAACGGCATGGCCCACCAGTTGGCAATGCCCTGCGTCCAGCGGGGGCGCTGCGCGAAAGCGAGCTGCTGTGCCCGCTGGCCGAAGAAATCCCAGGCGCCGTCGTAATCCCACGGCGTGAAATAGAAGTTGTCGATCTGGCTGGGTCGATACAGATAGAAATTCTGCGAATTCGTATCGTCGTTGGACAGCAGGATATTGATGCCCAGCCAGGTACGGAAGTTGTCGGCCTGGAAGTACTGTTTGAGCACGTTATCGAACGGCACGTCGTCATCGTTGAGCGCATTGAGCATGGCGATGAGAGTCTCGGTGCTTTCATCGTCGCCCTTGGATTCCAGCACGGTTTCGAACGCGTCGGAGTCGACATCTTCTGTGAGTTCGGGGGTGTCCTCGAGCGACTGGAAGGAGAACTGCTCGGTCTTGAATATGTTGGACTGCTCCTCCTGGCCGTGATTATCCGCCCAGTCGTCGTCCATATACTCGATATTGGTGAACAGGCCACCGTCCTGGTAGTCCGCGTCAGTTTCTTCCTTCACGAAGACATGCACGAACTGCGTGCGTAGACTCGGAAAATTCTCGATCTGTTTGAATAGATCGAAAGACAGCTTGTTGCGTATCCGGCTCAGGTCGAAGGGATGCTTGTTGAGCTGGAGCCGCTCCATGCCGAACCAGTCGCCGTCTTCGAACTCCACCTTGTAGGACTTCTGTCGCGCTTGCCGGCTCGATGCACCGCGCACCTCGATCTCGTCCGACCTGAAGGTCAGGTCGCGGGGCGCTGCCAAGCTGCCGATGCGCACCGTCCCCGATAGCTCGGGATCGAACGCATCACTGCCATCGTCGTCATCATCGAGATCGTCGAGGGTACAACCGGCGTAGTTCTCTTCGGTTTCTGGGGTCGAGGGGTCGTCGCCGCAGATTTCGCCTACGGGCGGATCGATCTCGACGTAGATATTGATGATCCCGCTGTCGTCCGGACTCTGGTAGATCGCGGCCGTTGCCGGATCCTGCATCACGCCATCCGCGCTCAAGCCGCGAACGCTGGCAAAATCCGGATCCGGCACCGTCGTTCCACCGCCGGCGTTACCGCCGCCGCCATCCGTACCGCCCCCCTCATCGGAGCCCGAGCCGTCGCCGCCACTGCCGCAGGCGCTCAAGCTTGCGACCACCGCGGCCGTTATTAACGATCGGGCATGCGCCCGGCTCAGCAAACGTTCCAGCATTTCGTTCCCCCAAGGGTTGTAATCAGCACCGCGCCACCGCCTTCTATATCACGGCGTGCATGACGCGAATAGTGTTGTGCTAGGCCCTGTCGTGCGCCAGCGTTTCGATCATCTGCATGCTCCGCTCGAGTGCACCGGAGCGCTCGTGGACCAGCTGTCGCCCCGCTCGGCCGGCCGCCGCGGCCAGGTCGGGGTCGGCAAGCCATTCATCCAGTGTCGCAACCAGCGCAGCGGGCGTATCGCAGACGCAGGCCGCCTCGGCCGCGACCAGCGCGTCGACAATCTCCCGCCATTCACGTACGTACGGGCCCACGCAGAACGCACGTGCAAGAGCGGCGGCTTCGAGTACGTTGTGCCCCTCGATACCGGGCACCAGACTACCACCGACCAGCACCACGTTGGCCGCGGCATAGAACAGCGGCACTTCGCCCAGCGTATCGGCAAGCACTACACCGGTATCGTCGCCGACCAACTGGCCGGTACTGCGGCGGGCAAAAACGATGCCGCGCGCTTCGAGCAATTCGGCGACAGAATCGAAACGCTGCGGGTGACGCGGTGCGATGACGAGCAGCAGTTCGGGATGACGGGCACGCAGCTCGGCCCAGGCATCGAGTACCCGGGCCTCTTCGCCTTCATGCGTGCTGGCCGCGACCCAGATGGGCCGATCAGGGGCCTGCCAGTCGTCTCGCAGCGCCGTGGCCTCGGATTCGTCGGCGCCGGCCGGAATATTGTCGTATTTGAGATTGCCGATTGCATGTACCCGCTCGGCCGACGCGCCGAGCGCGACGAAGCGTTCTGCATGGGCCGGGCTGGCCGCACCGATGGCGGCCAGCGAAGCGAGCATGCGGGCAATGGTCTGACGCCAGAGCGGGTTCTGATAGCGAGCAGCCGAACGTTGCGACACGCTCGCGTTGACCAGCGCGATGGGCACTTCGTATCGATCGGCGGCAGCCAGCAGATGCGGCCACAGCTCGGTTTCGGCGATCACGCCCAGGCCGGGACGCGCGCGATGCATGAATCGGCGTGTTGCACCCAGGGTGTCGAGCGGCACGTACCGGCAGTAGACATCGTCCGCGAAGGTCCGCTCGATACGTTCCCGCCCGGTGGGCGTCATGGTGGTCACCAGAATGGCGCGATCCGGGTATGCCTGCTCGAGCCGGCGAATCAGCGGCGTAACCAGGATCGCTTCGCCCACCGATGCGGCATGAATCCAGATCGCGCGGGCAGGTACGTCGCCAATCCAGCCCAGGCGTTCCTTCCAGTACCGGCGATAGGCCGGCTCACGCCGGCCGCGCCAGTAGAAATAAGCCAGCACGAAAGGCAGCGCTGCCCAGGTGGCCAGGCGATAGACGCCGCGCACGATCAGATCGGCCATGCGCGCCGCGAACGCGCCGCTAGCCGGGCGTTTTTTCACCGCGGCGCAGCCGCATCGCCATTCATGCGCTCGATGATCGACGTGGTCGAGTAGCCATCGACGAACTCGAGTACTCGCACCTCGCCGCCGGCATCACGTACGCATTGACCGCCGGCGATCTGCTCGGGCGTGTAATCCCCGCCCTTGACCAGCACATCCGGCAGGATGCGGCAGATCAGGCGTTCCGGGGTGTCCTCGGAAAACGCCACAACCCAGTCCACGGCACTCAGCCCGCGCAACACCTGCATGCGATGGTCGAGATCGTTGAGCGGCCGCGAAGGGCCCTTGAGGCGGCGAACGGACGCATCGTCGTTGACGGCGACCACCAGATAGTCGCCCAGTGCGCGGGCCGCTTCGAGATAGGCGATATGGCCCGGGTGCAGCAGATCGAAACAGCCGTTGGTCATCACCACGCGCTCACCGCGCGCACGACGCTCGGCCACAATCGCGGCCAGCGCCTCTTCGTCGACCAGCCCGCGGGGGCCATTGCGCTGACCGTGGGCCGCCTGCTTGAGTTCGCCGGGCGTGACCGTCGCCGTACCCAGTTTGGCCACGACGATACCCGCGCCAAGATTGGCGATGGCCGCGGCATCGGCCAGCGCCAGCCCGGCGCCAAGCCCGGCCGCCAGCAGCGCGATAACGGTATCGCCCGCGCCGGTCACATCGAAGACCTCCTGGGCCTGGGCGGGCAGATGCAGATGCCCGGCGTGGGCGAACAGGCTCATGCCTTTTTCGCTGCGTGTGACCAGTAGCGCATCGATATCCAGCCGCGTGCGCAGCGCCGCTGCTTCGCGTGTGAGCGATGCCTCGTCGCCTACCGGCCCCACCACCATCTCGAACTCGTGCAGATTGGGGGTGATCAGGTGCGCGCCCGCATAGCGCTGCCAGTCGGCTCCCTTGGGGTCGACAAGCACCGGAATATGCCGCTCGCCCGCGATGGCGATGATCGTATCCACATCGGCGAGCGTGCCCTTGCCGTAATCGGAGCACACCACGACATCAACATCATCGAGCGCTGCACGATAGCGCTCGATCAGGCGCTCGCGCTCGAAGGCCCCGTCCAGAGCAAACGACTTCTCGAAGTCCAGGCGAATGAGCTGCTGGTTGCGGCTCATCACGCGCAGCTTGGCGATCGTGGGATAGCTGTCGCTGGCGATCAGGTCGGCGACCACGCCCGCGTCTTCGAGCATTGCGCGGGTGGCTTCGCCCGGTTCGTCCTGACCGATGACGCCCAGCAGGCGGGTCTGTGCGCCCACACGTGCAAGGTTGAGCGCAACGTTGGCCGCACCGCCCAGACGGCGTTCCTCGTCGGCGATACGTACCACCGGCACCGGCGCTTCCGGTGAAATACGGCCCGTGTCGCCGTGCCAGTAGCGGTCGAGCATGATGTCGCCCACCACCAGGACGCGCGCGTTTTCAAACGAAGGAACCGTGAGCATGCTTTCACCGGGCGAACAATTGGCGCATCATACAAACCCTGCTGCGTGCTGTGTAGCGCGCAATCCGCGACCTGATACGCGTTCGTGCCTATGACTGCCGACCGACCGCAGGGGCTTTATTCGCATGGCTAGCCCCGCCCCGTCGAAAGATTCCGATACGCCCACGCTCAACAGCCCGCGCCACTGGCCAAGCTGGGTGCTGATGGGGCTGGGCTGGCTGCTCGCGCGTCTGCCTTACCGCCTGCAGATGTGGCTGGGCAAACGCTTCGGCGATCTGGCCTACCACGTCATTCGCGAGCGCCGCCGGGTGGCCGAGGTGAATCTGCGTCTGTGCTTTCCGGAACTCGATGCCGAGGCACGTCAGCGTCTTCTGCGCGCGCATTTTCAATCCGTGGGCATGGGGGCGATCGAAACGGCGCTGTGCTGGTGGGGGCCGACCGACAAGATCGAATCGCTGGCCCATATCGAAGGTCAGGAAAACCTCGAAGCGGCGTGCGCGCGAGGACGCGGCATCATTCTGCTGTCCGCGCATTTCACCTCGCTGGAACTGGGTGTTCGCATGGCCAAGCGCCCGCTGCGCGAACTCGGATATATCACCACGGCAATGTACAAGGCACCGCACGATCCGGTGGTCGACCACGTCATGCGCACCCGCCGCGAGGCGCATATCGGCGGATCGAGCATTCGCGATGACGACGTCAAGGGCCTGCTCAAAGCCCTGCGCCGCAAGGACGCCGTCTGGTATGCCGCCGACCAGAAACCGCCGAAGCGTCTGGGCACGGTGGTGGATTTCTTCGGCCAGCCGGCACGCACCCATATCGCGCTCAGCCGTCTGGCGAAGATGAGCAAGGCCAGCGTCGTGCCGTTCTTCACCCTGCGCTGCGAGGACGGCAGCGGCTACCGGCTCATCATACTGCCGGCAATCGAAGACCAGCTGGGCGGCGACGAAAACGAAGACGCCCGCACCATCAACCAGATGATCGAATCGGTCGCCCGTCAGGCGCCCGAGCAGTATTTCTGGCTGCACCAGCGCTTCAAGCGCTCCGGCTACAACCCCTACAAGGCCGACGCCGAGACATAGCCGCCGCGCAGCGCGCTCCAGTCGGCGTCGAGGAAGTTGAAGGCGAGCGACGCATCGCGGAATTTCGCCAGCGAGCGATGAAAACGCTCCAGGTTGGCCTGGCGCCATTTCCCGGGCGTGCGCAGCCGCGCCTTGTCGAAATCGATCAGGTAGAAATCGTCCCGCCCGTCGATGAGCACGTTGCGCGCGTTCAGGTCGGCATGCCACAGGCCGACACGATGAAAACGCGCGAGCACGGCGCCCAGATTCTGCCAAGCGGTCGACGGCACGGCCTGGCGGGCCAGCCGCTCGGCAAGCGGCTCGGCGTCGAGGATACGCCGGGTGATCACATCACCACGATAGGAGCCCAGCCCCGGCACTACCCGCGCCGCAATCGGCGTCGGTACGGGCAGGTCGCGCGCCTGCAGGTCAGCGAGCAGTCGCAGTTCCCGTACCGGGCGTGCGCGTTCGACGCCGGTGTAGAGAAAACGGTCGTGGTTGATGCGTGCGAGCGCGCCGCCGCGGCGGTTGTGGCGCAACACCCATTCGTGGCCGTCCATGCCCTGCAGAAAATAGGCCGCGCCGCGCCCCTGGGCTTCGCCCAGCACCCCGCCGCGCTCACGCCACCAGGCCGGATCGAAACAGTGGCCATCCACATGGTCCAGAACGGCATCGTTCCACACCATGTGTTCGCCACTGTCGCCACGTTTGATCTGCAGCGTCATATCCGACCCGCGGCGCCGACCAGCGGCGCCCGTTTTATACGAACGTCAGCCAGTCGGCGTGATCGTCGCGCTTGCCGGTCACCTGATCGAAATAGCGCGACTGCATCGCCTCGGTGATCGGGCCACGCTTACCCTCGCCAATCGGCCGATCGTCGAGTTCGCGCATGGGCGTGACTTCGGCCGCGGTCCCGGTGAGAAACGCTTCATCGGCGATATAGACCTCGTCGCGGGTGATGGTCTTTTCCCGATAGGGAATGCCCATTTCCTCGGCGTAAGTCAGGATCGTGCGCCGGGTGATACCGTCGAGCGCGCTGGTGAGATCCGGCGTATAGAGCACGCCGTCGCGCACGATGAATAGATTCTCGCCGCTGCCTTCCGAGACGAAGCCGTTGCAGTCCAGCAACAGGGCTTCATCGTAGCCGGCCTTGTTGGCTTCGGTGACCGCGAGCATGGAGTTGAAGTACGGGCCGTTCGCCTTGGCCTTGGTCATAGCGGAATTGACGTGATGACGCGAGAAGGAAGACGTCTTCACGCGAATACCGCGGGTCATGTTCTCTTCGCCCAGATAGCTGCCCCAGGTCCATGCGGCGATGGCCACATGGCTGGTCAGGTCGTGGGCGTGCAGACCCATGGCCTCCGAACCATAGAAAATCACCGGCCGGATATAGGCCGACTCGAGCTTGTTCTCGCGCACCACTTCGATCTGTGCGGCGTTGAGCTCGTCTTCGGTGTACGGCATGGGCATGCCGAGAATCTTGGCCGAACGACACAACCGACGGGTATGGTCGGCCAGCCGGAAAATCGCCGTACCGCGATCGGTGTTGTAGGCGCGTACGCCCTCGAACGCACCCATGCCGTAATGCAGGGTATGGGTGAGTACGTGGACCTTGGCATCGCGCCAGTCGACGAGTTCGCCGTCGAACCAGATCAGGCCATCGCGGTCGGCCATCGAAGTCATGCGCTTTTCTCCTGTTACGCGTGCAACTGCGCTGCCGTGCGAGCACGGCGAAGCCAACTATTTGACCACACCGGCGCCCATGCAGGCCAGCCGCTTGGCTGCATGGGCCAGCTAGTCGGTGGCGTCGGGCTGTCGGTCGGCCTGGCCGCGTGCGGCCAGCCAGTCGAGATAGCGGGACACGCCCTCGGCCACGGTAGCGAAGGCGGGCCCGTAGCCGGCTGCCCGGAGCGCATCAACGCTCGCCTGGGTGAAGCTCTGATACCGCCCGACCAGCGATTGCGGAAATTCGATATAGCGTTTTTCGCCGCGGCCGTACCAGTCGATCACCGCGTCGGCCACGTCGTTGAAGGTCTGACTGCGACCGGTGCCACAGTTGAAGACGCCGGATACGCCGGAGTTCAGCAGCCAGAGATTGACGTCCACACAGTCGCCGACATAGACAAAATCCCGGCGCTGCTCGCCGTCGTCGTAGCCTTCCGAGCCCTCGAACAGCCGGCATTCACCCTCGGCTTCGATCTGGCGCGAGAAATGCCAGGCCACGCTCGCCATCTTGCCCTTGTGCTGTTCGCGCGGGCCGTAGACGTTGAAGTAACGCAGCCCCGCAACCTGCGAGCCGGTTGTGGCCGATTGGGCACGCACGTACTGGTCGAAGGCGAACTTCGAAAACGCATACATATTGAGCGGGCGCTCGGCATCGCGCTGTTCGACGAAGTCCGGCCCCATGCCATAGACCGAAGCCGACGAGGCATAAATGAAGGGAATAGAGCGCGCCACGCACCAGTCGTGCAGGCTTTTCGAGTAGCGGTAATTACGCGCCATCACGTAGCGGCCATCCCACTCGGTGGTGTCCGAACAGGCCCCCTGGTGAAACACCGCGCGAATCTCACCGAGGTCCTCGCCGGCTTCAACCCGGGCGAGCAGGTCGTCGTATTCGAGGTAGTCGCTGAAATCCAGGTCGGCGAGGTTCAGGCATTTCTGGCCGTCCGACATATCGTCGACGATGAGGATATCGCGCTCGCCACGGGCGTTGAGCCCGGCCACGATATTGCTGCCGATAAAACCGGCGGCTCCGGTGACGATGATCATTGCGCTTGAAACTCCAGATGGTATTGTGTGCCGCACGCCTCGAGGAAGTGCTCAAGCCGTCTTCGCGAAAAGCCCGCGGCCGCCGAAGTCACCCTAGCCGACACGGGCATAGACTTCGAGATAGCGTTCGGCCATTTGATCCGGCGTATAACGCTCGGAGAGCACGCGCCCCCGGCGGCCGAGCTCGTCGGCCAATACGCGTTCGTCATACACACGGCATAACGCATCGAAAAGCGCCTGCTCATCGGCCGGTGCCACCAGCAGGCCGTTGTCTTCGTGACCGACTATCTCCGGCACGCCGTCGACCGCACTCGCGACGATTGGCAAACCGAAATACATGGCATCCAGGCAGGCGCCGCCGATGCCTTCATGCAGGGAGGGCAACACAAAGGCGTCTGCCGCGTCGAGATAGTCGCCGACGTTTTCCACGAAGCCTTCAAACACCACATTCGGCAAATCCGCGGCCAGGGCCTCGAGCGCAGCGCGATCCGCGCCTTCACCGAGCAGTACGAACACCATATCGGGCCGGGCCGACGCCAAACGTCGGGCCACTGCGATGAGATGACGCTGACCTTTTTGTGAGTGCACGAGTGCAGCGACATTGACGACGAGAAAACGCCCGGCCCACCGCTCGCGAATAGCGTCTCGACGCCCGCGATCCACCTTGAAGGCGCCCAGCGCGCTGTGTATTACGACCGGCTCCAGCCGTGCCATATAAGCGTGCATATCGCGTGCGACCGAGCCGGCTACCGCCACCACGGCTGCGGCACGACGATAAACCGTTCGCGTCCAGATGTTGCGGCTCGGCTGTTTGCTGATTCGGCGAGTGACGATATACGGCGCCCCCACGAGCAGCGACGCCGCCGCAGCGAACTTGGCCCCGTGGCCGTCATGGGCGTGTAACAGATAGCCGCGCGCGTGCCTGGCATGCAACGCGAACGGTTTGTCGATCTCGACGATCGTGAGCCCTGGGGTACCACGCAGCCGCTCGACGAGCGGCTGGCCGCGACGCACGATCAGGCGTTGGACGACGCCGCGGGCCGCTAGCGCTTTGATCAGCAATTCGGTCTGGCGCTCGCCGCCCCGATAACCGCGGGCAAGGTTGATATGACACAGCGCACGCTTCAGCGTCACCGACTTGCCGGCCGGTTTGCCCGCACTTTCCTGGCGTACGATTTCAGAAGACATCGAAGTGACGCGCGCTGGTATCGATTCGAAAACGCGGCAGCACCTTGCCAGCGAGGTGCTGGCCAAGCGCGCTGGTATTAAGTGCCCTACCGAGACCGTCGAGCAGGTAATGCCACTCGGACGTAAACAAAAAGCGTTCGCTGGTTTTGTGTAGTCGCCGTAACGCGTCGGCAAAGCGGCGCGCCGCCAGGCCATATCTATTGGTATGGCGCAGATCGTTGTCGATCCATATCAGGCGATTTTCGCGGTCGCTCAAAATGTTTTCAAAGTGGAAATCCTTGAGGTGATAGCCCGCGGCATACACCCGGCCAAGACCCGTCGCCACGCCGGCGAGCAGACCATGGCGTCGCGGCTCGGACAGATCTTCCCGAAAGACAAACCGTAACGGCCGACTCGGTGGAAACTCGTCCATGAATAATATCGACTCGTGGCGAGCCCACGGCATGAGCGTATAACCGAAGCCACGCATGGTCGGCGTACGCAACCCAAGACGAACCAGAACATCGGCGGCGGCGATCTCACGTGCCGCCTGACAATAGCGGTACTTGCGAAACGGGTCTCGCGGCACCGCCTGGACGATCGACAGTTTGCTGACCAACGCGAGCCGGTCGGGGTGCAGGCATACACGCGTATGCTCGCCGCGATAGATTTCCTGCGCCTGCGAGAAATCGGGCACGGGTTCATCAAACGACATCATCCAGGTGTCGCCCGGCTCGACCAGCGCACGCTCGAGATGAAACCTCATCAGCCACGCTCCGCCGCGCGCCCAAGGCGACTGGGCCAAAAGCATATTCCAGACGCTTTCAGACTCATTGATGCGTGCTTTCCCCACGACTGTAAGCTGCCAGTGCAGCATAGGTCTTTGTTTTCTGTCGTCGCCACTGGCGCAGTGTCTTGAGGCGCGCGAGCAGTGGCATTCGCATCTGCCGTTCGAATGCGGGCCCCAGACGCCGCGCGCCCAGGCCATCGATGAACACCAGATGCATATCATCAGCTTGGCGTACCATGAGATTGGTACTACGCAGATCCGACACCACTACCGCGTGCGTCAGCGCCCAGTGGCGAAGCTCTGCCAGCATTGCGTATGCGTTATGGAGCGTCAGCCGTTGCGAGAGTAACGCGTCACGTAACGTGAGTGCGAAGGTACCGTCACTATTACGCACACGTTCGACGACCAGCGCAGCCCCGCGCTGCGTTTGTATCCAGCCCGTGCAGCGTGCAGCGTGTCTGAACGGCACGCCCCTGGCTTCGAGCCACTGACCATAGCGCCACTCCACTTCGTTCTGTTCGTGGCAGGCCGCGGAATTCGCATCACGCGCCACCTTCAGACACAAGCCGTCATCGTGCGGGTGCGTATAACAGTCACGCTTGGAGCCTCGGCCGATCAGCGTGAGCGCTGACAGGTCGCACTGGGAAGCACTCAAGGCCCGTGCATCCACAAACAGCAATTCGCGGCGAAGCTAAAGCTCGGCAAAACGCGATTTGGTGCGCGCCAAATCATTACTACTGCAAGCCGGCATAGAAAGCCAGCAGATTCGAACGCATGCGATCGATGGTGTAGGGCGCGGCGGCCTGTTCGCAGGCGCTGCGGGCAGCCGCCCTGGCCGCCTCATCGCGATTGTGTATCGCCGTCATCGCCCCGGCAAAGCCATCAACATCGAGCGCGTCGTGCAGGCTGCCTTTCTCCGGGGCGTCCACAAGCGCCAGCGCCGCGCCGGTGCGCGTCGACGCGATAACCGGCAATCCGGCGGCCATCGCCTCGAGGATCACCAGGCCGAACGCTTCGTAGAGCGCTGGGTGTACCAGCGCATCGGCAGCCCATAGATACGGCCGCACATCGGACTGCGCCTGCATGAAATGGACCCGCGTCGAAATACCCAGACGTTTCGCCAGGTGCCGGTAGCCGGCAAGGCGGCTATCACGCCCCACCACGATCAGATGCGCGCTTTCGGTGGCCTTCGCGAGCGCGCGAATCGCCGTGGCGAGCCCCTTGCGTTCGAAGCCGGACCCCACGTAGGTAAATACCGGGGCGTTCTGCGCGATACCGAGTTCGCGACGCAACTCTCGGCCCTGGTTTGCCCGTGCGTCGCTGCGCTCAAAGTGCTCAAGATCAATGCCGTAGTCGATGACGTGCAGGGTGGCGCGGCAATCCGGATAATGACGTTCAATATCGGCCTTGACCATTTCGGAGTTACAGATAACCGCCTGTAACCGATCGCTGGCATACATCCGTCGTTCCATGCGTTGCTTGAGGCGGTGATACGGCCCGACCTCTCGCAACCAGCCCTTCACTCCTCGATCGACGCGACGGCGCTGGCGAATCCATTCAGCATGCGCGCCGCCATCGGCACGAAATATATCGGCTTCCGGGATATGCACCTGGGCCTGAACCCAGTCCACTTGTATGCGTTTGAGTTCTTTACGCACCCCGCGCACGAATGCCAGCAGCCGCCAAGCGCGTCCGATCGAAAACGGATTGCACCGCACGAACTCGATGCCTTCCTCGGCCGGCCCGCCCCAATTGCGCGCAAGCACGACCCAGTCGACGTTGTCCTGCGCGAGCGCCTGGAAGGCATTGAGCGTAATGCGCTCGGTGCCGCCATCGCTGCGGAATCGGTTGAAGACCAAGCCTATGCGCATGAAATGAGATGATTGAGCAGATGCGGCGCACTATACCGGAGTGTGTCGGGCAATCCGACCGGCCTGGCATACAGGCGCCTTAACGCCGTTGCGTGGGGTCGTTACCGACGGCGCGCGCTCCTTTCGCCTTATCGGTGCGCGTTAGTCAGTAAAGCCCCACTTGGTGACATCGATACCGTATTCCTGCTGGAAACGCTGCATATCGTGGGCCAGCGCCGAATGGATCTCGGCTTTTTGAGCTGCCGTCAACGACACACGGGCCTTAGGCGAAAAGTCACGCTGCTTCGCCTGCCGGGCGCCTTTTCTAAATGCTGACCAGCGCTTCTTCAAGCGGCCCAACGGCCCGGTTTTACGCTGCGTCGGGTTACGAACCTTGAAGCGCTTTGGAAAGTAGTGCTGGTCGAGGCCTAGAAAATCGTACACACGCATCAGCACAGCCCGTGGGTCGGTCGTGAATTCGGCGAAGTCCAACACCAGAAAGTGCTCGCGCGGAAAAAACGCTCTAAATCGCTCCAGCTGGCGATAATAATTGCTCTTTTGCAGCAGCAGATCACTCTCGATATCGAATCGTTCCTGCGGATAGAGCCGCTGGATGAAGTCGTATTCCGATTCGATACGCTGAAACGGATCGCGCACCATATAAATGAAACGCGGCTGGATACCGTATGCATGAATCTTACGCGGTACGTCCTGCTCTTCGGGGAATTTGGTATAGCCCGTCGAGGCTTCCATCGCATAGCGATGCCGGCCAGCATCGAAATGCCACAGATGCTGGTAATACGGCACCGCCACGCCATGGGCCTGATTGTCGCTGAAGTATTCCGGCTCCTTGTCGATCGCCGGGCAGATCCCCGGGTGCGCCTTGAGATACTCGAACAGGGACGTCGTGCCACACTTCATGGCGCCAATGATCATGACGTAGGCATCGTCCGGGATCGGGGGGACGGCGACCTGAGTGTATTGCGATGCGGCCACGCGCAAGCCTCCTATTCAGTGGCGGCGTATTCTTTGATCGAGTGCATGAAGCCAGCCATATAGCGATCGAAGCTGAACGCCTCGCGCGCGTGCGCTCTCGCCGCCCCCGACATCGCCTGTGCGCGTCCGGCGTCGCCCAGAATGTCGATGATCGCGTCGGCCAACGCCTGCGGGTGTACGAAATCGACCGGGCGCAGTGCGTCGGTATCCGGGTCGTAGACCCGCGCCGACTGCATGACCGAACGGGCACCGCCAAACTTCGGATAACGATTATAGGGCTGATCGGCGGCTACAGTACGTCCCGTCTGGTCTTCCAGGATCGTTTCCGCCATACCGTCGACCCGGGCTGCGACCACCGGCACACCGAAAGCCTGGGCTTCGATGGTCACGTTGCCCAGCGGTTCCTGCAGCGCGGGATGCAGCAAAAGATCCAGCGAACGATAGAACGCCGGCATATCACGCACCAGTCCGCGAAACCTTACCGAATCCTCCACCGCAAGATCTGCGGCGAGGGACTCAAGTCCCGCCCGGTCAGGCCCGTCGCCGGCAATATCCAACACGCAATCCAGCCCCGCATGACGCAAGTGCTTCAAGGTGTGCAGAGCAAGGCATACGCCTTTCTCCGACGCGAGGCGCGCGGCTACGCCAATCCGTTTGCGCTCACCGCCGGCCGCGGTTCGGCCGGATTCGTCCGCGGCAGCCATGACCGAGGGCCGAATCCCGCCCATGCATACCTTGGCCGGCCCGGAATAGCCCCATTTGAGCTGCAGCATTCGCATGGAGGCGTGGGTATTGCAGATTGCGCCGCGCATTTCTTTCATGAACCGCTCAGCCGCATCGGGATCGTGCTCGAACCAAGCTCCGCCGCCCTCGCGATAAACAAGGGGCGTCTTAGTTTGGCGAGCGGCGACCACTAGCGCCTCGCGGGCAAAGCCGCTCCACGACAACAACACGTCCGCGGCACTCGCTTCGACCAGCGCAGCCATCCGCGCTTCACGTAACCGTTGCGGGCGGCGCGGCAGCTTAACCCCGCGCCAACGCTTGTAACTCTTTGCGTGGTCGATGTGAGGCCGGATTTCAGCGGCCAAGGAAGTCACGATGCCGCTGGCATAGATCAAATCGTGGCGAACGGGCGCTTTTGCGAGCGGGTGCTGCAAGAACGCCAGAAACTGGTTCTCGACGCCGCCGGCAACATCGAGATTGATCCGATGCACGATTTTCATTCAACAAAGATCCGGAGATATACGGCCGGCCATCCGCTCACCGCGCCGCAAACAAATGGATAACGGCCGCGTAGTGTAGATGTCGCGGGCTGGCTTTGGCGAGTATCCTACGCGGTCGCGGCCGGTTCGCGCCTGCCGTGTTCCGACACGCCCTTCCACAATCGGCGAGACCACGCATGTGCGGCATTACCGGCATTCTACAGCGCGTCCCCGACGCACAAGCACACGAACGCAATATCGATCGCATGCGCGATGCCCTGTCGCACCGAGGCCCCGACGATCGCGGCAGCTGGGTCGATGGTGACGCGCCGTTCGTGGCACTCGGGCATCGCCGTTTATCGATTGTGGATCTGTCTCCCCGTGGCGCGCAGCCCATGCATTCAAGCGATGGCCGCTATGTGCTGGTATTCAACGGTGAGATCTACAATTTCCGCCGGTTGCGGGAAACGTTGCGCGCGCAAGGCCACAGCTTCAACGGGAGCTCGGATACTGAAGTCGTGCTGGCCGCATTTCTCGAGTGGGGGATTGCCAAGGCGCTGAGCGCGTTCGAAGGCATGTTCGCCCTCGCCGTTTGGGATCGTGTCGATCGCACGCTCTACCTCGCGCGTGACCGCTTCGGTGAAAAGCCGCTCTACTACGGCGTGAATGACGGCGTTTTGCTGTTCGGGTCCGAGCTCAAGGCGCTCGCCAAGCACGAGCAGTTCGCTTCGGAAATCGACCGCGGCGCGCTCGCCGAGCTGATGCGCTTGTCCTATATCCCCGGCCCAAGCAGTATTTTCAGCGGCTACAGGAAACTGCCGCCCGGTACGTGGCTGCGGGTGGGAACCGATCTCGAACTATCCGAACCAACGCCCTATTTCGATATCGACACACTGGCGGCGACGACACCCGAGCCGTTGTCGGATACCGAAGCAGTCGACGAGTTCGAGCGGCTTTTATCGACCTCCATCGCCGATCGCATGGTCGCCGACGTGCCCGTGGGGGCGTTCCTGTCCGGCGGGATCGATTCCTCATTGATCGTATCGCTCATGCGTGCGCACACCGATCAGCCCGTGCGCACCTTCACCATCGGGTTCGACGAGCCCGGCCTTAACGAGGCCGAACAGGCACGCGAGACGGCGGCCACGCTGGGTACCGATCACCACGAGCTTTATGTATCCGAGGCTGATCTGCTCGCCATCGTGCCGAGATTGCCGCGGATTTACGACGAACCGTTTGCCGACCCGTCGCAGATCCCCACGACCCTCGTCTCGCAGATGGCACGCGAACAGGTCACCGTCGCGCTGTCCGGCGACGGCGGCGACGAGATGATGGCAGGCTATGATCGCTACGACGGTATCGCGCGCCGCTGGCGCCGTCACCAGCGCACGCCCTCGCCGCTTAGAACAGCCCAGGCCGCGTGGCTCGCCGCGCAAGCTCGCGCGCGTCCTGCAAAAAGCGCCAAGTATCTGCAACAACGTGCCATGAAACGCGCGGGCAACGACCTGCGCTGTTTTTATCGTAATTCGATGAGTTATTGGCACGAGCCGCAGGCGTTGGTGGCGAACGCACCGCCGATTGCAACGGCGTTCTTGCGCGGCACCCCGGCCGAAGCGGCTCGAGACCCGGAGCGCTGGCTGCAAGCCACGGATGCGCTGTGCTACCTGCCCGACGACATCATGGCCAAGGTCGACCGTGCCGCCATGGCCTCCAGCCTGGAAACGCGCGCGCCTTTTCTCGATTCGGAGTTGGCGACCTTCGCCTTCGGCTTGCCGCTGGAACAGCGTTATCGCGACGGCAAACCGAAATGGTTGTCGCGACAGCTCCTTTATCGTTACCTGCCCCGCGAAACGGTCGAACGCCCCAAACATGGCTTCAACGTTCCGCTGGCGCGTTGGCTGCGCGGCCCGCTACGCGAATGGGCCGAGACATTGCTCGCGCCAGAACGGCTCCACCGAGACGGCTATTTCGACGTCGAACTCGTGCGCTGGACCTGGCGTACGCACCTGGCCGGTAGCCATGACTGGCATTGGCGGCTGTGGTGCATTCTGATGTTCCAGGCCTGGCTCGACGATTTCTTCGATCGGTAACGCCGCCGTCAATACGCCTACGTGCGTTGCTTGCCCACTCGAACGAGGCTCGCCACCGCCGCATCCACTGCCGGCCCGTACAACTCGGGCAGGAAGCGCTTGTTGGCGTTGCGCAGCCCGCTCAGACTCGCGTCGCGGTACGCGTTCTCATCTGTCACCAGCTCACGTATAGCGGTGGCCAGACGCGCTGGCGATACTGCCCGCGGCTGAATTAATTGATCGCTTACCGGATCATAGGCCCACGGCAAAACACTTTCGACATTGCCGCCCAGCTCTTTCTTATACTCATCAAGCGACCAATCCGGCACCACCTGAGCGGCCGTGTTTCCCGGTTCCAGCGTTTCCGGCAGGCCATCGACCGCGGTCACGATCAGCGGACAACCGCGCGCCTGTGCTTCCATGCTGGTCCGCCCGAAGGGCTCGACCATCGACGGCACAAGCATCAGATCGATCTCATCGTAGAACGCCGCCATATCGGGCACAGAGCCCTTGAAGTCGACGATATCGGTCAGGCCCAGGCGCTTGGATTCAGCATGAAGCGCGCTCTCTTCTGCGCCCGTGCCGGCGATGGCCAAGGTCACGTCGAGGCCGTGCTCGTCGCGCAGCACCTTGACCGTATGCAAGGCAATACGATGCCCCTTGAGTTCGATCATGCGTGCCGCCGCGCCAATGCGTATTGGCCGATCGCTTGGCGGCGCACCGCGCGCCGCATCGATCGCACGCACGCCATCGCAGCTGTAATAAACGCGCTCGACCGGCCCCTGCCAGCCCCAGCGCAACGCGAGCATACGCTCGGCCGCGAAACTGTTGACGATCGCACCATCGACCTGGTCGAAAAACGCGCCGGCATGTCGGGCCTGCTCGCGCCATGCTTCGCCATGTTCATAGTGGATCAGCGGCAGCCGCGCAGCGTTCGCGATATCAGCGACCTGACGGCTACCGATATGGTTCCAGGCCAGAATCACGCTCGGCGCATACGGGCGAATGCAATGTGCAGCCCAGCGTGCACGCAGCCCGCGAAACGCGCGCGGCAATCGCACACCATGCCAATGCTTGAACTGTTCACGCCATAGCGTTTGCAGCGGCGCGGCGAGCGCATCACCAAAGCGCGGATGTACGCTGTCCCCCGGCACCACCGTATCCGCGATGCCAAGCGCCTGTCGGAACTCGGCATATTGTAGAAACGACACCTCGACGCCGCCCACGGCATCGAGATTGACGCGATGCAGCATACGCTCGGAATAGCTCGATTGGCCCATAGAAACTTCTAGATCTGGTGAATCCGCAACACTTGCGCGTCTGTCTCAGCTCGCGGCGCGGGCTCGACGCGTATATTCACGATAGCCGCACACTCGGCCGAAACGTACCTGCCACTGCCAACCCGTTTTCAAATACGCGCTGCGTCCCAAGACGTGCGCGAACGCAAATCGCAATCCCGAGCGAGCTGCAGCCGTCCATACAGCTAACGGCGCGCCGGCTATGCAAGCACGCCGCGCTTCCATAGCGGCTACCACACCTCGGGTACGCCCCCACCAGAAAGCTCGGGCCCAGATTGCATCGCGGCTCAGTTGCTCATCGCGAACATAGTGAGACGCAGCGGCTTCAGGAAGATACACGATCTGGGCTTGCTTCTCTGCAACCAACCGCGATACGAACGCGGTTTCGTCGCCCATGACGCCATACTCACCGCCCGGCCCAAGGCGCGTATCGAAACGCACATCGCCAATCAATTCCCGCCTAATCGCCATGTTTGGCCCGAGCGGCCACGCCTGCGTAAGACCCTCTTCTTCAAGCGGTTCGTATTTGGAAAACATCGCACTTTGGTGCACGTAGCGCTGATCACGCACCCAGGCCGGCGCATCTGGCGGGAAATGCGGCGTAATACGACCACCGAAAATATCCGCGGACGGCCAACGCTGCACGCCTGCGGCGTAAGCCTTTAGCCAGTTGACCGGCAATTCAACGTCATCATCGACGAAAATCACCAGACCATGGTCGATGGTGTTCAAGGCGCGATTGAGCGCGCGTGTTTTACCTGGCTGGGGTTCGTGCAGTGCTTGAAGAGGAAGACGGCTTGCTCGCTGCCAGTCCGAAAGCACCTCGGGCGTTTCATCAGCACTGGCGTTATCCACGACTATGACTCGCCACGCCAGACCGCCGGGGTCGACTTTGCTAAGACTCGAAAGCGTGCGATCAAGCGAACTCGCACGGTTGGCAGTCGCGATGACCACGGCGATCTCGTCAGGCGTCGAAGCGCCGGGTTGCGCAGAGGGTGTCATCGCTTACGTACCAGAAGTCGCATCATTGTCGTCCACGCCATCGTGCACATTCCATACTATAAAACCCGCCCGGGAACGCCCCGACGCGCGATAATAGCGCATGACGTTGATCCAGCGGGCGAGTGAAGGCGTTGTCATTGCCGGTACGTTACCGGACTAACATTCTGACCTCGCTTTGACACACCTATGCGACCCGCGTCTGTGCGAATGATCAATCCTGGAAGACGACCACGACGGCTTATTTAAATAAGCCAGGGATCTGCCTCAGAACGGCCCTGCTTATAGCCCAATCCCTTGTTACCCACGCGCTCTAGCGAGCATTCAAAACCGCGCATACGATCCGAGCAGCACCCGTAAGCCATAACTGCAAGGCTGAAGACTTAAGGTCGTCGGCACGCACTTCACCACAGTGCTTCCTTGTTCCGGGCTAAGCCCGTCGCGGCACGATATAACACGGCGCGACCCCATTTATAACCTCTTCTAACGTTCTCTTAATCCGGTAGTATCCATAATCGCGGGTAAGGAATAATCGGGTTACAGATCAAGCTAACGTGCAGTCGATCGCGTCCGCGATTTGGCGATGAGCAATCGACTGAGAGCAAAACCTTCGGCACATGGAACGCTGGATTACGAATGATTGCATTCATACATATCAAAAAGACCGCCGGTAACAGCCTTAAGTACTTGCTACGGTCCCACTTTGGCGCTGCCCACTGCGACGTGAAGCCGTGGCAGAAGAAAGACGCGGTATACAGTGCTGCCCATTTGAAGCAGCTCATGCGCGTCTACCCGTGGTTACAGAGCATTGCCGGGCATACGATCGCGCCGCACAGCGACTTACGCGACCAAGTCCCGAACCTCAAGTACTTTACGTTCCTGCGCGAACCCATACGTCGCTGCGTGTCCGAGTACCAGTACTACGTATTGCGTGGACGTTACCAACCGAACACGTTTTCCAGCTGGATTCAGGATCCGCGTTACCGCAATGTGCAGGTTCAGGCGCTAGCCGGCAAAGAGGATCTTGACGCCGCGATCACACGACTCGAAGAAGACGTGGCGTTTCTCGGACTGATCGAGCGCTTCGATGAATCACTCGCACTTATGGGACCCATGCTTGGCATACCGACACTGGAGCCGCGGGAAAGCCGCCTGAATACCGCGTCGTCGAACGACATCCGCGACGCCGTGCTTGCCGACCCGGAAACACGACAGGCACTCGAAGACGCCAACCAGCTCGACGTTCAGCTTTACCGCTACGCCCGTGACGTGGTGTACCCGCGGCAGCTAGAACGCATGGACATAGATATGGAAAAACTTACGGGTGCGGTGAAACCCGCCTGGCCGCGCTACAACATGCGTTATGCCACGTATAAAGTGTATCGCCATGCGGTCTATAAACCCGCCCTGTATTGTCATCGAATGACGGCGAGTTAGACGCAGCGATAGCGTGCGGTGGCAAGCGACGCTGATGGCCCGCTCATCCGACATCTCAAAATTCGCCAGGAAAGGGTCGGCTTTTTTTATTTTGGCCGTTCGGCGTGAGCTGAACGGCAGCGGCCTCGGTTGCTCTCAGAGAGCGCTTGTTGTAACGAGCATAGAGGGCTACACGCCACCTTTTGCGTCAACCGTCGAACCCATAAGCGCTAATAGATAGCGTGTGCTCTCGACAAACAACTTCAGAGCGTAATCTTGGCCAAGCTTCCTACACGCAGCCAACCAACTGCCCGAATCGGCCAAGCCAACTCACCACCCCAAGTCCTTAATAGCCCGGCCACGTGCAACAGAAAACTTGTGTAGATAATCCATCACTTCACGATATTTAACATGAGGCTTGAGGTTTCTCGACGTCCATGCGATCGCTTCTTCGCTCATTTTCGCGTACGTAACTTCGTCCGAGAATACCGCTTCGATTGCATCAACAAGTTTGCCGGGGTCCGGCGCCTTGGGAGGGCAAACCTGGCCATCGGCCGGATCGTAGACGAATGGTGGAAGGCCCTCGCCGTAAACCCCCAATCGTGCAAACTCTACGCTATCGAGTTCGCCGGGCACGAGTACGCCACCATGCTCCGCCACGACTTCTGGAACGCCATCGACTTCCGTCGCCACCACAGGGCATCCACAATACTGCGCTTCCGCTAGCGTATTCGAACATGCCTCACTTAGTACTGGGTGCAACAGGCAATCGATGTCCGCGTAGAAACTGGACATGTCCGATACAACCCCATGAAAATGCACGCGGTCGGCAACACCGAGAGCCTGCGCGAGCTCTTCGAGCCGCTGTTTGTCTCTGCCGTCGCCTGCGATATGCAAATCATACTTCGTCGAGCGACCCTTCGACAGCGCGAGGGCATGAATAGAAAGTGCCACTCCTTTGATTGGTACTAAACGTGCGGCAATACCGACCCTTAGCGTACGGTTCATAGGCAACGATTTAACCGAGCCCGGACGGCGATATATAGCCGCCCTTACACCGTTCTGACAAACCTCTATCGGGCGATCATAGCCACGTGCACGAAGTATCTTGGCTCCTGCGACCGAGTTCGCCATGACGTAGTCAGCTTCGTTGAGTGATGCAAATGTATCCGGGAGGCTGAAATCACTGTACCAACCCGCTCCTCGCTCCCAATAAACCGACACTCCCCCCTCATCGCGACAGGTTTTAAGCTGTTCATACTGATTAAGAAGGTTCCAAAACAGTACAACACCGCTTGCGTGGCCTTCGAATATACGGCGGCGGTGGGCATCACGTAGCACGCTCGGTACCGATGGAATTTTAAAACCCCGGAAATACTTCTTTTGGTAAGCGGACACGCCGCGCTTGCGCAAGGACTCCAGCACAGGCTTGAGCTGGTCTGGCGGCGACTTCTTACGGCCGAGCATGAAGATATTCTGTTTTACAGTAGGCTCGGTGACCGTGGTTCCATCCAAGTAGTCGAGCAAGTACCGCTCTACGCCCCCTACTTTATCGAGGTCTACGCAGTGAAGGACCGCTTCAGGATTCCCGTTGGACAACAGTTTCCGCTCGGTATGCTCGTTCATGTTTCACAATCCATAGAATTCACAAAGCGCTTTCGCACGACAATCCCATGTCAATTGGACTACGTCGTCGAACGCGTTACTTGCCATACGAGAGGCCAGTATTGGGCTTATCCTTACAGTCTCGATGGCGCGCGAAAGATCGCCGGCAGAGTCTGGCGGCACGAGGTAGGCATTACGCTCGTGCTCGAGCAAACCGTCTAACGCTTCGATGCGCGTCGCAATGATAGGCCTGCGCGAGGCCATGTACTCGAACAGCTTTAATGGGCTGGTATACCGAGCGCTCAGGTGTTTCGCTGAATTGGGAAGAACGCAACAATCTACGGCATCTAGATAGGCCGGCACTTGGCCATTAGGCATATGACCTAGAAACATCACGTTGGTGTATTCTCGGTACCGGTTGCGCAAAACCTCGACCTGACCGAACGGTCGATCTCCGATAATCAAAAAATTCACGTTTGGCAGCTCTGCCGCCGCATCGAGTAAAGAGGTTATGCCTTTATATTCGAATAAAGAGCCGACATACGCGACGGTAAACACGTCTTTAGGGATACTCAACATGTCCCTTGCTGCGGATCTGGATAAAGGCTCCCGGCGCACCCTATCCAAGGAAACACCATCCGGAAACACGAACACCTTCGACTCAGGCAAACCCGATGTCGAGACATAACCTTCTTTTAGCGTTTCCGAAATAGTGCTTAACCCCAAAAAGTCGTCCCGGTGAACATAATCTTCGATCGCACGCATCTGCGGAGAACTGGGGTCCTCGTGCTGCTCTAGAATGACGGGGAGTCCGGCGTCCACAGCGAGCGGCACTATTTCATAAGCTCGAGTTATGAAGACATCCACACGATGTCGCTGCATCCACCGAACCGCTCGGCGATAGAATTTTCGTCTGAAACGATGGCTATCGCCCGGTTTCAACGTCGCGCCACAGCCAATGCGCGCGATATCTATGTCGCCCGATAAACCGTAATAGCTACCAAACTCCGCTGATAATCGCGAAGAGGTTTTAAGGAACCTGCCGCAGAATCGCGACGGCGTCAGGAGCACGAACCCGTCGTATTTGCGAGCCAGTGCATCAGCCATTGCGACGGCATGCAGCGTGTTCGCGTCGCGCTGGTAAAGACCTGTTCGCGGTACATAGCCGACTTTCATTGTGAAGCGACCTTACCGGACACACTGAACATGCAATACGGTGACGGTGACGCCGATCAATTGGCCACGACCAAGTAATAGCGGTCGACGAAAAAATTAAGTCCTTCACGATTAGTGTCGTTTAAAAACGACTCCCTAATATATTCGGCGTCGAAAAAGAGCTCGTCGATTAGTCTGTACTTGCCCCCTATAAGCGACCGATATTCTTCCAAATTCGCGCCGAAGGGATCGGATCTTTTATTTTCGACATCGTCTTCTGTCCACTCGATCAAACATAACCCGTCGCGCCCAAGACAAGACATCCACTGGTCGAGGCAATACTCGGGGTCGTAACTATGATCAAGCGAGTTGCTGAATATGAAATCTACGTTTCCAACCCATTCCGGTTTGACGTTGTGAAAATCCCACTCGATCGTGTGGGCAAAAGAACTAGCCGTAGGAGATATCTCAGTACCCACCACGTTTGCAGATAACGCCTCTCGGAACCATAACTGCTCACGCCCGTTACGCGTTCCGTGACATATTCCAAATCTAATATTCTCGATTTGGCTCTCCAAATAACCAGCTAACTGCTTAATAACACCTTCTACAGCCCAAACCTTGTCAATTTTCTTTCTGTTTGCCGACACTTGTGCGTCGTAGTAATCATCGTAGTCCCTATATTCGTACTTTTTCATTTACCGACCCGCAATTTAAAAGCCAAAGAGTTTTTTTATTTTTCGCCGCCATTTAAAGCATAACGCACCTTACTCAGGCTTAACCTTTAAACGGATCGCCCGTTTCAATTGCTGCGAAAGCCATAACACCAGAAGATGGGCGACCGAATCAACTATTCACTTCTCGCTCATGCCCGTCAATTATCCAGTTTGCATAGCCGACCACTGGCCAGTATCAACGTGCTGGACTCACTATCCGTTAGGCGTTAAGAGCGATAGTTCGTTGCGCGAAACGCGGTCATCGTTCGGCAACGGGCGCTAAGCTTACTTACTATTTTCGGAACCTAATCCCTTGAAGTCGCCGTCGGATATCAAATCCCTGAAATAACGAATTGTCTTTGGCAAGCCATCAACCAGCTCGGTTTCCGCATTCCAGTGGAGCATCTTTTGCGCCTGGCTGACGTCAGGCCGGCGTTGCCGGGGATCGTCCTCGGGTAAAGGCTCAAAACATACCTCCGATACAGAGTCTGTCTGCGCAAGAACTCGCTCTGCGAGCTCACGAATTGTAAATTCGTTTGGGTTGCCTAGGTTGATCGGGCCGGTGACTTCTTCAGGCGACGCCATCAGGCGCATAAGGCCGTCCACCAGATCGTCGACATAGCAAAACGAACGCGTTTGTTGTCCATTGCCATACAGAGTGATTGGCTCGCCCGAGAGCGCTTGCATAATGAAGTTGGAGACAACGCGACCATCCTGAGGATGCATACGTGGCCCGTAGGTGTTGAATATGCGTGCGACCTTTATCGGTAAGCCGTACTGACGACGATAGTCGAAGAACAGGGTCTCGGCACAACGTTTGCCCTCGTCGTAACAGGAACGCCGCCCAATGGGATTGACCCGCCCCCAGTACGACTCGGGCTGCGGATGAATTTCCGGGTCGCCGTACACTTCGCTCGTCGAGGCCTGCAAGATGCGAGCGCCTGTACGCTTTGCCAAGCCAAGCATATTGATCGCACCATGCACGCTAGTCTTCGTAGTCTGAACGGGATCATGCTGATAATGCACCGGTGATGCAGGGCACGCCAGGTTATAGATTTCGTCCACCTCCACATATAGGGGCAGACAGACATCGTGCCGAATGACCTCAAAGAAGGGGTCGCCAGCCAAGTGCGCTATGTTCGCCTTGCGCCCGGTAAAAAAATTATCGACACATATGACGTCGTTTCCCTGCTTGAGAAGCCGGTCGCACAGATGCGAGCCGACGAAGCCGGCACCGCCTGTCACAAGCACGCGTTTTCTCAGCAAGTCTTTCATATTCGGTCCAGAAGTAGATGTAATTCCAATGAGGTCAAGCGTCGGGAGCACGCATTACCTGCCTGCTACGCGGCGCAGTTTAGCGGCTAAGTACGTTTATCGACCAGTTTGAGCTGCTCCAGCTTGCCTGAACGAAACATTTCGTGGACACCGACGCAGTGACACAACGCTGCTGCTCGCCGCGTGACGTGTGCTACCACGCTTTTAAGCGTGTGTTGAGTGGTCGATGCCGAGGGGCATCGTGACCGACCGTGATAGTTCAGTCACAACAAGTTGCGTCTTGGTAGGAGGCGCGTCGTGCCCCTCCCTGAATATTAGCAAGAACACGCTGCATCGCAGCTGAGGCCCTAGAAAAGTATAGCGGCGTTATAGGGCTTGCAAACACGATGACCCTATTCCACTGCCACTAACCGCTTCCGCCACCGAGCCAGGCCCACCATATCTCAGCCACTTCGCTGCGCATCGAGTTGTATTTGTTCGAAGCGATCATGGCACGGTTTCGATGCAAGGAGGCTGCGTAAATTAACGCGCGATAACACTTATAAGAGGGGGGTAAGCGTGGCGACCTGTTCGTAGTCGGCCCGCCCTGCTGATTCCGTGGTTTCAAGAATCCGAATCGCATCGGTGAAGATCATCAGTTCAGGGCATCCCTGCCCGTATGCCAATACCATGAACTGCGCAAGAAATTCGATATCGATCAGCCCACCGTCCATTTGCTTGACATCGATTTAATTGCCGTCGGTTTTATCCTTGACTAGCCGCATTCGCGCACGCATGTATGTCAAGCACTTTTTGCGCTGCGCCTGAATATCGCGTGATCTTGCGAGGGTCTCGCGTCGGATGTCCTTGAACCGCTGGCCCAACTCGGCCGCGCCACTGACCGGTCGCGCCCTCGCCAAGGCCTGATGCTCCCAAGTCCAGGCCTGCTCCTGCTGGTAGCGGTCAAACGCGTCGATATGAGAAGCCATCATCCCAGCCGGCCCGCTTGGAAGCAGGCGCATGTCGATTTCGTACACACGTCCGGCCGCGGGCTGGGTGCTCAAGACATGCGTGAAGAACGCCTGATGCGTGAGGCTACGCTCGCCGTCCGTCATCGCATCGGCAAGCTATTGATCTTTAGCCAGAGTCACTCGCGTCGCGCGAACTGACCAGCTCCGCAACGTACGTCCCGGCAGACTCCGCTACCGCCCCCGTATACGTACGTTGCATGAAGTCTAAAGCGCCTGAAATCGGCCACAGGTGCTTTCGAAGCGTACTATCATCGAATTTCCAGCCGACCTCGCAAACTGCCAGCCTGCCGTTTTGGCCGAGAAGTATGTCGTGCGCGAAAAAGCACGGTCCCACTGCGTCACTGATGCTGGCGCATATGGTTTCCAGCTCTTCCAGCCGAGGCGAAACGCGATCGTTATAGATCGCGTTCAGAAGTTCCGGGTCTAGAGGCGTATCCCCGCTGTGCACATTTGGGGACCCCTCGCTCACCGGCCGACATCGAATATACAGGTCGACTAACTTGGGTCCGACGCAAAGTGCTCTCAAGCAAACATAGTATGCGTTTCCCATATACTCATAACGAGTATCGATGAGTTCAGTGTTATACCGACTCGCGTCCACATCGCAAGTCTCGTCCAGCACCTCCGTAGGGGTCTGCGAGCCAATAACGGCATTCGAAAACACCTTGGAGCCAATGCTCGACTCCACCATTTTCGGCACATCAACACCGCGCGCTGCAAGGAGCTCGTTCGTAGCGGTTTTAAACGCTATCAGCCTGCCGCTGGCCGGCGCATTGAATACTAGTGTATTCGGTCGCTGCACTATGGCCGCGACGTTTTTTTCGCTAGGGTAACTTCGAAAATGCTCCTCATTATAAACAAAAATCACCGCGATAGACGCGCTATGGTATGCGTGCAGATTCTGCACAAGCACGTCTGACGATATGTAAAAATGCGTAGCAACGCCGGCTTTTTGGGCCCCGAATTCGAACTTCGGAAGAAAATACTCAGCGTTTAGTTTTCCTTGCCCACCAAAACCACGCTTGTCGGAACCAACGAATACGATGTAAGCCGAGGCTGGCGATGACGGCAACCGCGCTTGGTACACCTTAGGCGGTTTGAACCATTTTTTAAATTTGTTAGCCAACTCTGTGCCCAGTCTCGATCTTCAGATTAGTAAACTTTTCAAAAATAGCGCGAGAAAGCCGACTTCGCGACCACTTTAGCGACGGCGGCTGTTATTTACAACGACACGACGTTCCATCGACGTGATGCTCAATAAAACCTAACGGAGTCAAGAACTCGCCACCGGAAAGCAAATTACTACGGCTACCGCACACAGATTTTTGTTGCTTAATCTAAATACGGCGTAGTTTCTCTTTGCTTCAATCGGCTTAAAAATAATCAATATGCCCGTAATGACAGCTTGGATAGCTTCGAGTTCGTTAAGAGTGCGGCCTTCGGGTTGGCTATCGTAGTTTTAGTCTGCCAATCTGACACTTTATTGGATGAGGGCTAATACAGCGGATAGGCTGATACCGTCACATTAGGAACATCTTTACCGGCATACCGGCCGCGCAAACTCCTATAGCACTGCCAACAACTCCGAACTTATAGCTACTCCCGCCGCGCTTATTCTCGACCGCTCTAGGATGCAATGAACTCGCCTGCACGGCTATGCGACTGTCTCGAGATTGGCAAGAGCACGCTGTATCGCAGCTGAAACCCTAGAAAAGTATAGCGACTTTATAAGGCCCGCAAACACGATGACCCCTCTTTCACTGCCACTAACCGCTTCCGCCACCGAGCCACGCGCACCATATCTCAGCCACTTCGCCGCGCATCGAGTGGTATTCGTTCGAAGCGATCATGGCCCGGTTCCGCTGCAAGGATGCTGCATGGATCAGCGCCCGATAGCGCCGATAGGCTCGGGTCAGCGTGGCGATCTGTTCGTAATCGGCCCGCCCCGCTGATTCCATGGTTTCGAGAATTCGGATGGCATCGGTAAAGATCATGAGCTCCGGGCATTCATTCCCGTACGCAAGTACCATGAATTGCGCAAGAAATTCGATATCGATCAGCCCGCCGTCCATTTGCTTCACATCGAGTTGATCGCCGTCGGTTTTATCCTTGACTTGCCGCATGCGCGCCCGCATGTCGCGCACCTCCTGCGCCAGCGCCTGAATATCGCGCGCCTTTGAGAGGGTCTCGCGTCGGATGGCATTGAACCGCTGCCCCAACTCGGCCGCGCCACTGACCGGTCGCGCCCTCGCCAAGGCCTGATGCTCCCAAGTCCAGGCCTGCTCCTGCTGGTAGCGGGCAAACGCATCGATATGGGACACCATCATCCCGGCCTGCCCGCTTGGCCGCAGGCGCATGTCGATTTCGTACACGCGCCCGGCCGCGGTCTGGGTGCTCAAGACATGAATGAGCCGCTGAGCCAGACGCGTGAAGAACGCCTGATGCGTGAGGCTACGCTCACCATCGGTCATCGCATCAATCTTGCCGCTGTAGACGAAGACAAGATCAAGGTCCGAGGTATAGCCAAGCTCCAAGCCACCCAACTTGCCGTAAGCGATGATCGCAAATGGTGCACGGTTGCCGTTGTCGTCCCGCGGCGTGCCATAGCGCTTGATCATCTGATGCCACGCCATTTCAAGCGCGACATCGAGTACGAGTTCGGCAAGCTCGGTGAGATGATCGGATACGATCATCAACGGCATTGAATTGCTGACGTCGGCCGCTGCGATACGCAGTGTGGCACTCTGCTTGAACCGACGCAGCGTATCCATACGCAGCTCCAGATCGTCGGCGTCGATCGCAGCCATATCTGCGTTGAGGTCTTTCGTTAGCTCGGCACGCCGCGGCGGTCGATAGAGTTGACGCGGATCGAGAAGGCTATCCAGAAGTGCCGGCTGGGCACGGATACGACTTGTAATCCATTCACTCGTGGAACACAGGCGCATAAGCGTTGATAGCGCCGCTGGGTGCTCAACCAGGAGCGCCATATACGTGCTGCGTCCCACGATGGCGGACAAGACGCTGATGGTGCGGGTCAAAGCCCGATCCGGATTATCCGCCCGTGCTGCCGCACCGAAAAGCAGCGGAATCAACCGCGCAATCCAGCGTCGACCGCGGTCTTCGAGGCTACGATAGAGGCTTTGGCCCTGAATGTCCGCGAGTGCATCCCGAACAGCCGACACATTCTCAATTCCGTATTCGCCGAGCAGGTTCTTCGCCTGTGATTCGTCGAGCTCGCCGTCCCAGAACGCACTGAGTCTCTGGGTTTCCCCATCGGTTTTGCTGTCGTCGGCCTGCGGCGAGACGAACACCTGCTCGAAGGCCTGGTGTACGCCTTCACGCGTATCCTGCATAGCGAGGCTGAACGCGTCCCAGGTTTCATAACCCATGGATTCAGCCAATGCCGTTCGCTCGTCACCTTGTTCGGGAAGATCGTGCGTCTGGCGATCGTCGACCATCTGCAGACGATTCTCGGCGCGCCGCAGGAATCGGTACGCTGTTTCCAGCTCCTCTGCCGTATGGGATGGCAAGTGCCCATCGCTGGCCAGACGCGCAAGCGTCGGCAACAAGCGCGTATCCTGCAGCGAGGGTTCCTGCCCCCCGCGAATAAGCTGAAACGCCTGCACGATAAATTCGATCTCGCGGATACCACCGCTACCGAGTTTGATGTTGTCCTGCAACTCGGCCTTGACCACTTGGCGATCGATGAGCGCCTTCATGTCGCGAATCGATTCAAAGGTGCCGTAGTCCAGATAGCGACGATAGACAAACGGGCGCAGCGCACTGATGAGTTGGCGCCCGCCCTCGATATCGCCCGCGACAGGACGCGCTTTCACCCAGGCGTAGCGTTCCCACTCGCGCCCGTGCCCTTGATAGTAGTTTTCCATTGCCGTGATGCTGGCCGTCAGCGCGCCGGCATCGCCGAAAGGCCGCAAACGTGTATCCACGCGATAAACAAATCCCTCTCGCGTGGACTCGCTCAAAATCTGCACCAGGCGACGCGCTACGCGCTTGGTGAAACCGTCCGCATCCAGGGGTTTGGTACCGTCGGATTCCGCAGCGGCGCGATAGCCAAATATCAGGTCGATATCCGAAGAGAAGTTCAGCTCGCCGCCACCGAGCTTGCCCATGCCGATGATGATCAGACGCTGGGTGTTGCCTTCGGCGTCTCGGAGTACACCGTGGCGCTCCTGCATCGCTTGCTCGGCAGCGCACAGTGCGGCTTCGATACATCGATCGGCCAAGGTCGACAGTGCGGCAAGTGTAGTTTCCAGCGCGTCTATACCGGCCAGATCGCGCCACGCGATGACCGCCATCGTTTCGCTACGATATTCCCGCAAGGCGGCTTCGAACGCTTGCGTGGGCGCGGGCTCTGGCGGCGCGCCAACCAGCTCCGTCTCGGAACCACTCAAGCGCCCTTCGTTCGCTAGAGTCGCGAAGCGCTCTGGGTTGTGTTCACACCAGCTGTCGAGGAAATGACTCCAGCGGCGAACACGCGTCTGTGTTTCGGGGTGAGGCACTTGAAAGGCTCCGAATCGGTCGTCGATCAGCCCGCATGGTAGCGCTGTTGTAGCGTTGTGCCAGCCTTAAGTCGGTGATAACACGGCAAGCCGTGGTATCGCACGCGCTACCTTGCGGCGCACCGCAGCCAAATCGAGCGATGTGCAGAGCCTAATAAGTCGCTACGCGCAATGCGGTCTGCATTCGCGTGGCACGCAGGCGCGCGGCGGGGATAGCTGGCGATTAAATCGCTATCCGGGATCATCCAATGCCTCGATCACCCAAGCCGCGAGGACTTTTATTGACGGCGCGCAAAAAAAAAGCCCCGCACTTGGCGGGGCTCTTCTTTCACGCTGGGATAGGCATCCCGGACGTGGCTAGCACGATTTACATCATGCCGCCCATTCCGCCCATGCCGCCCATGCCACCCATATCGGGGGCACCGCCCTTGTCGTCGTCCTCTGGGACGTCGGCAACGGCGGCTTCGGTCGTCAGCATGAGGCTGGCGATGGAAGCGGCGTTCTGCAGCGCAGTACGGCTGACCTTGGTCGGGTCGAGAATACCCATGGCAACCATGTCGCCGTATTCGCCCGTGGCTGCGTTGTAGCCGTAGTTGCCTTCCTTGGAAAGCACTTCGTTGACCACAACGGACGGCTCGGCGCCGCTGTTGTAGACGATCTGGCGCAGGGGCTCTTCGACCGCGCGACGCAGGATACGGATGCCCGCTTCCTGGTCCGGGTTGTCACCCTTGGCCTGTTCGATCGCCTTGAGCGTACGCAGCAGGGCCACGCCGCCGCCGGGCACGATGCCTTCTTCGACGGCTGCACGGGTGGCGTGCAGGGCGTCTTCGACACGCGCCTTCTTCTCCTTCATCTCGACTTCGGTGGCCGCGCCGACCTTGATCAGCGCCACACCGCCGGCGAGCTTGGCCACGCGTTCCTGCAGCTTCTCCTTGTCGTAGTCCGAGGAGCTTTCCTCGATCTGCGCACGGATCTGCTTGATACGGGCTTCGATGTCGCCGTTCGGGCCGGCACCGTCGATGATGGTGGTGTTCTCTTTCGAAATCTGAACCTTCTTGGCTTCGCCCAGATCGTCCAGCGTGGCCTTCTCAAGGCTCATGCCGAGATCTTCAGAGATCACGGTACCGCCGGTGAGCACGGCCATGTCTTCCAGCATTGCCTTGCGACGATCGCCGAAGCCAGGCGCCTTGACGGCGGCGACCTTGACGATGCCGCGCATGTTGTTGACCACCAGCGTCGCCAGGGCTTCGCCCTCGACGTCTTCGGAGATGATCATCAACGGACGGTTGGCCTTCGCGACGTTCTCCAGAAGCGGCAGCATGTCGCGGATGTTGGAGATCTTCTTGTCGTGGAGCAGGATGTAGGGGTTATCCAGCTCGGCCTGCATCGTCTGGTTGTCAGTGACGAAGTACGGCGAGAGGTAGCCACGATCGAACTGCATGCCTTCGACGACATCCAGCTCGTTGGACAGGCCGGAGCCTTCCTCGACCGTGATCACGCCTTCCTTGCCGACCTTGTTCATCGCATCGGCGATGATCTTGCCGATGTCTTCATCGGAGTTGGCCGAGATCGAGCCAACCTGCGCGATGGCTTTTTCGTCATCACAGGGCTTGGACAGGTTCGCCAGTTCCTTGACGGCGGCGTCCACCGCCTTGTCGATACCGCGCTTGAGATCCATCGGGTTCATACCGGCGGATACAGCTTTCACACCTTCGCGCACGATGGCCTGGGCCAGAACCGTGGCGGTGGTGGTGCCATCACCGGCGATGTCGGAGGTCTTGGAAGCAACTTCCTTGACCATCTGAACGCCCATGTTCTCGAACTTGTCGTCCAGCTCGATTTCCTTGGCTACCGAGACACCATCCTTGGTGATCGTCGGCGCGCCGAAGCTCTTGTCGAGAACGACGTTGCGGCCCTTCGGACCCAGCGTGACCTTGACGGCGTTCGCAAGCGTATTAACGCCACGTACCAGACGCGAGCGTGCGTCTTCGCCAAAACGTACTTCTTTAGCTGCCATAGCTAGCTTCCCCTAAATACTGTGTTCGTAAACGGTGAGCGTAAGCGACGCGGGTCTTAACCCAACACCAACAGGATGTCGTCTTCACGCATTACGACGACATCGTCACCGTCGACCTTGACCGGGCTGCCGGAGAACTTGCCGAACATGACTTTATCGCCGACCTTGACTTCGGGCTTACGCGTTTCACCATTGTCCAGCGGCTTGCCGTTACCTACGGCAACCACTTCACCGCGCTGCGGCTTTTCGGCAGCGGTGTCGGGAATAACGATTCCCCCGGCCGTCTTCTGCTCTTCCTCGAGCGGTTTGATGACGACACGGTCATGTAAAGGACGGATATTCATGCCACCCTTCTCCTCGAAACGTTGGTTGTAGATCAAAAAACATTGTGCCGACGTGCCAAATTGGCCGCCGGGAGAGAACGCCATCATTAGCATTCCCAATCAACGCCATTGATGCGGCCATGGAAACGCCTTTCAAGAGCGGGCCGTTATTTTTTTGATCAGCATCACGCCAGAAGCGCGTTCCGAACCGATAGGGATTTGAAAGGGTTTCTTGTCACTTTGCACTGCAACAATTATCTTGGGGCAGTTAATCAACCGCGCCGGCAGTGAGCCGGCGAAACTGGAGGGATCAATGGCTGAGAACATGCCACGTCGGGTCGCCATCGTAGGCGGCGCCCGCATTCCGTTCTGCCGCTCGAACACCAAATACTCGCATCAGTCCAATCAGGACTTGCTGACCGCATCGCTCAAGGCGCTGTCCGAAAAATACAAGCTCGCCGGCAAGAAGATCGGCGAAGTCGCCGGCGGCGCGGTGCTCAAGCACGCACGCGACTTCAACCTGACGCGTGAAGCGGTCCTCGGTACCGATCTCGACCCGCATACGCCGGCCTTCGATGTTCAGCAGGCCTGCGGCACCAGCCTCGAGGCCACCCTGCTGATCGCCAACAAGATCGCCATGGGCCAGATCGATTGCGGCATCGCCGGCGGTGTGGACACCACCTCCGATGCGCCGATCGCCATCAACGAGGATCTGCGCAAGATCCTGCTCGACGTCAACCGCGCCAAGACCGGCGGCGAACGCGCCAAGCTGCTGGCCAAACTGCGCCCGCGTCATCTGGTGCCGAACTTCCCCGGCGTGTCCGAACCGCGTACCGGCCTGTCCATGGGCGAGCACTGCGAGCTCATGGCCAAGGAATGGAAGATCTCGCGCAAGGCGCAGGACGAACTGGCCGTAGCCAGCCACAAGGCGGCGGCCCAGGCCTACGTCGACGGCTTCTATGACGACCTGGTCTTCCCCTATCTTGGCGTGGAGCGCGACAACAATCTGCGTCCGGACACCAGTGTCGAGAAGCTGGCCAACCTCAAGCCGGCCTTCGACAAGGAAAACGGCACGCTCACCGCGGCCAACTCCACCCCGCTGACCGACGGCGCGTCTTCGGTATTTCTGTGCAGCGAAGAGTATGCCGAGGCCAACGGCCTGCCGGTGCAGGCGTTCTTCACGCCCTATTCGCGCACGGCGGCCGTGGACTTCGTCGACGGCGGCGAAGGCCTGCTGATGTCGCCCACCTATGCCGTGGCCGACATGCTCGACGCCGCCGGGTTCACCCTGCAGGACTTCGACTTCTACGAAATCCACGAAGCCTTTGCCGCACAGGTTCTGTGCACGCTCAAGGCATGGGAATCGAAGAAATACTGCAAGGAGCGCCTGGGTCGCGACACGCCGCTGGGCTCGATCGATACCAGCAAGCTCAACGTCAAGGGCTCGTCGGTGGCGCTGGGTCATCCGTTCGCCGCCACCGGCACGCGTATCGTGGCCACGCTGGCCAAGATCCTGGACGAGAACGGCGGTGGCCGTGGCCTGATCTCCATCTGTGCGGCCGGCGGTCAGGGCGTGACTGCCATTCTCGAAAAGCCGTAGCACGGGGCGCGCAATAAGCGCGCACTGCCTAATCGGTGAATAGAAAAGACGGGCTTTCGAGCCCGTCTTTTTTTTGCGCGGCCGGTACTTGTCTGCGCCGAATGGATACGGGACAGTACGCGATCAAGCTGGCACGATCGCAAAACAATGCCGGCTCAGGGAATAACAAGACTCGGCACGAATAGTGCAAGACGCTCACGGGGCCGGCACAGGCGCCTGTGATCGCCATGCGTGGCAACACCTCAGGGGGAAAAATGGACGATAAGCAGACCATCACCATTCTTATCGCGGTCGGCGTACGAGCATGAGTGCAGCGCGCGAACACTGGGGCAGCCGCCTGGGCTTCATCATGGCCTCGGCCGGGTCGGCCGTAGGCCTGGGCAACGTCTGGAAGTTCCCCTACATGGCCGGCGAGAACGGCGGCGGCGCCTTCCTGATCATCTATCTGGGCTGCGTCGTCTTTTTCGGCTTCGCGCTGGTCATGGCCGAACTGCTCATCGGCCGGATGACGCAGAGCAACCCGGTCGGCGCCTTTCGCAAGCTGGGCGGGCGCGGTTGGCCGGCGGTTGGGGCGATGGGCGTGCTTACCGCCTTCATCATCTTGTCGTTTTATATCGTCGTGGCGGGCTGGACCCTGGCCTATATCCTGTTCATGGGTGAAAACACCTTCAGCGGCCTGAACATCGACGAGAGCACCGCCATATTCACCGGCTTTGTCGCCTCCCCTATCCAGCCGCTCATCTATGCCGCGATCTTTACCGTGCTCATGGTCGGCGTGGTGCTCGGCGGCGTCGCCTCCGGCATCGAACGTGCATCGAAATGGCTCATGCCTTTGCTGTTCGTTCTGCTCGTGGTGCTGGCTATCCGTGCTGTCAGCCTGCCGGGTGCCGGCGATGGCGTGGCCTTCTATCTGATGCCCGACTGGAGCCGGGTGACGGCTGGCACCTGGGGCGGTGCGATCAGTCAGGCCTTCTTCTCGCTGTCTCTGGGCATGGGCGCCATGCTCACCTACGGCTCCTACATGTCGCGCGAGCAGAACCTGCCTCGCGATGCCTCGCTGGTCGTAGGTCTGGATACGCTGGTTGCCCTGCTTGCCGGCCTGGTCATTCTTCCGGCGGTGTTCTCGGCCGGTATGGAACCCAGCGCCGGGGCCGGGCTGACCTTCATGACCCTGCCGACGGTGTTCGCACAAATGCCGGCCGGCGCCATATTCGGGCTGGCTTTCTTCGTGCTGCTTGCGATCGCCGCACTGACATCGGCCGTCTCCCTGCTCGAAGTGGTGGTCAGTTATCTGGTCGACGACAAGGGCTTCACCCGCTTCACTGCCGCCAGCTCGGCCGGCGTCGTGATCTTCTTGCTGGGCATTCCCATTTCGCTGTCGCAGGGCGTCTGGAAAGAAATCACCATCGCGGGCATGACCTTTCTCGACTTTGCCGACTTCGTGACCGCACAGGTCATGATGCCGGCGGGGGGCCTGCTGATCGCGCTGTTCGTCGGCTGGCGGTTGGGGCCGCGCGCCGTCGAGGCACTGAAGTCGCACCCGGATCAACGGCTACCGCTCGCCGGGCTATGGCTGTTCATCCTGCGTTTCGTGGCACCTCTGGGTATTGCTTGGATTCTGGCCCAGGGCTTTTTTGAATAACGTCATCCGGGCTGCGCATGCAGCCCATTCAGGGGGATTCGATAATGGAAACACTTACGAACGCGCTGAGCACGGTCAGCAGCTGGGTCTGGGGCCCGGTGATGCTGTTTTTGCTGCTGGGCACCGGTATTTATCTGACCGTGGGCCTGCGCGGCATTCCGCAACGCAAGCTCGGCTATGGCTTTTCCATGCTGTTCGCGGGCCGCAAGCAGAGTACGGAGCCCGGTGATATCACCCCGTTCCAGGCGCTCGCCACAGCGCTCGCGGCCACGGTGGGTACCGGCAACATTGCCGGCGTGGCCACCGCCATCCACCTGGGCGGCCCGGGGGCGATTTTCTGGATGTGGGTGACCGCTGTCGTGGGCATGGCCACCAAGTACGGCGAAGCCGTACTGGCCGTGAAGTACCGCGAGACCAACGCCGAGGGCGCCTACGTGGGCGGCCCCATGTACTACATTCGCAACGGCCTGGGCGCGAACTGGAAATGGCTCGCCTTCCTGTTTGCGCTTTTTGCCACCGTGGCCGCCTTCGGGATCGGCAACACCGTGCAGTCTAACTCGGTGTCGCAGGTCTTCGACGAAACCCTGTCGGTCCCGCGCTGGCTCACCGGCGTGGTCATGGCGGGCGCAGTGTTCGCGGTAATCATCGGCGGCCTCAAGCGCCTGGCCAGTGTGACCGACAAGCTCGTTCCGGTGATGGCGGTAATTTATGTCATCGGCGCGGCGCTTGTGCTTTTGCTCAACGCGGGGGAAATCCCCGCGGCAATCGGCCTGATCTTTTCCGACGCATTCACCGGCACCGCCGCGACCGGCGGCTTCGCCGGCGCCGGCATCCTCATGGCGATTCGTTTCGGCGTGGCCCGCGGCATCTTCTCGAACGAGGCGGGCCTGGGCAGCGCGCCTATCGCCCATGCCGCAGCGCGTACCGACAGCCCGGTGCGTCAGGGCGTGGTCGCCATGCTGGGCACCTTCATCGACACGATCGTCGTCTGCACCATGACCGCGCTGGTGATCATCGCCACCGGGGCCTGGTCGTCCGGTACCACCGGCGCCCAGCTGTCTGCAGAAGCCTTCACCACCGGCATGCCCGGCCCTGGCGGCTGGATCGTGAGCTTCGGCATGGTGATCTTCGCCTTTTCCACCATGCTGGCCTGGAGCTATTACGGCGAACGCACCGCCGAGTATCTGTTCGGCTCGCGTATCGTCGTGCCCTACCGGCTGATCTGGGTGGTGGCAGTATTCGTGGGCGCCGTGGCCGAGCTGGATCTGGTCTGGCTGATTGCGGACGTCATGAACGCGCTCATGGCCATTCCGAACCTCATCGCGCTGGTTCTGCTCGCACCGGTGGTGTTCAAACTCACCCGGACGTATTTCGATAAAGCATAAGCACCCGCACAGGCGGTAGAATCGGGTATGGGATGCAGCCGTTCGGTTGCATCCCGTACCATTGCCCCTAAATATCGTAGCCCGCGAAACGATAGCGAGAGGACATGATGAATTCCCGCCGTGCGCAGCGCCCGATCGGTGTGCTTTTCACCAATCTGGGCACCCCCGACGATACCTCCATTCCTGCCGTTCGCCGCTATCTGGCCGAATTTCTGAGCGACCGCCGCGTGGTCGATCTCAACCGCGCGTTATGGTTGCCCATTCTCTACGGCATCATCCTGACCTTCCGGCCCAAGAACTCGGCCGAAGGCTATCGCTCCGTCTGGACCGATGAAGGCTCGCCGTTGCTGGTCTACGCACGCCGCCAGGCCGAGCGCATCCAGGCACGGCTGGATCAGGAAATCGAGCGCCCGGTACACGTCGCCCTTGCCATGCGCTACGGCAACCCCTCCATCGAGGCGGGCCTGCGCGAACTGGATGCCGCCGGCTGCAAGCAGGTGCTGGTCCTGCCGGCCTATCCGCAGTATTCGGCAACCACGGTCGCGACGACTTTCGACAAGATCGGCGAGGTGCTTGCCGAGTGGCCGGAGCCGCCGGCGCTGCGCCAGATCAATCGCTACCACGACGAGCCGGCCTATATCGAGGCGTTGGCGGCGTCGGTACGTGAACACTGGGCCGAGCACGGGCGCGCCGAGAAACTGGTGCTGTCGTTTCATGGCATCCCGAAGCGCTATGTGAAGAACGGCGATCCCTACCCGCGCGACTGCGGCATCACCGCCCAGCTGCTGGCGGCCGAGCTTGGCCTTTCGCGCAACGAATACAAGGTGTGCTTCCAGTCGCGCTTCGGTCGTGAGCCCTGGCTGCAGCCGTATCTGGACGAAACGATGAAGGCCTGGGGCAAGGCCGGCATGAAGAGCGTGGACGTGATGTGCCCGGGCTTTTCTTCCGACTGTCTGGAAACGCTGGAAGAGATCAAGGAAGAAAACCGCGAATATTTCGAAGAAGCCGGTGGCGGTTCGCTGCGATATATTCCCGCGCTCAACGACCGCGAAGATCATGTGGACATGTTCACCCGACTGATCAAGCGCGAACTTTCGGGCTGGATCTAATCGCCGGCGTTCGCGTTAACGCTCGCCGGCTCTGCGCCCTGCCCCTCAAGGATAATCGACGCCATGGAGTTGATCGCCGACTTTGCCATGAACTACGGCCTGTTCCTGGCCAAGGCCGTGACCGTGGTCATCGCCCTTGCCCTGACCGTGGGCTGGATACTGAGCCTGATCGGCCAGGCCAAGGCAGAACGCGACGGCGACCGGCTACGCATTACCCACGTCAACGATCGTCTTGATCGTATGGCCGAAACGCTCAATGCCACTCTGCTCAACGACAGCGAGCGCAAGGCCCGCGCCAAGCGCAAGAAGGTGGAAGACAAACAGCGCCGCAAGGCCGAGAAGCTGGGCAAGCGCCATGAGCCGGCGCGCCTGTTCGTGCTCGATTTCGACGGCGATATCCGTGCCTCGGCGGTGGAATCGCTGCGCGACGAAATCACCGCCGTCATGCAGGTGGCCGAGGCCGGCGACGAAGTGCTGGTACGGCTCGAATCCGCCGGCGGCATGGTGCACAGCTACGGCCTGGCGGCATCCCAGCTGGCCCGCCTGCGCGATGCGGGCGTGCGCCTGACCATCTGCGTGGATCGTCTGGCGGCCAGCGGCGGCTACATGATGGCCTGCGTGGGCGAGCGGATCGTCGCCGCGCCGTTTTCCATCATCGGCTCCATCGGCGTGGTCGCCCAGATTCCCAACTTTCATCGCCTGCTCAAGGACAAGCAGATCGATTTCGAAATGCATACGGCCGGCGACTACAAGCGCACCCTCACCGTCTTCGGCGAAAACACCGAGGAAGGCCGCGCCAAGTTTCGCGAGGAACTCGAAGACACCCACGGCCTGTTCAAGCATTTCGTATCGCGTTATCGGCCGAACCTCGATATCGACCGCGTAGCCACCGGCGAGCACTGGTACGGCAGCCAGGCACTCACCCTGGCGCTGGTCGACGAAGTGGCCACCAGCGACGACGTCATGCTCGCCGCCGCACGCGACGGTCGCGACGTATTCACCGTGGCCATGAAACACAACAGCGGCTTTCTGGCCCGGATCGCCGAACAATCGCGGCTTGCCATCAGCCGCAGCCTGAGCGAAAGCGGCCTGGCCAAGGTGGTTCATCGCACGCAATAACTGGGAACCGGCAGGACTGCGTGCAATGACCATGTTTCTGTGCGAGGCATGAAACTCGACCATCCTGCGATGGTCTTAGGCTGCGGGACGACCCGGGGTACGCCGGTCGTATGGTGAACACACCAACGAGAAAAGACCTATGACGCCAATGAACAAGCGGATCAACGCGCTCTTTCTTTCCTGTCTGTTGCTGCTTTGCATGAGCAGCGCCCACGCCGCAGTGCCGAGCGGCATGCTGGCCGGCGACAACCCGTCGCTTGCGCCCATGCTCGACGAGGCGTTGCCGGCCGTGGTGAACGTGGTCGTGACCGGCAAACCCCAGCAGATGCCGGATAACCCGCTGTTCAACGACCCCTTCTTCCGTCGCTTTTTCGACGTGCCCGACCAGCAGCAGCGCCAGACCCCGCGCCAGCCGACCGCGGCCGGTTCCGGCGTGATCGTCGATGCCGACAAGGGCTTTGTGCTGACCAACCACCACGTGGTCACCGATGCCGAGAAGATCGTGGTCCGCCTCAACGACAACCGCGAATACGACGCCAAGCTCATCGGCGACGATCCGGAAACCGATATCGCGGTACTGCAGATCAAGACCGACGACGAGCTCACCGAACTGCCGATCGCCAACTCCGACGATCTGCGCGTGGGCGACTTCGTGGTTGCCATCGGCAACCCCTTCGGCCTGCGCCAGACCGTGACCTCCGGTATCGTCAGCGGGCTGGGCCGGCACGGGCTCGGCAACCGCTATGAAGACTTCATCCAGACCGATGCCTCCATCAACCCCGGCAACTCGGGCGGCGCCCTGGTCAATCTCAAGGGCGAGCTGGTGGGCATCAACAGCGCCATCCTGTCGCGCACCGGCGGCAATATCGGGATCGGCTTCGCCATCCCGAGCAACCTCGTCAACAGCGTCTACAAGCAGATTGCCGAGAATGGCGAGGTGCGCCGAGGTCGTCTGGGCGTGGTCGGCCAGAATCTGACTGCCGATCTGGCCTCGGCCTTCGATCTGGACATCAATCAGGGCGTGGTCGTGGCCCAGGTCATGCCGGATTCGCCGGCGGCCAAGGCCGGCATCAAGGAGCGTGACGTGATCACGCAGGTCAACGGCAAGGACATCGACGACTTCTCGCAGCTGGCCAACGCCATCGGCCTGAAGTCGCCGGGCGACAAGGTCTCCATCACCCTGCTGCGCAACGGCAAGGAACGCGAGGTCAAGGCCACGCTCGGCAACGCGGCCGACGCGCCCGACAGCGCCGGCGGCGATAGCGCCAGCGCCGAAAGCGACCTCGCCTCGGGCCTTCAGGGCGCCACCTTCGGGCCGCTCACCGACGACAACCCGCTGGCCGGAGAAGTCGAAGGCGTGGTGGTCAAAGACGTCGAGCGCGGCTCTGCGGCGGCACGTGCCGGGCTGCGCCCGGGCGACGTGATCACCTCGATCAATCGCCAGCCGGTCAAGGACGTCTCGCAGCTGTCCAAGCTGGCCGGCCCGGACGTCAAGCAGCTGCTGCTCCACGTTCGCCGCGGCGGCGGTGCGCTGTTCCTGCTGATTCGCTAGTCTGCAGGCGCGATCCTTACGATCGCTCACACGAGGCCCGGCATTTGCCGGGCCTTTTTTTTCATATTTCCCGCAGCGCCCGGTGCCGGCTATACTCGGGTACACATCTAGGGAGCGTTATGAGCCAGTTCGAGATCACCCACTTCGAGGATCGCGTCGAAGCCTTGATCGAGGCCTATCGCGCACTGCTGCGCGACTACGAGGAACTCAAGACCTCCTACGAGCAAGAACAGGCCCGCAATCGGGAAACGCGCGAGCGCCTCAACGGCGTGATCGAACGCATTCGCGCGCTCGAAGCGGAAGCCGACAACGCCTAACGGATACACTTAATGCCGCCAGAAAAACAATCCGCGCTGACCATCCGTATTCTGGGCCGCGACTACTCCATCGCCTGTCCAGAAGGCGAGCGCGAAGCGCTGCTCAACTCGGCCGAGTATCTGTCGCGGCGCATGCACGCGATCCAGCGCAAGGGCAAGACGCTGGGCGTGGAACGGATCGCCGTGATGGCCGCACTCAATATTGCCCGTGATCTGATCGCCGCCGAACGTCGGCTCGAGCGTCAGGAAGCCGGTCTGCCCGCCACGGACGGCGAGATTACCGAACGCCTGTCGCAGCTGCAGCTGCATATCGAATCCGCGCTCAAGGAACCGAACTAGCCGCGTAACCCGCCTTGGCGCGCGACGACCGTCCTCGCGCTGCAATAATCGCCGGCAGCCCCGGCACACGCGATCGTGCGATCGCATGATTGGCACCACCGCTTCGAGCCGCGTATCATCGATGCTGCCGGCACTCCTGCGGTGTTCGACGACCTCCCGGTTCCCCTTGAGCCTAAGTACCTAAACCGGGGTGGGAAACGTCGCAGGTGAGTACGCCCGCCTTGCTGCGGGAAACCTAATGCGGCGTGGAACGCCCCACTTGAGCATTCGTCTCAAGGATAGTGGACGGTCGACGGCACAGGCGGGAGTGTCGGCCCCTTTCGTTTTTTGCCCCACTCGTTGATGCTGTGGCGCCATGAGCGTTTCCATCGACGACCAGCGCCGTGCCGCGCTCCGCGCACGCCGCCGCCTCGCACCCCAGCAGGGCCGTATGGCCAGCCGTCGGGCCTGCCAACGCATTGCACGCCTGCCCGTATTCCGTCGTGCGCGCCGTATCGGCCTGTACTGGCCCATGCGCCACGAGGCCGACCCGCGGCTGCTGCTGCCTTATTTCAACCGACGCCAACAGGCATTCCTGCCGCGCGTTGCCGGCGAGCGCCTGGAATTCATCGCCGTCGACGGCCCGCACTTTCGCCGACGGCGCAGTCCGCTTGGCATCCTCGAGCCCACCGCAGGCAGCGCCCGGCCCGTGGCCGCGCTCGATCTGCTGATCATGCCCCTGTCGGCGTTCGATGCCGCTGCTCGGCGTATCGGCATGGGCGGCGGCTTTTACGATCGCAGCCTGGCCGGCCAGCGAGCGTCGGGTTTTCGCGGCCCTTGGCTGCTCGGCCTGGCGTTCGAAGTACAGCGCGTCGACCATATCGCCACCCGCGAATGGGACGTGCCGCTCGACGCGGTCGCAAGCGAAGCCGCGATCTATCGCCGGGCGACCTGCCCGCCTTCGCTGCGTTAAACTCGCGGACAACGCTTTCAGCAAGTTTCAAAGGAACGGATACGCATGCGTTATTGGTTGATGAAGTCCGAACCCGACGAGTTCAGCATCCAGGATCTGCAGCAGCGCAAGAACCAGACCGAAGGCTGGGACGGCGTACGCAACTATCAGGCGCGCAATTTCATGCGCGACGATATGTCGGAAGGCGATCTGGCTTTCTTCTACCACTCCAACACCAAGGTACCGGGCGTAGTCGGCATCATGCGTATCTCGCGGGCCGGCTATCCCGACGACACCGCCTTCGATCCGAAGGATGCCCACTACGACCCCAAATCCGATCCCGAAAAGCCGCGCTGGTATCGAGTGGATGTCACCTTCGAGCGCGAACTCGACCGCGTGATTTCACTCGCCGAGATCAAGGACCACGCCGACGAACTCGGCGACTTCCCGCTGGTGCGCAAGGGCAATCGGCTGTCGGTCATGCCGGTGGACAAGGAACATTGGGACTTCATCCTCGGCCTGGAAAACCAGCCGCCCGAGTAAGCGCCTGCCGCATCCGCATCGTCCCGCAGAGATCCGTCCATGCACCAAAACCCCATCGCCACCTGGCACGAACTCGTTAAAGCCCGTAGCGCCCACGGCCTCGAGGCATTGATTGCCGACGATGCGGTCTTCCATTCGCCCGTAGTGCATACGCCCCAGGTGGGCAAGGCCATCACCGTGCAGTATCTCGCAGCCGCCCTGCAGGTGTTCGGGACCGATAGCTTTCGCTACGTGCGGGAACTACAGGCCGAGGGCAACGCGGTGCTGGAATTCGAGCTGGAACTGGACGGTATACAGATCAACGGCGTCGACATGATCGAATGGAACGACGCCGGCCAGATCACCGAATTCAAGGTCATGCTACGACCGCTGAAGGCCGTCAACCTTATTCATCAGAAGATGGCGGCCATGCTGCAGGCCGGCGAGTCCGCGGCCAGGGCCTGATCGACCCGCCGGGTCACCGCTTCCACCGGAATCAGCGCCATCACGCCCGCGTCGTCCTCGATACGGGTGCCCCATTTGAGCGTGTCCGGCGTGGCGTTGCGATAGCGGGCTGCGGCTTCGGCGAAATAATCCACACAGAATTGGCGGGAGCGATAGGCGCCGCTGCGGCGCGGGTCGGTCGCGGCGTGGAGCGAGATCGTGGTGATGTCGGTCGCATTTGCCATATGCGCCGGCCCGGAGTCAGGGGTGACCAGCACCCGGCCCCGTTCGAACAAGGCGATCAGCTGTTTGAGGTTGGTCTGGCCAATGAGATTGGTGGCGGGCGTTGCCATCGCCGTTTCGATATCCACGCCCATCTGGCGTTCGAGATCGCTCGGTCCGCCGACGAGCACGACGCGCAAGCCGTGTTCATGGGCAGCGTGATCGGCCACCGCGGCATAGCGGTCGGCCAGCCAGTTGCGCCGTGTATGGCTCGAACAGGGGCTGATGAACAGGATTTCGCGGGCATCGTCGCCGAGCAGTTCGCCCGCCCGCGCACGGTCGGCCTCGGCGATCGGGACACGCCAGTCCATGACCGGCTCGCTGGCACCCAGCATCGCCGCAAAGGCCAGGAAACCATCGACGACGTGTCGGCTTCCCACCGCTGGAATACGTTCGCGGACGAACAGGCGCTGGCCGTCGCGGGCCCGGCGTGCATCGAAGCCGATACGGCGATCGGCCTTGACCAGCAGGCTGATACGGTTCGCCCGCCAGCTGGCATGCATGTTCAGCAACGCATCGAAGCGCCGGCCGGCAAGCTGGCGCTTGAGATCGGCGATCGCCGCCCGGCCGCCGCGTTTGTCGTAGGCCAGGCATTCAACGCCCGCGATATCGGCGACCAGCCCGGCCTCGGCCTTGTTGATGATCCAGGTGATTTCGACATCCGGATAGGCCGCTTGGAGCGTGCGGATCGCCGGCACCACGTTGGCGCAGTCGCCCAACGCCGACAGCCGCAGAATACATACCCGACGCGGTGCCGCGCCCTGGCCTCTAGCCGTCATTCAGCCGGCTTGGGCGAAGTGGTGCCCTCCCCGCCCTGGTCGCTGGCTGTCGCAGGCCGGTCCGCCGAGCGTTCGGCTTCGATGAAGATGCGTTTGACGTTCTCGCAGCGTTTTTTGATATCGCTGTCCATGCGTTCGATCTCGTTCTGGATCTGTTCGCCACTCAGGCCCTTTGCAAACCTCACACTAATATTCACCAGAATGAAGTTGGGGCCGACGTGCATGGTCAGCACTTCGTTGGTCTTCGCGACCGATTCATAGCCGGACACGACCTCGCGAATATCGCGCACCACATGCTGGTTGGCCGCCTCGCCAATAAGCAGCCCCTTGGTTTCGATCGCGAGCCACACGGCAGTGATGGCGAGGATGATGCCGATACAGATCGAGGCGATGCCGTCGAAGATCTCGATACCGGTCAGCTGGCCGGCCAGCAGCGCGGCAAAGGCAATCACCAGGCCGAGCATGGCCGCGCTGTCTTCGAACAAGACCAGGAACGTGGCCGGATCCTTGCCGCGACGCACGGCCTCGAACACGCCCCATTTGCCCTTCAGGCGATTGAATTCCTTGGCCGCGACAAACCAGGCCGCGCCTTCGAAGAGCATCGCCAGCCCCAGCACGACGTAGTTGATCATCGGGCTTTCAACGGGGTGCGGGTGCAGCAGTCGATTCACGCCTTCATAGATCGAAATGCCGGAACCCACCGCGAAGATGAGCACCGCGACCATGAAGCTCCAGAAATAGATCTCCTTGCCGTAGCCGAAGGGAAATTTGGCATCGGCCGGCCGTTTGGCCCGCTTCATACCATAGAGCAATAGCCCCTGATTGCCGGTATCCACGGTGGAGTGGATGCCTTCGGCCATCATCGCGGCACTGCCGGTGAACGCGGCAGCAATGAACTTGGTCACCGCAATCAGCAGATTACCGGTGAGCGCGGCGATGATGACGGTTTTCGAACCCGAGGCCATGGCGTATTCCCTGAGAAGCAGACGGCCGCCGCCGCGAGGGCGACGGCTTCAACGATCGATCAGTGCGAGTGCAGAAACAGCTGGTAGGCCGGGTTCTGGCTTTCTTCGGCATAGTCGTAGCCGAGCGCATCCAGCGCGGCCCGGCAGTCGGCCTGCTGATCGGGGGCGACCTGCATGCCCACCAGGACCAGCCCGTGGGCATGGCCGTGGTTGCGATAATGAAACAGCGAGATGTTCCAGCGATCGCCCACACTGTTGAGGAATTTCAGCAGCGCGCCGGGGCGCTCGGGGAACTCAACCCGAAACAGTACTTCGTCACCGGCACCGCGGGCCCGGCCGCCGACCATATGACGCACATGCAGCTTGGCCATTTCGTTGCGGCTCATGTCGACGACTTCATAGCCGTCGGCTTCGAGGTCGGCGATCAAGGCATCGCGCTCGGCGACACCGTTGGTCAGCTTCACCCCACAGAAAACCTGGGCGCGCTGGGCGTCGGCATAGCGATAGCTGAATTCGCTGATCGAGCGATCGCCGATGCGCATGCAGAACTCGCGAAACGAGCCGGGCCGCTCCGGGATGGTGACCGCCAGCAGTGCTTCGCGGCGCTCGCCGAGTTCGGCTCGCTCGGCGATATAGCTCAGCCGGTCGAAGTTGACGTTGGCCCCGGAGGTGATGGCGACCAGATCCTGGTTTTCGATGCCGGTTTCGGCGACGTATTTCTTGGCGCCCGCAACCGCCAGTGCGCCGGCCGGTTCGGCCAGCGCGCGCGTGTCTTCATAGATATCGCGCACCGCGGCACAGATTTCGTCGACGCTGACCGTCATCATCGCGTCGACATGCTTGCTGCACAGGCGGAAAGTCTCCTTGCCGGCCTGCTTGACCGCCACGCCGTCGGCAAACAGCCCGACTTCGGGCAGCGCCACGCGTTCGCCGGCCGCCAGGGCCGCACCCATGCTGGCCGCGTCCTCGGGCTCAACGCCGATCACGCGGATATCCGGGCGCACGCTCTTGATATAGGCCGCCACGCCGGCCAGCAGGCCGCCGCCACCCACGCAGACAAACACCGCATGAATATCCTGCGGGTGCTGGCGCACGATCTCCATGCCGATCGTGCCCTGCCCGGCGATGACGTCCGGATCGTCGTAGGGGTGGATATAGACCAGTCCGTCGCGGGCCTGCAGCTCGGCGGCATGGGCGGCCGCTTCGTCGTAGCTGTCGCCATGGAGCACGATCTCGCCGCCGAAGCCGGCCACGGCACGCACCTTGATCTCTGGCGTGGTGCGCGGCATGACGATCACCGCCCGAATGCCCATGTTGCGCCCCGAAAGAGCCACGCCCTGGGCATGGTTGCCGGCCGAAGCACAGATCACGCCCCGTTCGCGCTCTTCCGGCGTGAGCTGGGAAATCTTGTTATAGGCGCCGCGCAGCTTGAACGAGTGAACCGGCTGCAGGTCCTCGCGCTTGAGATAAACGGCGTTGCCGATACGCGCGCTGAGCTGATTGGCCTGCATCAATGGCGACTCGATGGCCACATCGTAGACACGCGCGGTATTGATGCGCTTGAGATAATCGGCATCGCCGATATCGACGGCCGGCGCGGACGATGATTCGGCGGTCTGTTTCAGGCTGCTGGTCATGGATCGCAAGGATTAGAACAAGCCGTAATGCTAAACCCTTGCGTGCTTGCAGACCATCGCGGCGATGCCCTTTCCGGTGGGCGGCGGGTCGCGACAGGCGTGGGCCATCGCGTATCATGCGGCCAGTTAATCGACCGGGGTCGAAATGAACACCAGCATCGTTTTCGTGGGCGGCGGCAATATGGCCACCAGCCTGATCAGCGGCCTGCGCCATGCCGACTGGTCGGGCGAGCGCATCACCGTGATCGAACCCGACGATACCAAGGCACAAAAGCTGCGCGCAGACTACGGCGTCAACGTGGCATCCAGTGCGGATTCCGAGAGCCTGGACGCCGATGTGATCGTGCTCGCGGTCAAGCCGCAGATGATGCGCGAGGTGTGCGAAGGCCTGGTCGAACCACTGGGCGATCGCAAGCCGTTGGTGGTATCGATCGCGGCCGGCGTACCGATCGCCGCGTTTCGCCAGTGGCTGGGCGCAGACCATGCCTATGTGCGCTGCATGCCGAATACCCCCTCGCTGATCGGCGCCGGCGCCACCGGCCTGTATGCCGACGACGGCGTAACCGATGCCCAGCGCAGCCTGGCCGACAGCATTCTCGAAACGGCCGGCATGACGGCCTGGGTGGCCGAGGAATCGCTGCTGGATGCGGTCACCGCGACCTCCGGCAGCGGCCCGGCTTATTTCTTTGCCTTCATGGAAGCCATGCAGGCCGGCGCGGTCGAACTCGGTCTGGACGAAGCCGCCGCGCGCGAGCTGGTACTGCATACCGCGCTCGGCGCTGCACGCATGGCCATCGAATCCGGCGACGACCCGGCCACCCTGCGCGAGAAAGTCACCTCGCCGGGCGGCACCACGGCGGCCGCGCTGGAACAATATGCCGCCGGCGACCTGAACGCCCTCGTCGCCCGCGCCATGCAGGCGGCCGCGGGCCGGGCCGACAGCCTTGCCACCAAACTGCTCGATAAGTAGACCCCATGCTCAACAACGCCAACGATGCCCTGCTTTTCCTCATCGATACGGTCTTTGCGCTGTATATCGTGGTGGTGCTCATGCGCGTGCTGCTGCAGTGGGTGCATGCCGATTTTCGCAACCCCATCTCGCAGTTCGTATGGCAGGCCACGCGCATGCCCGTGGGCCTTCTCGGCAAGGTGATCCCGCGCTGGCGCAATCTGGATATTCCAGCGCTCGTGTTCGCGGTCATCCTCTGCTTCATCAACATCGAGATCGATCTGGCCCTGGCCGCGCCCCAGTACGGTGCCCAACCGGTGCTGGCGCTATGGTGGGCGGTGCTCAAGGCCGCGGTACTGCTGTGCAACTTCTACTTCTTCACCATCCTCATTCAGGCGCTGATGTCGTGGATATCGCCCGGGCAGCATTCGCCGGCCACCGCGATTCTGTGGACCATCAACGAGCCGCTGCTGCGTCCGGTGCGCAATCTCATACCCGCGGTGGGCGGGCTGGACCTGTCGCCGCTGGTGGTCATCATCGGCCTGCAGGTCATCAGCCGCCTGTTGCCGCTGCCGGGCCTGTTCCGTTAGCGATATGACCACGCACGCGGATTTCCCCGGCTCGGTCGGCCTGGTCGAGCCCCAGACCCTGCATGTCGACGGCCCGATGCCGCTGGACTGCGGCAAGCAGCTTTCGCAGTTCGATCTCGTCTACGAGACCTACGGCAGGCTCAACGCCGATGCCTCGAACGCGGTGCTGATCTGCCACGCGCTGTCGGGCAACCACCACGCAGCGGGCTATCACAGCGAGGACGATCCCAAGCCCGGCTGGTGGGACAAATGCATCGGCCCCGGCAAGATGATCGATACCGATCGCTTCTTCGTCGTCTGCCCGGCCAACCTGGGCGGCTACAACGGCTCCACCGGGCCTCATAGCGCGCATCCGGAAACCGGGCGCCACTACGGGCCGGATTTCCCCGTGGTCACGGTCGGCGACTGGGTACGTTCGCAGGACATCCTGCGTGACGCGCTGGGCATCGAGCAGTGGAATGCGGTGATCGGCGGCAGTCTGGGCGGTATGCAGGTCATGCAGTGGTCGATTGACTTCCCGGACCGGCTGCGCCATGCCGTGGTCATCGCCGCCGCGCCCAAGCTCTCCGCCCAGAACATCGCCTTTAACGAAATCGCGCGCCAGGCCATCGTCACCGATCCGGAATTCCACGGCGGGCGCTACTACGAGCACGACGTCGTGCCCCGGCGCGGGCTGATGCTGGCGCGCATGCTCGGCCACATCACCTATCTCTCCGATGAGGCCATGCGCGCCAAGTTCGGCCGCGATCTGCGCGACGGGCGTATTTCCTATGGCTTCGACGTGGAATTCCAGGTGGAATCCTATCTGCGCTACCAGGGGGCGTCGTTCGTGGATCGGTTCGATGCCAACACCTATCTGCTGATGACCAAGGCGCTGGATTATTTCGATCCGGCCCATGCCCACGGCGGCGATCTGGCCAAGGCCTTCGCCCCGGTCACCGCCCGCTTCATGGTGATCTCCTTCACCTCGGACTGGCGCTTTGCCCCCGCGCGATCGCGCGAGATCGTGGACGCGCTGGTGGACGCCGGCAAGCAGGTCTCCTATGCCGAAGTCACCTCCGACCTCGGCCACGACGACTTTCTGCTGACCATGCCCCACTACGTGAACACGCTGCGGGCCTATCTGAACCGCGCGGCGGTCGAGATCGGCGCATGAACACACAGACCACCCACAGCCACGACGGCCTGCGCGACGATCTGGCCCTGATTTCGAACTGGATCACCCCCGGCGCTCGGGTGCTGGACCTCGGCTGCGGCGACGGCGCGCTGCTGGCCCATCTGCAGGCCCACAAGCAGGTCAGCGGCTACGGCCTGGAGATCGATGCCGACAACGTCATCGAATGCGTGGCGGCGGGCGTGAACGTGCTCCAGCTCGATCTCGACGCCGGCCTGGAACAATTCGAAGACAACAGCTTCGACTTCGTGGTCATGAGCAGCGCGCTGCAGGAAGTACGGCGCCCCGACGAGCTCATCGACGAAATGCTTCGAATCGGCCGCGACTCGATCGTGACCTTTCCCAACTTCGGCCACTGGAAGCCACGCATCTCGCTTGGCCTGCGCGGGCTGATGCCGGTCTCCGGCTCACTGCCGAACCGGTGGTACGACACCCCGAACATCCATCTTTGCACCGTGCGGGATTTCGAAACCTTATGTCGGCAAAAACAGGTGGACATCGTGCGCAGGCACGTGGTCAATCACGCGCATCGCAGCAACATCGGCATGCGCACCTTCCCCAATCTGCTCGGCGAAATCGCCCTGTATCAGCTGCGCCATCACGACACGGCCTGATCGCATTCGCGATTCTGGCCCTGCTGTTCACAATGCCCGCCTTGGCCGGCGGCAGCATCAACAGCGGCGACTACGTCGTGCACTACAGCGCGGTGAACAGCCTGCAGATCCCGCAGGCCGTGGCCAAGGCCAACGGTATAGAGCGTGCCGGCGACACGGCCATCGTGATGATCACGCTGCAAAAGCCAACCGCCGACGCGCCCCTGAACGCCGTGCCCGCCAACGTGACCGGCACGGCCCGCTCGCTCATGGGCGAACGCAAGACGCTGACCTTCAAGCGCGTGGAAAGCGCGGGCAGCGTGTATTCACTGGCGCCGGTGGCGATCGACGACGAGCAGACGCTCACCTTCGACCTGAACGTGCGTGCCGCCGACGGCCGGGCCACGGTTCCGGTGCGCTTCAATCAGACGTTCTATACGCGCTAGCTATACGCGCCCGCCCCGCGATGGTCGCACTGCTCATTCGCCGAGGACGGCGAGCTTGGCCCGTATGAACTGTTCGTGCGGCAGGTAGAGCAGCTCCGAGAGTTCGCGCAGCAGATGCTCTTCATGGGCATCGATATGGTGGTCGGCATACGCCACCCGCCACAGCATTTCCATGACCTGGCGCTTTTCGCCCTCGCTCAGGCCGTCGTTGAGCGTCTTGAGGTATTTATAGAGCGATACCGACTGTTCGGCCCGGGGCGCAGCGTCGGAAATCAGCTCTTCGGTTTCGGCCGCGTCGAGTCCGAAGTGGCCCTGTAGCTGCCGCCGTATCTCGGCGTATTCGGCATCGTCGTGACGATGATCGGCATGGGCCATTTCCAGCAGCAGCACCGCCGCCGCGATGCGCTGGGCGCGCTCGACGTCGCGCGGCTCGTCCACCTGTGGGTTGAGCGCCTGGCTCAACCGTTCAAACAATCCCATCAGTCACTCTCGGTCAAATGCGCGACCACGCGCTTTCTCAGGTCCGTGAGCCGGCCATGCAGAAAGTGGCCGGCGCCTTCGAGAATCTGGACATCGACAGCCGGCTCGAGTTCGCGCACGGCGGCGATGGAGGTATCGACATCGATGACATCGTCGGCGTCGCCGAAGACCGCGAGCCATTCACTCGAGGGTCGCGGCGGTGCCTTATCGAAATAGCTGCTGGGAAAACCCACCGTAACCAGCTTGGGCGGCGCCTCACGATCGGCCAGGCGCAGTGCCACCGCCGAGCCGAAGGAAAAGCCGCACAGCGCGGCGAGCGGCAGGCCGGAGGCATCGAGCGCCCAGTCGCGAACGGCCTGGGCATCGTCGACCTCGCCCACGCCCTCGTCGTAGCTGCCCTGGCTTTCGCCCACGCCGCGGAAGTTGAACCGCACCGCGGCCAGCCCGGCCATGACGGCCGCCCGGGCGATCATGAATACCACCTTGTTGTCCTTGGTGCCGCCGTGCTGCGGATGCGGGTGGCATATCACCGCGACACCGCGAGGGGTGTCTTCCGGCATGTCGATATCGATCTGCAGTTCGCCGGCCGGGCCGTCGATCTGTCCGCTGGCGCTATCGCCGGCTTGGGGCCATTCGAGCATGAAATCCTGTCGCGATTGGTTAAGTGGGGTCGGAGCTTTCGTTACGCTGCGCGCCGCTGCCCGCCGGGCCGCCCTCGGGCGCCTGCGAGTCGTCGGCCGACAGTTGAGCGGCCGCTGCGCGTTCGCTTACCGCTTCCGCGCGCTCGGCGCGGGCACGGCGGCGTTCAGTCGCACTCTTCTTGGGCGCGTAGTAGATCACCGTATCGCCCTCTTCCGGACGCGGCGTGGCGCCGGCGGCATGGAACAGCACGGTGTTGTCGGCAAAGAGCGTGGCTATGATCACGGCATCGGGCGGGCAGTCGCGACGGAAATCCTCGCGCGTATAACCCTCGGTCAGGCGTGTCTTGTAGAACTGCCAGCTCTGGAAATGCTTGCGCCACAGCTCTTCGTACTGCGCATTTTCGTGGAAGGCCGGGCGACCGCGCAGCGGACGGGCCACCACCTTGGATTCGTTGTCCTCGTCGGCGGCATACATCGGCAGCTGGAACACGCGGTCGTGCTCGAGGCTGGTGACGAAATGCGAGCACACCAGCGCGTTGTAGGCGTCGTTGCTGGTCGCCGCGAGCAGGCAGGATATTTCGTTGAGTTCCAGCGATTGCTGGATCTGGTCCGACAGCACCTCGCCATAAAGCACGCGTACGCCGGCCAGCCGAGCCGTGCGCAGGCGGTGCCAGGACGAATCCACCAGCAACACCTGCATATTGAGCTCGTTGGTGAGCGCGCGTGCGAGCTCCGTCGACCAGGGCGATGCGCCCACGATGAGCACGCCGTTGGGTTCGGCCGACAACCGCAGCCAGCGGGATACGCGCCCGATCGAAAAGCCGTGCAGGATGACCGTCGAGAACACGATGGCGAAGATCAGCGGCAACAGCTGCTCGGCGCCGCCATAGCCGGCTTCAACCATACGCGGGCCAAACACGCCGGCCACGGCCGCGGCGACGATACCGCGCGGCGCGATCCAGGCCACCAGGGTACGGTCGCGCCAGTTCATGTCGGTGAAGGCGGTGGCCAGGAATATGGCCGTCGGGCGCACCACGAACAGCACCGCAAACACCAGCGCGGCGGCATGCCAGTCCAGATGCAGCAGCACGTTGGGGTCAAGATCGGCCGTGAGCACGATGAACACGGTCGAGACCAGCAGAATGGTGATGTATTCCTTGAATCGTCGCAGTTCGGCCATGCCGGCGATGGACAGATTGCCCATGACCATGCCCATGACGGTCACGGCCAGCAGCCCGGCTTCGGCAAAGAACTCGCTGGCCACACCGTAGATCACCAGCACGAAGGCGAAGGTCAGCGGCGCCTTGAGATACTCAGGCACCCATGTGTGGTTGAAGGCCCAGCCCAGCGCCAGCGCGACGCCGCCGCCGAGCACGAAGGAGATCAGGATCGCCCAGCCCAGGTCCACGAACACCTGCGCCCCGTCCCCGGCATCGGCGCCGGCAAACACGAAATACTGGAAAACCAGCACCGCCAGCAGCGCGCCGATCGGGTCGTTGATGATGCCTTCCCACTTCAGATAGGAGGCCGTGCGACGGTTCAGCCCGGCCTGCCGCAGCATGGGAATGATGACGGTGGGCCCGGTCACGATCAGAATCGCGCCGAAAAGAAGCGATACCGCCATCGACAGCTGGCCGATGTAGTAGGCCGCCGCGGTATACAAGGCCCAGGACAGCACGGCGCCGACCGACACCAGCCGTTTCACGCCCGATGCGGCTTCCTTGAATTCATGCAGGCGCAGGCTCAGCCCGCCCTCGAACAGGATGACCGCAACCGCCAGCCCGACCATGGGCGAGAGCACCTCGCCGATATCCTCGGTGGGGTTGACCACGCCGAACACCGGCCCGGCCAGTACGCCGCTGACCAGAAACAGCACGATCGCCGGCATGCGCAGCCACCAGGCAATCCACTGCGAGAATACGCCCAGCGCGACGATCGAAATCAGAATCAGAGAAAGATGATGTTCCATTAGCCTTCGCTAGGCGACACGGGCTCGCTCACAAATCGAGTGGAATAACCATAGCCGGCAACCCGGGCTGATGGTTAGTGGATACGATTGCAGGTCGCGATCGCGATGCTCAGAGCGAATCCCAGCTGCTGCCTTTTTTCCGACGCCGGAACAGCGGCAGCACCAGGCCGATGATCACGCCGCCAATGAGAATGAGCGCGCCGATCTTCATGCCGTCCCGGCGACTCTGCAGCGCGGCGTTCTCATGCCGCAGGCGCTCGTTGTCGCTGCGCATGGACAGCAGCTCTTCGCGATACTTCTCGTTTTCGTTGCTGATACGCACGGCGTCGGCCGAGGTTTCACGCAGCTGTTGAAGGCGTTGCGAGAGCTCCTGGTTTTCGTTTTCCAGCGTGCTCTTGGTTTCGGTCAACTCCTCGGAACCGCTGCGCACCTCCGCGAGCTGCTCCTTGAGCTGTTCGTTCTCCTGCTTGAACTTCTCGGTCTGCGCCTGCATCGCCGCGATACGCGTGCGTGCGGCCGGCTCGTCGGAAAGGAAGCGGGTCAGTACATAGCCGGTGGTCCCGTCGCTGGTGCGTACCTGGGTCCAGCCATTGGCCTCGGACAGGGTGGTCAAGCGATCACCGGCCTTGACCAGTTCGCTGATGCGATAGCCCGTGCCCGGGCCACGACGCATATTGATCGACAATTCATCGCTGACATAGCGCGTCGCGGCCGTTGCAACACTGCTGAACAGCATGATGCCGACGAGGCCGGCGAGCAGCCCGGATTGATAACGCATGAGAGGCCTTTCTTCGATTCTGGTGACAGTCGTTCAAGCTCCGGCACGCAATTACCGCGCACCGCTTGTCTTGCCGTGGCGGGCGGCCAGCGCCCGAGTGTAGCAAACCCGCCGCCGGCTTCTACGCTCTTTTTAAAATGGGCGTTTTCGCTTTCTCCCGCCGTGTCCGACGAACTGCATTGTGCGCGAGCGATCGCTAGGAAGCTGTGCATAAGCTCTCGCGGTTCGCGTTCGCCCTGAAAAGACTTTCAAGGTCACAGACGGTGCGACAAGGCGTCCGAGCGCAGCGCCTGCCTTATTGGCAGGTCAAGCTCGGCAACGCCGTCGCGGCGTCTGCGAGGCCGAACCCCGCAGGGCCCCGGCGCGACCGTGACAGGTTATGCAGCGCTTCCCTAGACTACGCGCCATTGATTTCACGCCTCAACCCCATGGAACTGACCGATATCGGCGCGAATCTCGCGCATGAAAGCTTCGCCGAAGATCTCGATGCGGTCCTCACACGCGCATACGATGCAGGCGTGACCCGACTGGTGGTCACCGGCAGCGATCTGTTCAGCAATCGGCATGCCATGTCCCTGGCCGAACGCTATTCCGGCCAGTGCTTCGCCACCTCCGGCCTCCACCCCCACCACGCCGAAGACTGGAACGACGAACTCGACGAGCTCATACGCGCGGGCGCCGCAGCGGGACGTCTGGCCGCGGTCGGCGAAACCGGGCTCGACTTCTTTCGCGATATCGCGCCCCGCGCCGCCCAGGAAAAAGCCTTTGCCGCCCAGCTCGCCATCGCCTGCGAGCACGATATGCCTGTCTTCCTGCATCAGCGCGAGGCGCATGCGCGCTTCCTGCCGATACTGCGTGAATACCTGCCCAACCTGCCGCGGGCCGTGGTGCACTGCTTCACCGACAGCCGCGAGGCGCTCGACGACTATCTCGATGCCGGCTGTCATATCGGCATTACCGGCTGGGTATGCGATGAACGCCGCGGCCGCGATCTGTATGAAAACGTCGCCCGTATCCCCGACGACCGTCTGATGATCGAAACCGACTGTCCTTATCTGATGCCGCGCACGATCCGGCCCAGGCCCAAGACCCGTCGCAACGAGCCGGCGAACCTGCCCTGGGTGGCAGAAACGATCGCGGCCGCACGTGGGCAGTCGGTGGCCGAGGTGGCAGCATTGACGCACGCCAATGCAGGCCGGTTTTTCGGCCTGGACGCCGTGCGATGATCAAGCAGTAGTACGGATGGTCGCAGCCCCATGAAAGCCGTTATGCTGTCGAATCCATTCCGAATCCAGAGATTCTCATGAGCCAGAGCGCCGAAACCGAAACCCTCAAGAAAGACATCGAACAGCTGCGTAACGATCTGGCCGCCCTGGCCAAGAGCTACAAGGCCACCGGCGAGAACCAGGCCCAGGCCGGGCTCGACGCCGCCCGTGGCAAATACGACGAGCTTCGCCGCGAAGCCGGCCGCCATGCTCAGGACGTCGGCAGCGAGATCGAGGCCCGCCCCTTTACCAGCGTACTCGCGGCCTTCGGTATCGGCCTCGTTCTGGGCAAGCTGATCGGCCGCTAGGCCATGGGAAGCATCAAGGAAAAGATCATTCGGGTGCTGAGCCTGAATGTCGTGCTCTGGCTGCTCATGCTGCTGGTATTCAGTGGTCTGCTGATGTGTACCGCGGGTACCTATCTGTGGCTCGCCCAGCATTACACCCAGGTCGAGGCGTTGCTGCTCTCCGGCGGCGGCTTGATCGGCGTGGTCGCGGTGCTGTTGATCTGCGTGCTGCTGTCATCGCGGCGCAAGCCGGCACCCGCGCCGGCCCGGGCGAGCGAGAACAAACCCGTGAACTCGGCGCCGGACAACGCGATCGAGCATCAGCTGCGTCCGATTCTGGGCAACCAGGCGACCGACTGGGCCAAGCGCAACAGCGGCCTCGCCATCGCCGGTGCGCTCACTGCCGGCGTCGTCATCGCGGCCAGCCCGCGTACGCGGGCGTTGATCGCCGGTGCCGCCGGCCCGATCTTCACCCGCAAGGCCATGCAGATGTTCGAGCGCATGACCGACAACTAGACCGTGCAAACGGGCATGCCGCGGCGCGGCGTGCCCGTTCTCGATGCCGCCAGGATACTGGCAGGCCCCGGCCCGTCGGGGTACCCCACGAATTCCGCGTCCTGGCGAACTGCGCGCTTGGAATAGGAATGATTATCAGTTAGTTTTTATACCAGCATTCAAATCCGCCAACACCCGTCATGAAGTCGTCCCTGTCCTTCACCAAATCACTGCTCTTCGGAGCGGTATTGCTCTGCGGGCAAGCCGCCTCGGCCCACCGCGGCGACGCGCCCAGCGTTGCGGAAGTCAAAGAACATCTTGGCGACTATGAAAGCGAAATCGCGGATATGCGCGACACCGCGGCCAAGATCGTTGCCGACTACGACAAGGGCGAAAAGGTAGGCAAGCGAGTCGACGCCCTGGTGGAAACCTGGGAAGAAGTCGAGTTCCACGAAGCGGTGGAAACCCATGCCATGGTTCTCTACCCGCCGATCTGGACCGCGCTCGGCGGCCTGCGCGAGGCGGTGGACGAAGACAACGCCGGTGAGGCCGTCGCGGAATGGCAGATGCGCCTCAATAACGCCCTGCATGAAGGCGTGGGCGCACTCAAGCTGGTCGCCTCCCAACCCGCGCCCGCGACGCATGGCAAAGACGAGGCCACGACCTCGGCCGCCGGCGACGAGCCAACCATCCAGATCATCAAAGACAATCTCGCCCAGGTGGTGGAACGCTACCGCTCGGGCGACAGCGAAGGCGCCAGCGCGCTGATTCACCAGACCTACATGCAGCGCTTTGAAGGTATTGAAGGCACGTTGATCGAGAGCGACGCCGATCTGGTCACGGACCTGGAGAAAGATTTCAATGCAACGCTGCCGCTGCTGATCGAGCGCTCGGCATCTGCCGACAAGCTGGCCGCCGAAGTGAAATCGATGAACGCCAAGCTGGACCGCGCCCAGACGATTCTGGACGAGGCGGCCAAGAACAAGCCGTCGGTATTCTGATGCTTGATCGTCGCAGCCTGCTCAAGAGCGCATTCGCGCTCGGGCTTGTCGGTCCGGGCGCGCTGTGGGCCGCCGATACCCCCACGGCCGAGGCGGAATCGGCCGACGACCTGCCGCCGCTCGCCGGCACTCTCACGGTCTATCTGGGTCGCGGTGAAGGCGGTCTGTACGACGATATCGTCGCCGCCATACGCAAACGCAACCCGGATCTCGACCTCAGGATCCGCCGCGGGCCATCGGCGGCGCTGGCGAACACGCTGATCGCCGAATCACGCGCGGGCGTAAAGCGTGCCGACCTGTTCTGGTCTATCGACGCGAGTTCGCTCGGCGTTGTTGCCGCACAGGGCAAGAGCCGGCCGATCCCCGTTTCGATACAGCGTCATATCAAGCCCGCCTTTCGCTACGACCAGTGGGCAGCGATCTCCGGGCGCTTGCGCACGGTGGCGTACAACCCAGACCGAATCCAGGCCGCGCAGCTGCCCACGCGAATCATGGATTTCGCCAAAACCGATCTCAAGATCGGCTGGGCACCTGCCTACGGCGCCTTTCAGTCTTTTGTAACCGCCATGCGGCTGCTCGAAGGCGAAGACCGAACGCGGGCGTGGTTGCAGGGGGTGAAACGGCAGGCCAAGAGCTATGCGGGCGAGCTGGGCGTGGTGATGGCGGTGGCACGTGGCGAAGTGGATGTAGGTTTTGCCAATCACTACTACACCCTGAGGCTCAAAAAAGGACAGCCGGACGCCAACGTAGCGCTCGCGCTGACCGAAAACGATGCCGGCAGCCTGGTGAACTCGTCCGGCGTACTGCTACTCGACGACAATCCACTGGCTGGCAACTTCGTGCGCTATCTGTTGAGTCGCGAAGTGCAGTCGTTTCTAGCCAGCCAGGCCTATGAAATTCCCATGGCCGCCGGCATTGACCTGCCCGACGGGCTGCCCGACAAGATCCACCCGCCAAAGATCGATCTGACCCAGCTCAGCGATCTGAAACCCACGCTCGAGTTGCTGCGCGAAACGCGCGTGCTATGAGACGCGCGCCACTGCTGTGGCTGCCGGCCGCGGCGATCGCGGCGGCAGCGTTGGCCCCGGTCGTGGTGTTGATCCTGATGAGCCTCGGCGCCGAGGCGATCTTCGACGGGCGCAGTGCCGAAATACTGCTCAACACCATCGTGCTGACGCTCATTACCGTTGGCGGTGCGATCGTTGTCGGCGTACCGCTCGCGATCGTCACCACCTATACCGCATTGCCGCTGCGCCGACTCTGGATCGCCCTGCTCGCGGCACCGCTGGCCATTCCGAGCTACCTCGGTGCGTTCGCTTTCTTTGCGGCCTTCGGGCCCGGCGGTGAAATCGAGACGCTGACCGGCATCGCCACCCCGCGTGCCGAGGGCCTACTCGGCGCCTGTGCGGTGATGACGCTTTATACCTATCCATTCGTGTTCATCGCCACGCGCGCGGCACTACAAACGTTGGACGCGAACGTCGTGGATGCAGCCCGCACCCTCGGGCTACCACTGCCGGCTGCGCTACTGCGTATCGTGCTGCCGCGTGCAGCCAACGGCATTGCCGCCGGCGCGCTGCTGGTGGCGCTGTATACGCTGTCGGACTTCGCCACGCCGGAAATCATGCATCTGGATACCTTCACCCGCATGATCTACGTGGAGTACAACGCCTTCGGCCTGGATCGCGCGGCGCTGATGTCATTGCAGCTGCTGGCGCTCGTGATCGCCGTGCTCGTCGTTGAAGCGCGTATTCGTGTGCGCCGCGAGCGCCCGGGGCGCATATTGCACCTATCGCTTGGCTGGCCGCTGCGCCTGCTCGCCATCGCCCTGGCGGCGATGGTGCTCGCCGCCGCGCTGGCGCTGCCGATCGGGATTTTCACGCTGTGGCTGCTGCGCGAAGGCGGTGCCGGGTTCGAACTGCGCTATGCGCTCAATTCGGCCTATGCGGCTGCCCTGGTCGCCGCGGCTGCAGTCGTGGTTGCACTGCCGTTGGCCTATGCCGCCAGTACCGGCTGGTTCGGCAAGCTCTGCGAACGGGCAAGTTATCTCGGCTTCGGCATCCCGGGCATCGTGATGGGCACGGCTCTGGTCTATCTCGGCCTGCGAGTGCCGTTGCTCTACCAGACGCTCGCGCTGATGGTGGCCGGGCTGACGCTGCGTTTTCTACCGCTGGCGGTGGGTAGCGTAAGGTCGAGTACCGAGCGCGTGGAATCGACCCTGATCGGCGCCGCACGCAGCCTCGGCGCGACGCCGGCCGAGGCGTTCCGGCGGGTAAGCCTGCCGCTCATACTGCCGGGCATCATCGCCGCCGCCGCGCTGGTTTTTCTGGAAGCCATGCGCGAACTGCCTGCCACCCTGCTGCTACGGCCGAACGAATTCGATACCCTAGCGACCTATTTATGGCGCGTATACGAAGCCGGCTACCTCGGGCGTGGTGCCTTGCCCGCTCTGGCGCTGATCGGCGTGTCCGCGATTGCACTCGTGCTGATGCTATCCGGCGAAGCACGCCGCCGGCGCACGCTCGGGGTGTAGACAGGAACACAGGTCATGCTAGAAATCGACAAACTGTCGATCCGTTACGATAACGCCGCCGCGGTCGAAGACTTCAGCCTGACGCTGGGCGCCGACGAGATCGTCACCCTCGTCGGGCCCACCGGCTGCGGCAAGACCAGCGTACTGCGCGCAGTGGCGGGCCTGGTCGCGCCTTCGGCGGGCGAGATCCGTATCGGGGCGCATCGCATCGACGCCAAGCACCATGTCGCCCCGGAAAAGCGCGGCGTGGGGCTGGTGTTTCAGGACTTCGCCCTGTTTCCCCATCTCAACGTCGAAGACAACGTGGCCTTTCGGCTGAAGGACCGCGCGCCAGCCGAGCACTGGCTGCATACGCTGGGCATGGCAACGCATCGTCACGCCATGCCGGACACCCTGTCCGGCGGGCAGAAACAACGGGTTGCACTCGCCCGGGCCCTGGCCCACGCGCCGGCGGTACTACTGCTCGACGAACCGCTGGCCAGCCTGGATGCCGCCCTCAAGGCGGAACTGCGCTGGCAGATTCGCCAGGCGCTCAAAGCAGCACGGGTGCCCGCGATCTGGGTTACGCATGACCAAACCGAAGCCCTGTCCGTGGGTGATCGCATGGGGGTGATGCGCGCCGGCCGGCTGGAACAGCTGGGCAGTGCCGACATCTGTTTTCGCAAACCCCGTACCCGTTTTGTCGCCGGTTTTCTGGGCGATGCAGCCTTCGTGCCGGGACGCGTCGGCGCGCGGCAGGTGCACACCGATCTGGGCAATGCGCCGCTGGAAGACACGACACATGCCGAGGGCGATCGCGTGGACGTGCTGGTTCGGCCCGACGATCTCTCGCTCAAGCGAGCGAACGACGGCAACAGCCGTATCGAATGGAGTCGATACGAGGGCGAAACACGGCTGCACGGCGTGCAGCTTAACGAGGGCGCCCAGCTGCTGGTACGCACCAATCACGAAGACCGCTTCGAAGAAGGCGAAACGGTCGATACCCGTATCTGTGCCGGCCATGCCCTGGCCGTGTTCGAACACCTGCCGGCCGGTTGTTGAGCCGCGACCCAAACAGCCGACTGGATCAGCCGTTTTCGACGCCATCGAGTAAAGGAACCTCTGATCTATTCATCCACGGTCGCGTTTGAGTCCCAAAAGGCCAAGATACAGGGCGCATGGCGCCGCGTCATAGCCACTCTATGATCCAGCCATGCAACGCCGTAGCGCGGCCTTTTGGGCCAAACCGCTTAGCGGCCGGGCTTTTGCGCGCGCCTGAGCGGCGTTGCCGCTCGCTTATCTGGATTCAGCAAACGGCGCT